>CANGWP010000010.1 GCA_947457605.1 Bdellovibrionales bacterium | reverse complement strand
TTCGGACTGCAGCTCATTTGACGCTTCGGCCGCTCCCTCCACGCCACTCATGAAGTCAGGCGCGCCTTCGGACATTCCATTCAGATCGAGAGCCGCTGTGCCCTCTTGCTTTGTGGACTCAAGACCGACACCGGGCGCTTCCTGCGAGAGAGAAAGAGCATGATCAGAAAACGAATCCGGAATCACCGGCTCCATTTTTTCAGTTCCATACTCGAGTGATTCGATGGTTTGAGCGGGGATGGGAACCGTCTTCCCGGGTTCCACCGACTTTTTCACATGGATCTCATACTCCCCGAATGCGAGACATTCGCCCCCATGAAGGGTGACCTGTTCCACGTCCTTTCCGTCCACTTTGGCACCGCCGAATTTTGATTTCTTTTCGAATTCGATTCCATTTTCAGTATGACGAATCACTGCATGCTTGCGGGAAATCGCGCGATCATCAAGGCGGATTCCACAATCCTCACCCCGTCCCACCCAAAGGGTCTGACCATCCCACGGAATTTCCTTCAGGAGTTCGCCTTGGTGAAAAACTTCAAGTCGCAGAAGAGTACTCATTGAACACCTCCGGATTCAAGATTCTTCAAGGCTTCCTTGCTCTCAATCACCAGAGGATCCTCAGGGTCGTCTCCACTGTGGCGAAGAGCCGTGGAGAAAAGACTGCGTGCCAACTTGAATCGACCGACATCCCGGGCCCTTCTTCCGAGATCAATCAGGTGTTTCACCTCGCGCTCGTTTTCCCGAATCGAATTTTCCAGATAGGCCCGGGCGCGTTCATGCCCAGGGTTCACCTGAAGTGCGAGCGCAAAGCTCTCCCGGGCACGCAGGTAATTTCCGGCTTTGAACTCCCGGAAGCCCTGGCGATAATACTGCTCCGCAGTTCTTGCAACCTCAGGTGCCACACTGGGCGCCCCATAGGAAGCAACCGAACGGTCCTTCTCCTCTTTCTCATCCTTCTTCTGCCCGGATTTTTTCTGTGCGAGCTGGGATTTGGGGGGAGCACCGATCAGATCAGCGACGAAATCGAGTCCGTAATCGTACAGAATCGGTGCCGCCTCTTCGGGGTAAATATAAGCCAACGCAAAGATCGCTCCCAAGACAAGAACCAGAGGGTTGGTCTTCTTGGCGTTTTTCTTTTCGGCAAATTT
This sequence comes from Bdellovibrionales bacterium, assembly GCA_947457605.1. Taxonomy (GTDB): domain Bacteria; phylum Bdellovibrionota; class UBA1018; order UBA1018; family CAIMNF01; genus CAIMNF01. The sequence continues at coordinate 25,513 of CANGWP010000010.1, read as the reverse complement.
CACTTCCTTGCTGAGAGCCCGCACCCTGATCTTCTGCTCCGCGAAGGCGACCTCCCGCTTCTCAAGTTCGGGATCATCCGAAATGGGCGCCATCAGAAGGTGCCCCGGCTCCGAATTCATCAGGAATTGAAAGATCGTATCCCCAATGGTGAAATTATCCCCACTTTTTACCGGGAAATCCCGGACGAACTCACCCCGATAAAAAATCCCGTTCGCACTTCCAAGATCCACCACCCGCCACCCCACGCTCGAAGTGAATTCGATTTTGGCATGAACCCTCGAGGCTTTCAGATCCGCAATCCGGAGCGAGGCCCCCTCGCCGCGCCCAAGAGTAACGGAGGAACTCTTCACGACAAAAATCGAACCGAGATCAGGGCCCTGAAGAACACGAAGCCGTGCATATTCACCCTCCTGCAAGGGAACCTGGGCTGTCTTGAAGCGAAGAACGAGTTCCTGACTCATCACCCGCCTCCCCTCTTGAACATCACCGCAAGCCCGTTCTGATCGCCATTGGGAATGGCAATCGCGGTAACTTCATAACTGTCCCCCTGGAAGGAAAACCGGTCACTTGCGAACCTGCCTTGGGAGCTGCTTGCCACCCGGAGCAAATCCGTGGCCAATGCGGAAAGAGCCTGGTCGGCAGCAACACTCACGGGCTGCCCGATCGATTCGGAACGGATCCCGCTGGCCTCGCTGAAGATCTCGTTCATCGAAACGATCAGAAGACTCGGATCCAGCCCGAGGAACGCGAATTTACCCTGCTCCGAGAGTGCGCGGTAGGACTCCATCCTTTGGTCCCAGGAGATCTCGCTCAGACTCATGGACTCAGAGGCGCTCTTCGGCATCCTCTGGGCTGCGGTATTGATGTTTTCCCAGAGAGCCTTGGTCTCATCCATCTTGAATTCCTGGGTGACCCGGGTGATTTCGCCGCGAAGAATCCGATCCAATTCTTCGTTCAGCACTTCATAGGGTTTGGCCGACAAACGCATGAGAATTAGATAGCCAATCAACATGGCAAGCCCTGCAACTGCGGCAGCGGTGCCATAAACAACGCCGAGTCCGCCCGAAGCAATCATGTTCCCCGAAAAATCAATGGCCACAACGACGATCGCGGCAAGCTGGGGCTTCAATTGACGGGCATCCGTGACCTTGACCGGTTCCGCCCACACGGCCACACTCTGATCGGTCCCCACCATACCAATCCCCGAATCCCTTCCCTCGCGGAAGAGTTTCGCGGCCTTCAAAGCAAATACCGCTTCAAAACCGCCGGCATAAATCTGATTCAACCGGGACACCGGCGCTATGATCTGAAGGGATGGATTTGTGATGACTACCGACTTGATCGAGTCCTCGGTTTCGAGAAAAGAAAAATCAATCTGGGATTCGGTATGATTTGCGAAATTGGGGCTGAACCTGTCCGCAAGCTCTCTCGACAGGATTTTGGCGCGGACGAAGGCCTCATTCCGGATGCTTTGTTCCGCAAGATCCTGCATCGGCATGACCGCTCCTGCCACCGCAACGATTCCCATCACAAGAAAAATCGTGCCCGCCACCGACCTGAACTCGGTTTTCATGAGCATGCCGTAGAAATTCGGCATGATTTTTCCCTCAAAAATCGCGGCAATTTTTCCAATCGGATCCTGAGGCGCCTCCACCTCGGGGACGGCGTCCTTGAAGTTGGCTTTTGCGATCGTGATGCGCTCGACGGGAGCAGGGGCTCCGAATCCGGGGTCTGCAAAACCGGAGGGGATTCCAACTTCCGCGATCGCACCACTCGAAGAGGGCTCCAGCGGGGCCGGCAGCTGTGATTTGACGAGCTCCAGGACAAACTCGCCAACTCCAACCTTGTCGCCGGAATTCAGGGTCTGCTGGCGTGCAAGTGCCCCATTCACAAAGGTTCCATTCGTGCTTCCTTCATCCCGGAGAACCACGTCCCGGGTATTCACCACCAAAGCGCAGTGGCGTTTGGAAACCTTGGATGAACTGAGAACAATGTGATTGTCCATCTGACGGCCGATGGAGTTTTCCCCCTCGACCAGACTGAACGAACTCCCCCGGTTTGGTCCGGATACGATCACGAGGCGATGCATAGCACCTCCCCGGATTTCAGTCCCTTGCTCTGAATGGTTCCGGCCGGAAGCTCAAGAGCATCATCGGCCTTGAAATTTCCCACAGGGAGAATCTTCCATGGTCTAAGTTCCGGATGCACGCTCAAAACCAACCACTCGGAGGCCTGTTTTTTCAGGAACACCAGGTCTATCGGAATGCTCATCATCCACATGTGGACACTGTTGCATCTCGGAAACAGCAACCCCTCACCCGCATCAAAACGGGATCTCCCGATCAAACCCCTGAGCCTTGGCACAAACCGGTCCGCAACCTCCAGTTTGGAGGCAATTTCGGCAGAGTCATGTTTGCGAATGAGATTCAGAGTCATCTCAAAGTCCTCCTCCCGAAAGCAGGAATGGCACGAGCATCACGATGATGATCGCAGGAAGAATAAGACCGAAAGTCGGTGCCATGAGTTTCTGGTTTGCCTGGGCTCCCGCTTTTTCCGCCATTACGAACCGCAATACCCTGATCTGCTCGGACTGCTGGCGAAGAACTTTTCCGATCGAGGCTCCCATCTGATCCGCGGACACCAGAACCGCGATGAAGGAATTCACCTCCTGAAGATTGATCCGGATCGCCATCTCGCGCAGGGCTTCACCCCGGGCCGACCCCACCTTGATTTCCTTGAGCACCTGCTCCAGTTCATCAATCAAAGGACTTGGCGCCGCCTTCTCCACCACTTTTTGGATCGCACCGATAAAATCAAGACCGGCTTCGGTGGAAAGGGCAAGGAGATCCACGACGAAAGGAAGAGAGCGAATCACCTTCTTGTGGCGATCCTTGATCTCCCCGTTCACCCACATGTCAGGATAGATGAAGCCGATGAAGGGAAGTGCAAGGATGACGTACATCGGAAGCTCATAAAGCTTCAATGCATTGATCATTCCCGCAACCAGAGGGAAAAAAACGACGAGGAAAATTTTGAATGCAATGAACTCATCCGCGTTCAACTGATCCCTGAGTCCTCCACTGATGATCTTGCGGCGGTACTTCACCCGCGCTTCATCGAAGAATGGCTTGCTTCGAACCATGGGCACCAGATATTGGGAAAAGAAGGGACGAGTGAGCTTGACCAACCCGTTCGTGGTTTTCTTTCCTTCGAGCTCGCGTAGATTTTCCGCAGCCGACATGTTCTCTTGTTCCGAGAGCAGCATGTAGGAGAACATCGCCACCGCAATGAAGATGAGCGCATACCCTGCGTAAAGCAAGAAGCCTGCATACTCGGAAATGTGGAACGTGAACATTCTGTTTCTCCCGATTCCTCTTCGGTATCTTTCCTTAATAACTGAAATAAGTTAGGCTGTGCCGGACTTGAAACAGAGGAGGCTCCTTGTGTCAAAATTCCACCGAATCCGGGCTTTTTTGATTTTATTCATCCCCTTTTCCTCATTCGGAGGCGAAGTCCTTTGGGATCACTGGTACACCGTCAGTGAACGCAACGCCCCCCATTCCTATTATAACGAGAAAGTCGAGATCACGGGAAGCCGCATTAAAATTCAACTGAATACATGGATCCGCGGTGGGCGCCGGGTTCGAAGTGAAAATCTGGGAGCCACCGCTAAGAACACAGAGCTGCTCGAACCCCTGTTTTACAATTTTCGAACCCAGGTCAACGGGGAAGAAAAGGTCATTGATGGAACGGTAGATCCGAAAGGACGCGTTTTTTCGGTGAAGGCGAGAACCGGAGTTGTTCAAGCAAAGCCATTGAGAGCGGAAATGCTCCCGAAACTCATTCTTGCGTCTTTTTTTCCGGTTTGGATCAACAAGAACTCCAAGCGCATCACCGGAGTGCAACCAAAGGAATTCCAGGCGATCCTTGAGGACCAGGTCGAAGGCGAAGTTCCCGTAATTCGGGGAACCGCCTATGAGATGCGGGCGGATGATTTCGCTCTTCAAAGCAAAACACGAAAACTAAGGGTGGAGTTCAACAAGGTGGTGGCCATTTGGTGGGTGGGACCAAAAGGAGATGCGGTTCGGATCGAGATTCCCGCGCTCGAGAGAGTGGCGAATCGGACTACTCGCGAGACTGCCGAAGCGTTCCTGAATCCATGAAGAATTTTCTCCGGGTTTTTCTCGTTTTTTTGATGGTCTGGATCTCGGCCCGGAGTGCGATTTACCTCTTGCCCGGTGATCCGGCCGAGTTTCTCGTCCATGAAGCATTGGTTCAGATGGATCCGGCAGAACTCCGGAAACGAATGGACCTCGATCAATCCCCAGTGGCGCGAGTCCTCTCTCTTCCCAAAAATCGATCGCTGATCCGGAACGAAGAGGCCATTCCACTTCTTTTTCGGGCCTGGAAACGCACCGCGATTCTTGCTTTTTTGTCGATCTCAATCGCCCTTCCCCTGACTTTTTTTCTTCTGTTTTTCAATTTTCAAGGCGGACCTCGACGATCGTTTGCCGAACTCTTCAGCCTGATCCTCGCATCCATTCCGATTCTTGTGCTCGGGCCGATCCTTCTTCGTTTTCTTCCTTTTCCCAATCCGATTCTTCCCGCACTCACACTTGCCGCATACCTCACCGCGTTTTGGTATCGGACTCTTGCCCGTCGACTCGAAAGACAATTGCCCACAAGTCCGGTCAATGGCGCCCGCGCGCTCGGGTTCCCGGAACTGAGCATCTTTTGGAGAACTCTTCTTGCGCCCTCTCTTGGTGGCTTCATCGCTTTTTTTGGCTCTCAGATCGGATTTCTCCTGAATGGCAGCATTCTGGTTGAAACGCTTTTCCAATGGAATGGAATCGGCAGTGTTCTCTCCGATGCCATACTCTCCCGTGATTATCCGGTTCTTGAATTTGGAATGACGACCGCAGCGATCCTTACGCTCCTTGCCCAGCAGGCCGGATACATTCTGCAGTCCTGGTGGGACCCGAGGATTTCATGAGATCCATGAAAAAAACCGCCATCAGTCTCCTCGTGCTTTTATCCGTTTCAAGTTTCTTTGCCCGTTTTCAAATGGAGGAAATCGAGCGCCATCACCTCGAGCGCGCATTGCGACCCGGAATGGATGCTTTCGGCAGGAACTGTTTCTCCCTCACCCTTTCTGCGATCTCCACTACACTGACTTCGACGCTTCCGGTTCTTTTTTTCACGCTGCTTCTTTCCATCGGGATCTCCCTGGCAGTCTCGGGAAAAAACCAGAAGCTCCGTTTTTTTCTTCGATCGACCCTTGATCTGTTCACAGCTCTTCCCGGCCTTCTCATTGCCCTGGCCCTCGGAGTGGTATTTCCGGATTCCGGACTTACCGTTTACTTTGCCACTGTTTTGATGGTGATGCCCTCGACCATCCGCTATTTCGAGAGCCTCCTCCTGAAAATCCGCTCGGAGGACTTCATTCTGGCTTCGAATTCCATGGGTGCACCTCCACTCCACATCTGGATTTATCATCTTCTTCCGGCCCTTCGAGTCTCGATCCTCGCTGTGCTTCCATTCACACTGCTGCGCCTGATTCTGATCGAGACCTCCATTTCATTCTTGGGGCTGGGCCATGTTCCGGAGCAGGAAACCTGGGGACGATTGCTTGCCCAAGGGAAGGACTATTTCATGGAGGCCCCGTGGATTCTGTTCTCCTCGGCACTCCCTCTTTGCCTCGTTTTGGCTTCATTCCACTTGCTAAGCCACGAGGAACAAAATTAGACTACCGTGATGATGGATCCTGATTATTCAGTTTCAGAACTTGTGATCATGGGCTTTCAGGGGAAGACCCTCGCCCCCGAAACCTTGAAGACGATCTCGACCGAAAAAGCTCCGCTCTTCATTCTATTTTCCCACAATTACGAATCGAAAGATCAGCTCATTGCGCTCACCGATGAAATCCAGGCCCGTGTTCGCGAGGCAGGACATTCCATTCCTGGCGTCATTTCAGCCGATCAGGAGGGAGGTCGGGTCCAGCGCTTCCGAAAGGATTTCACCCTGCTTCCCACAGCCCAAAAAGTTGGTGAAAAAGCATCACCCAATCTGACCTTTGACCTGAGTCGAATTCAGGCAAAAGAATTGTTTGCGGCAGGCATTCAGCTCAACTACGCCCCGGTGTGCGACATCAACACAAATCCCGCCAATCCGGTCATCGGAGATCGGGCCTATGGAAACAACTTCGATCTCGTGACCCGAATGGCTTCCGCCGTGGTGCGGGGCCACCTCACAGAAGGGGTAGAGCCTTGCATCAAGCACTTTCCAGGTCACGGAGACACTCACCTGGATTCCCACGAGTCCCTTCCCACGGTTCACACTCCTCTTGTAACCTTGCGTACGCGCGAATGGATCCCATTCCACAGGGCCATGAAGTCAGGTGCAAACTTCCTCATGAGCGCCCACATTCTCCTTCCCCATCTGGATGAAAAGAATCCGGGAACTCTGTCTCCCACTTTTCTTAAGGATCATCTCAGGGGAACTCTCATGTATCAGGGAATTGTTCTGAGCGATGACATGGAAATGGGAGCAATCACCAAAAACTACGGGGCGGAGGAGGCTCCCATCCTTGCGTTGCAAGCCGGATGCGACGTACTTTGCTATCGCTCGGAGCCGGCAGCCATCCTGGCAATGGAGTCCATCAAAAAAGCAATGGTGGACGGCCGACTGGACCCGATTCGCGTAAAAAAATCGATGGACCGCGTTCGAAAGGTTCGTGCCGGAATCAAGCTGGCGCGGGATCAGATGACTCCCGGCGAGCGCATGGGATTGATTGGTTCAGACACTCATCTAAAGTTTATCGCAGATCATTTTTCCTGAGATTTTACGGATACGTAACTTACCGAGCCCTCACGAAGAGCAGACTCTCCGACCCACAAGTACCCCCGCTGGCATTCCCACTTGGGATCAAAATTCGTGCAGGATTCTCCATAGGAATTCTTGATCAGGTACTGGCACTCCCCCGAAGATGGATCGAAACGCTGCCCCAGCACGATCGAGGTATGAAGATCTGAAAGTTTTTTCCGGATCCGGGAGGAATCCTCAAGAACGCTGTAAAAATAATCCAGCGAGATCGCCCGCCCCTGCTCCAATTCATCACGGATGCGCTGAAACATTCCCGGTCCTCTAAATCGCATTGAAATGGATTCGATCTCGAAGGGATAGGGTTTTCGGCGCCCATCACACGCCTTCAATCGCAATCCTTCCAGAACTTCCTGCCGGGACCGGCTCCTGAGAATCTCGAAAAAATCCGAACGATCCACACCCCGAAACTCGTAGTGAAACGGGAGCTCGCCTGAGGACTTGAATATTCCGGAGAGCACAAGTCGCTGCAGATCCAGAATTTCCGAGATGGCCAGATTGAGAGTTTTCTTCTCAACCTTCGGGGCGCTCTGACCCTGTCCCTCCACCCGGAGCCAGGTCTCGGAAGGAAATGCTTCTTCCGGGCAATATCCGGATTCGATTGCCTGACGCAAAGCGGGCTTTAGAAAACCCGTTTCGGGCACGAGCGTTCCATTCACCCATCGGTAGATTTTGGGCCAGATCTTTTTGTTGTATTGAACTGCAATGTCTGCGGCCGACACCTGCTCAGTCAGACCGGAATTGAACTGAAGAAGGTCTGCAGCAGTGTGGGCATAACACCAGGAAATATCGCCCTGATTGCGCATATGAAGAGAGACCTTCGACCGTAAATCGACAAACGAACACCGCTCGGGAAGCTCTGCTGCGTGTCCTTTCCAAGCGAATAGACCTAAAAACAATACCCCGGAAAAAAACCCCATGAATCCATCCTTAGCATGAGTTCGGGCGCTGTACAGAATAATTTACTCCTTACCCGTGAAACCAACCCATTTTTACAACAGAAGCCCACATCAAAACAAAAAGAAAGAATCGAGCCGCAAGTGCCATGGAAGCCCCTCCGGCTGGAAACCGTAGCAACCGCTGTGCCAATCACGATCCACCCTTCAAAGGCACTGAAAATCAATGACCGCGAGGGAGGCCTCGATCAGCAACGCCCCGGGATGAACTTCAGTCTGAACGTGGTTTGCGATCGCATAAAGATCGATCCGATCGCGGATTTTTTTGTGTTGGCCCTTGTACTTCAGCACGCAGGCTCCCGTTTCATCGATTTCGAAGACACATGCCGCCCGAAGCACGTCAATCTGGGCCTCGACGCCCGAGAAAAAATAGAACGAAGTCGCCTGCACTCAACGCGCCTTCATTGAAGGACTGAACTGCCGGCAGAAGGATACTTTTAAAAGACGCGCTCCGTCAAACTCCGTTTGCATCCATCACAAAAAACGAAGAACCCATTCCGAATAATCTACTTTTTTCGTTGATTTGCCACACCTATCGTTAAGGTTCTTCAAACAAAGGGAGGGGCAGATGGAAACCTGGAACCGGGATCAAGTTCTGAAAAGCCAATATCTTCCCTTGTGGTCCACGCTCTCTTTTCAGGCGGGATTCATCAATTCTTTCGGGTTTCTCGCCTGTGGTCGCTATGTATCCCATGTCACCGGTTTCGGAACGCAAGCAGGAATCGCCTTGGGTCAAGGGAATTGGGCCTTTGCCGTGGAAATGTTCGGCACGCCTTTTTTCTTCATTCTTGGTTCGTTGATCTCGGGAATCTACACCGCTGCTCAAACCTCAAGAAAACTCGTTCCGCGGTATGACCTGGTCAGCGGATTGTTTCCGGCCCTTACCCTGATCCTGATTTATTTCGGGTTGAAAGGAAAATTCGGTCCCTTTGGCGAAGATCTTCTCTATTTTCATGACTTTGTCCTTCTTTTCTCGCTCTCCTTTGCCTGTGGGATCCAAAATGCCTGCTTCACCACCCTTACCAACGGCCTGATTCGAACCACTCACTTATCGGGACTCAGTACGGACCTTGGAATCGACCTGTCGAAAACTTTTTTTGGAACTCTGTCCGAACCGGAAAGAAAAAGGCTCTGGAAAAGCAATATCAGCCGGATTTTCTGCTTTATCTCCTTCACTGCCGGATCCATTCTTTCCATACGGGTTTCCGAAAACCTGAAATACCTGTCCTTGGGCGTTCCACTCCTCAGCTCGACGGCCGTATTCCTTTTCACCTTTCATCTCCAGCGACAAGCCACAAGACAAACCGAGGGAAAATCATTAAGATCGCCCTCATGGATTCCTGGCTGAACTATCACCACCTGTTTTATTTCAAAGTCATCGCACAAGAAGGAAGCATCGCAAGAGCGGCAGAAAAGCTTCGACTTGGGCAGCCCACCCTTAGCGCCCAGATCAAGACACTCGAGGAAAAAATCGGGGTCGCACTCTTCGAGAGAAGAAACAAACGCCTTCACCTGACCGAGGCGGGGAGAGTCGCCTTGGAGTACTCAAACGAGATTTTCAAGATGGGTTCCGAGCTTCTGGAAGTCCTGCAAGACCGGAAGATCCCGGACCGCGTCCATGTGGAATTGGGGGCGCTGGACAGCGTTCCAAAACACCTGATCTCACAAATGGTGAAAAGCGCTCATCGGTTCCGGAAATGCACCGTGACCATTCTTGAAGGATCAAGCTCGGATTTGATCGGAGAGCTGCTCGCTCACCGAATCGACCTCATCTTGACAAATCACCTGCCATCTTCCAATCCGGACAGCCCTCTCTTTTCCAAAAAAATCAAGGAATGCGAAGTCGCAATCTACGGGCATCCGAAATTCGCGGGCTTCAAGAAGAATTTTCCGGAGTCGCTTTCCGGTGCTCCCATGGTTCTCCCGACCCGTCACAGCAAAATGCGCCTGGACTTGGACCAATTCTTCCAGACCAGAAAAATAACCCCGGAGATTTCCGCGGAGACCCAGGATACCGCCCTCCAAAAAATTCTCGGGACAGAAGGGGTGGGACTGGTTCCCTTGACCGGAGTCGCCGCTGAATCCTATGTCAAATCGAAGGAACTTCTCAAAATCGGGTCAATGCCTGGCATCGTCGAGAACCTCTACTTTCTCTCTGCCAAACGGAGAATTGAAAACCCCATTTCGAACTTTCTGATGACGAGTTTCTCACCAGAATAAACCGCGACTCAAATGGCGGAATAAATTCCGCCCGGCAGCCTGCGATAAAGATCCGCCTCCTCGGGCTCGATGTGAACAAAGTTGATCCAGCCGTGGTCAAGCAACTCTCTTACAACCTCATGACGAGCAATGATTTTCTCGATCTCCTCCCTTGGAGCTTCGATGAATACACTAAGTCTCAGGGGATCATGAACCAGGCGTTCGCCATCGTGGACCGACTGAAATGAAAGACCCACCTTGAGATCTCCTCCATTGCCCTCGACCACTCCATTTTCATTGGTGAGGTTGTGAAGGACCTTGTTGCCCGAACCATATACCTTCGGCGCAACCGAGGACGCATAGTATTGCATGTTGATCCAGTTGGTCACCACCATCGGAGCCGTCATGATCAACTCGAGGGTCGCGAACCCACGGGTAGCATCTTTGCGCCAATCATAGTCATGAAGAAAGGACCGGCTCTCAAGATTCACTCCAAGGGTCCTGGACCTGGGCGCCACGATGAAACAGGCATTTCCGGCAAGACCCCACTCAGGTCGGATTTCAGCCCAATTCTGTGACCTTCTTTCCGCATTTGGATCAATCACGTCAGACCGGGTATGAAACCTTTCCACCCGGGTCATTTCGGAAGCCTTTTTGAAAGACTCGGAAAGTTTTCCAATCGCAGATCTGCCGGCTTCAGGAACCCCGTCGGTCTCCAAAACATGAATCTCGTCAGTAACGGTCTCATGTAGAGCTGCAACAAAGACAGTATCCTCCGGAATCACGATGCCTTGAGCGGAAAGTCCGCTCCTGACTTTCTGATCGTTCAGGAGATCGGCGAGAAATCTAGCGTTGATGTCTCCTGCGTGTCCGCCACAGGCACCGCAATCGAGCGCTGAACCCAGCGCATTGTTTGTGGTTTGACTTCCATGGCCGACGATCATCACAAGCGGAGCAAAATTATCCGTGAGTCCAAGGTGCTGCAATACCACTCGGGCGCGTTCGATTTTTTCAGGAATTCCGAAATGGCCGCCATCCAGCAAAGAAACATCCCGCTGGGACGGTTGTGCACCCCGGGACCTGAATCTCTCAGGCACACTTTCATTTGCAAGAGCCTTGAACATCGACTGCCAGGTCCGCCTGAGCATCTTCGGAATGTACATGGCACCAAACAACTCGACGTAAAGGAAAGACGACAAAGGATACTTTCGAAGATTCCGCATCACTCCGTTGGTCAGAGGCTCGGAATCCGAACTTCCAGCATCATTCGTGGGCGCCTCCTCTTTTACATGAAACGCTGGCTTCAAGAGAACGGGCAGGCGATGTCCGACATCGTCCTCATCCATTCTCTTGTAGTCGAATGGAACACCGAAGAAGCCGGCAAAACCGATTGTCTGGACAGTCGGACACACTTCCTCCAGATTTCGGCGAAGCATTTCGGAACGAACATCAATGCAAAAGGCCAGTTGCATCTCAACAGGACCTTGCCGCTTCCCGGTGTTCTTTCCGATCCGCGATGATACGGATTTTTGATAGCTGATCTCAAGCGCGTTCTGCAGCACGAAACGAATCTGAAAGGAATCCTTGCTTTCCTGGTCCATGCCTTCGCGCGAGAGGCTCTTCTTCCAATTGGCGATCAGCTCCCCTTTTGAACTCTGAAGTTCCTGATGGATCCCGAAATCATAGGCCAGGCGAACCGCGAGCAGATCTCTGGAATTGACCTCGGATCGAACCGGATACCCGAGACTTCTCTGCCACTCGGCATACTTGAACTGCGAACCCCAGCCCAAAACTGATGCGGTGAGCCTGGAAAAATATTCCGTTTGCTCTTCTTTTCCGTCGATCCCCATCTCCCGTGTCATCGATTCGATGGCGGCCTCCGCACTCATTCCGGTATGACCATCGCAATGTTTCGAGAAACCGGAAAATCCGGCCTTCTCCATGGATTGATCCCACTTCTGCGCCGAGGTCCAGGCCTGAAAGAACGGAAGATCCCGCCAGGGAAACGCGATTACGGATTGCCTGTCGTCCAGATATGCGGCGGCATATTTGCTCGTTTCGGCCGTGATGAATTCGCTCAGTCCGCCTGAGGAATCAAGTGCATCTGTCAGGGTCCGGATCCCTCTCCCTTCGAGATCTTGCTTTTCCGCAAGCGTCTCTGCGTCCGACAGAAGCTGGTCCACTTGGACTCCGACGTCCATTCCGGCGTTCCGTGCTGCCTGGATGGCGTCCGAAATGCTCTCAAACCTGATTTCGCCTTTCCGGTACCGCTCCAGATAATACGAAACCGGCATCAAAAGGGAATGTCGTACCGAAGGTTCAAGACCCATCAAAGCATCTTCAAATCGCTCATGTCGTCGAAACCAGAATGGATTCACGGCTACCGTATTTTGAAGGGGCCATGCCGGTGTCGCAACCGAAAGACCTCTTTCGATCGCCTGGCGAATGAATTCCGCATTCTCCGGTTTTCTCGATTTGATTCCATCCTTGCGTTGTGCTTGATTCCTGATTTCAGTTTCCATTACATACTCCTGCCGGTTTGAAATGCGTTGGAAGAACCCACCTGCCTTGTAACTCCGAAATACCCGCCGTTCCAGAGATAAAGATACAACTTCCGCGAGATCTCCGACCCCGGATCCTTCAACAGAGTGGGAATCCAAAGAGTGGATGCGAAAATGAGGTAACTGAGAAAAATCGCAATCGCATGAGGAGAACTCCATTCGGTCGAGTCCCAGATGACCGGAACCAGCTCCCGAAGGTGATGATGAACGAGGTACTCAAGACCCGCGAAAGCGACGAAAGCACCCAGCATGATCGCACCCACCCGGAAAACCACGCCTTTCATGGAATCCTCTTCATGCAGGGATCCGCCCCCAATCACCTGAAAAACCCCAAGCAAAAGGACCGCAAGGTAACTTGAATGGGCAAAGTAGACCCCTCCATCAAACCAGAGGCCTGCAGCCAATACAGCCGCACCGAGAGCCGTGGAAAATACCAGTTGGCCACTCGAGGCAGGGCGCGCCTTGAACCGCACCTTTTTAGACTCTTCGACCAGGGTTCCCGTGCTCAAGAAAGCGTGTGCCTTGTAAAAGCTATGGGCAACCATGTGAAAAAGAGCAACCGAGAAGAGACCGAGCCCGCAAGCGAACATCATCATCCCCATTTGACTGATGGTGGAGTACGCGAGCTTTCGCTTGATGTTGTTTTGAGTGATCATCACAAGGGATCCAAATGCGGCGGTGAACGCACCCATCCCAAGAAGCAGAATGTGGGCTCCATCCGAATGCTGGAGGAGCGGGCTTAAGCGAATCATCAAAAATCCGCCGGCATTGATGATCCCCGCATGCATCAAGGCCGAGACCGGAGCAGGGGTTTCCATGGTATCGGGAAGCCAGGAGTGAAACGGGTACTGTGCGGATTTCGTCATCGCACCGAGCGCAAAAAGAAACCCGATCCAGGGAAGAAATTGCGCTTGAGTGGAGTCGGGCGCAGCTGCGTTTGCCAGTTGAAACAGCTCCGAAAACTCAAAGGTTCCATAAATCTTGAAAGTCAGAAAACATCCCGCCAATAAGGCAAGATCCCCGAGCCGACTCACCACAAACTTTCTACGTGCCGCACGAAGGGCATTTGGTCTTTCCGAATAGAACGTGAGCAGCCTGTGCAAACCAAGGCTGCTTCCAATCCAGGCAAACATCAGCATCACAAGACCGTTGGAAGTGACAAGCAGAGATACCGCAACTGCCGTGAAAAGCAGGTTCCAAAAAAACCGGATCTGGCCCCGCTCACCATCCAGGTACCGAACCGAATAGCGGGCGACCACTGCCGCAAGCAAGGAAACCATCGTGAAGAGCACAGAGGAAAGCGCATCCATTCGGATCCCGAAGGGAATCCGCGCGGGGCCGATGGAAAACTCCGCGAGTGGAATGACAAACTCGCCTGAAAACCATTGCCTGATTCCAAGCATGCAGGCAAGTCCGAACAAACACCAAAGAATCCGAGGGATCCAGTAAATTTCGTTCTTGATTCTCATATTCGCCCGTCATCCCTTTCAAGACCCAAAGGCCCTTTTTTGATGTGTTTTTTAATGGTTTTTGATTCCTGAGTTTTTTACGCTAGAAAATGAATTCAGTGAAATATATAAAATATGTAGTATATATCTATAGAACAGATATATGAGGACTCCATGGAAACCCTGAACTACCATCATTTGCTTTATTATTGGACCGTCTGCCGCTCGGGCGGCTTCTCGAAAGCCGCTCAAAAACTGCGCCTTTCCCAATCCGCGGTCAGCGAACAGGTAGGCCGATTGGAGGAATTTCTGGGACAAAAGCTGATCGAACGGACCACCCGGAGCTTTGAACTCACGGAAACCGGGGTGGTAGTCCTGAATTACGCGGAAACCATTTTTTCAACCGGGGGAGAACTCATGGACTTCATCCGAAACCGACCCAGTGCCACACGTTCCACGATCCGGGTTGGCGCGCTCGGGAGCCTTTCCCGAAACCTGCAGGTGGGTTTCCTGGAACCCATTCTTGGAAAGAAAGACGTATTTTTCTCGGTGACCACCGGTGACTCAAAACGCCTTCTTCGAATGCTGCTCGAACACACCCTGGATGTGGTGCTCTCGACTTTTCCCGCGGGCGAGGACTTTTCGGGAAAACTGTACACCCACCTCCTGCTCGACAGCCCCCTGTGTCTCGTTTCCTCTCCAGACGCAAAGGTCCGGGACTCTTCTCTAAAAAACCGTCTTGAATCCCTGAACATCTATTTCCCGTCCACGGTCCTCGAGAGCAGGTCCGATCTGGACCATTTTCTCGAGTCCAAGAGGATCAAGTTGAACATCTGCGGCGAAGTCGATGACATCGCACTTCTCCGACTTCTCGCGTTGAACGCAAAAGGTGCTTCGATCGTTCCGAAGATCGGAATCGAGAATGACCTTCGGACCGGAAACCTTAAAGCGCTTCACGAATTCAAGAATATCCGGCAACGATTTTATGCAATCACCCGTCAGAAAAAATTCCCGAATCCGATGATGAATCCGCTCCTGCGCCCCTTGCGATAATTTTTATATATAAAAAATAGATTAAATATATCTTTCTTATCTATTTTTTTGGACTTCGGGACTCCGGTAAAATGTGTAAAACAAAAGGAGTCCATTTATGAATTCATCGCAAAACGCCCGCAGAAAAGTCACCTTGATCCCGGGCGACGGAATCGGTCCGGAAGTGGTTGCTGCTGCCCGAAAACTCATCGACGCCACCGGCGTGGCGATCGATTGGGAAGAGCGTCACGCGGGCGCATCCGTTTTCAAACAAGGGATCGCTTCCGGCGTTCCCGAGGAAACCATTGAATCGATTCACCGGACCAAAATCGCACTGAAAGGACCACTCGAAACTCCCGTGGGCTTCGGGGAGAAAAGCGCGAACGTAACACTTCGAAAACTTTTCGAGACCTTTGGAAATATCCGGCCGGTCCGTGAGATCCCCGGCGTGAAGACCCCCTACTCCGGCCGTAACCTTGACCTCGTGGTGGTTCGCGAAAACGTCGAGGATTTGTATGCCGGGATCGAACACATGCAGACGCCGGACGTTGCCCAATGCCTGAAACTGATCTCCCGCAAGGGTTGTGAGAAGATCGTACGCCTTGGTTTCGAATTCGCGCGCAGCCAGGGAAGAAGGAGGGTCCATTGCGCGACAAAGGCGAACATCATGAAAATGAGCGAGGGAATGCTGAAACGCACCTTCGAAGAAATCGCCAAGGAATACCCTGACATCCAGGCAAGCCACATCATCGTGGACAACTGCGCACACCAGTTGGTGAAGCTCCCGGAACAATTTGATGTCATCATCACCACCAACATGAACGGAGACATCCTGAGTGACCTGACCTCCGCCCTGATCGGCGGTCTTGGATTCGCTCCGTCCGCCAACATCGGAAACGAAGTTGCGATCTTTGAGGCCGTTCATGGAAGCGCCCCCAAATATGCCGGAAAAAACGTGATCAACCCGACTGCCATGATCCTTTCCAGCGTGATGATGCTCCGGCATCTGGGTGAATTTGCCGCAGCTGAAACCCTGGAGAATGCGGTTCTTGCCACACTTGAAGAAGGAAAGTTTCTGACCCGGGATGTGATCGGAGATCAGGGAAGCGCATCCACCACCGCCTATACCGATGCGATTCTTGCGAACTTCGGCAAGAAACCGAAGGCAATGGCCCCCCGCAACCACAAACCCATTGAAATGGAGCGCGCCAAAAAGCCGAGTCTCTCCGCAACTGCGGCACTCAAGGATCGAAGGGTGGTCGGGGTTGATGTTTTTGTGGAGGCTGACTGCACCCCGGACTCGTTGGGCCGCACGCTTGAGGAAAACATCAAGGGACTTCCCCTTCGCCTGAAAATGATTTCCAACCGCGGCACCAAGCTTTTTCCCTCGAGCGGCGCCATCACGGATACCGTAAATCACTGGCGCTGCCGGTTCATACTGGAAAGTCCGGGTGCGGATTTGAATCCCGAAATTCTGACCGGCCTTCTGAAACGGTTGGAACAGTCCTATCGCTGGATGCACATCGAGAAGCTTCAGGAATTTGATGGAGCTGCGGGCTTCACAAAAGCCCAGGGCGAGGATTAGTCCTTTTCCTGCGCCTCGAGAATCGCCTCGATCTCCTCGCGGGAGTGGAGGCGGCCCTTGCCAACCCCGGGGCAATAGGATGCGATCTCGCGTCGCCAGGTCTTAGCTTTCATGTTTTCCGGCCAAAAAGGCCAGGTCCGGCACTGCTCGGGTCTGGCCTCGTAGGCTCCGCACCGGTTTCCGTTTTCAAGAAAGATGCAATCCCCGTTCGCCTCCGGAGGATCAATCAGAAACACCTTGCCATCCTTGCTGCCACAGTACTGCTTTTTGAACTGGGCGGCAGACAAACCGAAGTGATCCGCAAAGCGCTTCACATCCTTGGAGGTAAGATACACGAACCCATAAGACCCCCGCGAAGTGCAGCACTTTCCCGACCCCTGACACTCGAAACGAATTCCCTCGTGATAAAAAGGCTTCGGCCCGGGCTTGCTCATCAGAACCCCGAATACTCCTGATATTCGCCATACACCTTGCGAAGCTCATCTGAAATCTCACCAAGAGTACATTCACTCTTCACACATTGATAAATCCGGGCCATGAGATTCGCATCGCCCTTCGCACCATCCGAAAGCGCTCGAAGCGCATCCTGAACCGAACCCGAGGAGCGCTTTGCCCGATAGGCCCGAAGGCGCTCGACGGCCTTCACTTCGAGTTCGGCCGGCACCTTCATCGTTTCGATTTTCTTTGCAGTGCCAGATTCCTGATGGCAATTCACACCCACGATCTCAAGCTCCTTTGAATCAATGCGCTTTTGATCCTCGTAAGCGGAATTCAGGATCTCGGTCTGGATGTAGCCCGACTCGATGCAATTCACCGTACCGCCCCTGCGCTCGATCTCGTCGAGGTATTTCCAGACCTCGGTTTCGATCGTGGCCGTGAGCGATTCGACAAAATAACTTCCCGCAAGCGGATCCACGGTTTGGGTGACATTGGTTTCAGACGCGATCACTTGCTGGGTCCGAAGCGCGAGAAGCGCAGCGGACTCGCTCGGGAGCGCAAGCGCTTCATCCATTGAGTTGGTATGAAGCGACTGGGTACCACCTAGGACCGACGCGAGGGCCTGAACCGCAACGCGTACCACATTGTTCTCGGGCTGTTGTGCCGTGAGGGTTGATCCCGCAGTTTGGGAATGAAATCTCAGCATCATGGAGCGCGGGTCCTTTGCATGGAAGCGCTCTTTCATGATGCGGGCCCAAATCCTGCGGGCCGCGCGGAATTTTGCGATCTCCTCGAAGAAATCATTGTGCACGTTGAAAAAGAAACTCAGTTGACCCGCGAAGGCATCGACATCAAGACCGGCCTTCACCGCCGAATCCACATAAGCGATCGCATCGGCAAAGGTGAATGCGAGCTCCTGGGTTGCGGATGAGCCCGCCTCGCGGATGTGATAGCCCGAGATGCTGATGGGATTCCATTTCGGGATTTCCTTCGAACACCAGGCGAACATGTCGGTGATGATCCGAAGTGCGCCCTTTGGGGGATAGATATAATTTCCGCGCGCGATGTACTCCTTCAGCACATCGTTTTGAACCGTACCCCGAAGCTCCGCAAGACTCGCACCCTGCTCTTCCGCAAGAGCGACGTAAAAAGAAAGCAAGATCGGAGCCGTCGCGTTGATGGTCATGGAGGTGGAAACCTTGGAAAGTGGAATGCCTTTGAAGAGCGTTCGCATCTCATCCAAGTTTGAAACCGACACTCCGACCTTCCCCACTTCGCCTTTGGAGCGCGCATGGTCCGGGTCGTAGCCAAGCTGGGTCGGTAGATCAAACGCAACGGAAAGCCCCATTGTTCCCTGCGAGAGCAGATAGTGATAGCGCTGATTGGATTCTTCCGCCGTTCCAAATCCTGCGTACTGGCGCATGGTCCAGTTCCGACCCCGATACATGGTTTTCTGCACTCCCCGCGTGAAAGGGTAAGTGCCGGGTTGCGAGAGGCGCTCGGCAAGGTCCGCAGGCAGATCTGCAGGACCATAAACTTCTTTCACGGGAATACGAGAGCGGGTGGCAAAGGATTTCATTTGCGAAAACCTTACTCGAAAGAGCGAGTAAAAACAACGAAGGGGGCTGGCGTTTACACTGATTCAGTTTAAATCCCAATTCCCGACTTAAAGCGTTCAGCTTTTGGGGTTTTCGTGCTAAGCTCCTGCCCCAAAGGAGCTGCAATGATTCCTCCGATTGAGGCCCTGACCTTTGATGATGTTCTTTTGTTGCCTGGATATTCCGAGGTGCTGCCCTCGAACGTGTCCACTCGCACTCGTCTCACCAAAAGAATCGAACTCCACATTCCGCTTCTGTCGGCTGCCATGGACACCGTAACCGAGAGCAAGGTTGCGATCGTGATGGCGCAAGAAGGCGGCCTTGGAATCATTCATAAGAACCTCACCATCGCAGAACAAGCCTTCGAGGTGGAAAAGGTCAAGAAGAGCGAATGGGGAATGATCCTCGACCCCGTCACCATCGATCCGGAGGCGCCGATTTCCAAGGCAAATGAACTCATGGCGACCTACAAGATTTCCGGAATCCCTGTGACCTCCAATGGGTCTAACGGAAAACAGCTTCTTGGCATCATCACCAATCGCGATCTCAGGTTTGAGGATGATTTCAATCTTCCGGTCCGAGCGCGC
Organism: Bdellovibrionales bacterium; assembly: GCA_947457605.1. Taxonomy (GTDB): domain Bacteria; phylum Bdellovibrionota; class UBA1018; order UBA1018; family CAIMNF01; genus CAIMNF01. The sequence continues at coordinate 6,229 of CANGWP010000010.1, read as the reverse complement.
ATGACGAAGGCGCCGCTGGTCACCGCACCCGAGGGCACAACTCTCGAAGGCGCAAAGAAGATCCTGCGCGAACACAGAATTGAAAAACTTCCCGTCGTTGGAAAATCGGGAGAGCTTAGGGGCCTGATCACCATCAAGGATCTGAAGAAACAAAAGGAATACCCTCAGGCAAACAAAGATGCATTCGGCAGGCTTGTGGTCGGTGCGGCGGTGGGCGTAGGTGAGGAAGCCTTCAAACGTGCGGATGCCCTGGTGGAAGCCGGAGTCGATGTTCTTTGTGTGGATTCTGCTCACGGACATTCGCGCGGGGTGCTTGATGCGGTCCGGCACTTCAAGAAACGCTACGGCGACAAGATTGAAATCATCGGTGGAAACGTGGCGACCCGCGAAGGCACGCTCGCCCTGATTGATGCCGGAGCGGATGCAGTGAAGGTAGGAATCGGACCTGGTTCCATTTGCACCACCCGGGTGGTGACCGGAGTCGGAGTGCCCCAACTTTTTGCCATTACCGAATGTGCGCGCGCAGCTAGAGAGCGCGGAATTTCCGTAATCGCGGACGGCGGGATCAAGCTTTCAGGCGACATTTCAAAGGCACTCGCCTGTGGCGCAAGTGTAGTCATGATCGGCTCGCTCTTTGCCGGAACAGATGAGTCACCCGGCGAGATCCTTCATTATCAAGGGCGTTCCTTCAAGCTCTACCGCGGAATGGGCTCCATGGGCGCGATGGCCCAATCCCAAGGTTCAAAGGACCGCTATTTTCAGAACAATGTGGATGAAGTCGGAAAGCTCGTGCCGGAAGGAATCGAAGGACGAGTTCCCTTCCGGGGCAGCCTCTCTTTCAATATCCATCAGATGATCGGCGGACTTCGCGCCGGAATGGGCTATGTGGGCGCGGAGTCGATCCCGGCTCTTTGGGAAAAAGCCCGCTTTGTCCGGATTACAAACTCAGGACTGGCCGAGTCCCATCCGCATGATGTGGTCGTGACCAAAGAAGCACCAAATTACAGGACGACATCCTCATGAAAGAAACCGCACTCAATAAAATTCTGATTCTCGATTACGGCTCGCAGTTCACCCAGCTGATCGCCCGCAGGATCCGCGAACTCGGGTTTTATTCGTTTGTGCTCCCGGGAACCGCATCGATTCAAAGAATCGAGGATTTTGGTGCAAAAGCCGTGATCCTTTCCGGTGGTCCCGCAAGCGTGTACGAACCGGGCAGCCCCAAGCCCGCACCCGAACTTTGGACATATCTCGAAACCAAGAAGCTCCCCACGCTTGGCATTTGCTATGGAATGCAGCTCATGGTGGATCACTTCGGGGGCAAGATCGAGGCGGCACCCAGACGTGAGTATGGCCGAATGGGCGTGACGATCCAGAATCCTTCGATTTTGTTCTCTGGCATCACGAAATTTCACGCCTGGATGTCGCATGGAGATGAAACCTCGAGGCTTCCGAGCGGTTTTGAGCTTACCGCCAAAAGCACTGAAGGCGCGGTGGCTGCGATCACACACCAAAACGGGCGCATGTTCGGAATTCAATTTCACCCGGAAGTCACGCACACCGAAGATGGAACCACGATCTTAAGGAACTTTCTGACCAAAGCCGCGGGCCTCACCGCCGATTGGGAAATGCGCTCCCTGATCGACACCCTGCTTGAAACCATCAAGGCGCAAGTCCCGGCGGATGCCGAAGTGATCTGCGCGCTCTCTGGCGGCGTCGATTCGACGGTAGCAGCAACCCTCGTTCACAAGGCTCTCGGAAAAAGACTCCATTGCATTTTTGTCGACACAGGCCTTCTTCGATTTGAGGAAGGAAACCGCGTGATGAGAATGTTCACGGAAAAGCTCCATCTGCCGGTGACTAGAATCGATGCGGAAGAGCGATTTCTCTCAAAGCTTTCAGGCGTGGCAGACCCTGAAAAGAAACGAAAAATCATCGGAGCCGAGTTCATCGCAGTATTTGATGACGCGGCAGCAAGCCTCGAGAAGAACTTGGGTAAGAAACCATCCTACTTAGTGCAAGGAACTCTGTACCCGGATGTGATCGAAAGCTCGCCTGCACCAAAATCAGGCTCCGCCCCGGGCGCTGGCAATCATTCGCACACAATCAAATCCCATCACAATGTCGGCGGACTTCCGGAAGACCTGCAATTCGCACTCATCGAGCCCTTCCGGGATCTTTTCAAAGATGAGGTTCGTGCGATGGGGCGTGAGCTTGGAGTTCCCGAGGAATTTTTGGAGCGACACCCCTTTCCGGGTCCTGGGCTTGCCGTGCGAATTCTGGGCGATGTGACCCGCGAGGCTGCGGAAACCCTTCGACATGCCGATGAGATCTACATAGAAATGCTGAAAACCGAGGGGCTTTATTCGAAGATCTGGCAAGCAATGGCGATCCTTCTTCCGATCAAGACCGTAGGCGTGCAAGGGGATGGCCGGACCCACAAGCAAGTGGTCGCCCTCCGGGCGGTCACGAGCAGTGACGGAATGACCGCCGACTTCTATCCTTTTGATTTTGGATTTTTGGGCCGTGTTTCCAACCGAATTTGCAATGAGGTAAAGGGAGTCAATCGGGTTACCTATGACATTACCTCCAAACCACCCGCGACGATTGAGTGGGAGTAGAAGAATCATGAAATCGAAGTTTTCTTTTCTTGTAATTATCCTCGGACTGTTTGGTTCACAAGGCCACGCCATGGCCATGGATTGCCCAGGCAGCCTGAAACCAAGGCTCCCCGTGCTTACCCTGAATGCGGAAGTGATTGTCCGGCAAGGGGAAAAACATTCATTCGGCACAGTTCTCAAACGTGGCGAAAATTTTCCCGTTTTGAAAGATGGCACTCATATTTTCATTCTCGATCAAGACCAAAACCTCGTGGTCGCCGAGAGATATCCTGACCTCGACGAACTGAACCCGGTGGTTACTCACCGCTCTCTTTATCGGAAGCTCGAGGAGAGCCTCGGGGCTGAACCAAAATTGATCGCTCTTGGTGAGATTCAGGTGGAGCTTGGAATGATTTCATTTGTGAGCAACAACGCCGGTACAGCATTTTTGCCAAACGAATATCTATCGGAAATGGTGGCTGTGTTGAAGGAACGCGGACTTCCGATCTCGGAGAAGACCCAAATCACTCCTTTCGATCAGGTGCGGTCCGGTCACGATCCGGAACATGAGGTTGCCCGGTACCGGATTCAGGTGGAGAAAGATCCGAAACTCAAAGCCATGAGTCAAAAGCTGATGGAGATTCGGTCGCAAGTGTATCAGCGATTTCCGTCTCCGGAAAAACCAGGGACCGTGGATTGGAAGGCATTTCTCTTTTCTTCATCTGGCCCCGAAAACAAATTTCATTTTTCGGAAATGAATGAGCCTGAGCGGTTTATTTTCGGAGGATTTGACTGGTTGGAAAACATGAATGATCGCTACCGCGTTCTCCCCTTACTCGTTGAGCGCATGGGATATGAAAAACTAGAGTACATGATCAACAACCTTCTCAGACTTGAGGGCATATTCATCAGTCATTGACGCGATTCAGGAGTGGAAATCACCATGGCAGGACGAAAGAAATCAGAATTGAAAGGTGTAAGTCATCTCGGGAACAAGGAAACCCGCTACGGGTTCGAGTATGATCCGGGACTTTTGGAGTCGTTTCCGAACAAGAACCCGAAGAATCCCCAGTGGGTGACCTTTGTTTGCACCGAATTCACCTCACTTTGCCCGCTGACGGGGCAGCCAGATTTCGCGAAGATTTTTATCAACTACATCGCAGACCAAAAAATGGTCGAGTCAAAGGCTCTCAAGCTATATCTTTTCAGCTTCCGCAATCACGGGGATTTTCACGAGGACTGTATCCAAAAAATCTGCAATGACCTGACCTCACTCTTGCAACCCCGCTATCTGGAGGTAGTCGGGGAATTCACCCCGCGCGGAGGCATTGCGATTTTTCCGTTTTCGAGTTCACACAACGGCCAGAAGGAATATCGCTCGCTGTATGAATCCCGCCGGGCGGGGTATGCGCCGGGGAAATACACCCTCGAGCTCGGAAAACCCTACTAGAGGGTCTTGATCCATTCTCCGTAGATGAAGTGAAAATATTCGCGAAAGAAACTGTCCTCATCAAAGAGAACCGAAAGGAGCGGGGCCAGAACGCCTGCAGCTCCGAGGGCTCCGGCTTTGATTCTTTCGACGTGCGCAGGATTTGAAACCATCTTCACATCAATCTGGATTCCACTTTGGTTTGCTCCACATCCCTTTTCGCCCTGGATCACGCGAACACTCATCCGAAGATCGTCCAGACCGAAATGCTGCTTGTCCTTCTGAAGAGTGCAGAGCTGGTCAAATCGATTGGTTCCGGTCCACTTCACCGTGCAATCCAGCAGAAAGCGGGGATAAAGAGAGCCTTCCTCGACGAGTGCCGGCTGCAATACCATCCACACGTTGTTCCGGCTGTCTTTGCCCGTCGAGCTGACCTGTTTTGCCTGGGACTTCACCATGCGGATGAGCTCGACATTCACTCCCGCAAGATCCACCGTGTAGGCGGCTCCGGGCATCCGGGAATACTCATTGTACCGGGTGAACAGGGTGTGGACATTCTGAACCGAAGCCGGCGCACAGTGGTGTTCTGAGATCGAGGTTTCTCCTGCCTGCGCATTTGGAAAGAAAGCAAGGGTAAGGGCAAACAATCCAAAGAATCGGGGTTTCATTTTTTTTCTCCTTCATTCGCACTTCCACCGAGCACCGAATCGATGTCATCGGTCGCGGCCGGCGGTTTTTTCACAAACGTGGTCTGAATGATTTTCACCATGTCCTGTGCCAGAGTCTGAAGAGACACCAGGGCATCCGCGATTCTTTGGGATTGCGTGGTCGCAGTATCCAGGAATTCGCGGGTCTTCTTCAGCTCATCCCGCATCTCCTTTGCGGTCTGGTCAATCGAACCAAGGTGTTCATTTGCAGTGTTCGCTTGCCCACAGGCGGAGACCATAAATACAAGGAATAAAATTGAGACGCACTTCTTCATGCGAGGGTTTATACTGTTTTTGTTTACAAAATAGAAGAAAATCTCCATCCAGCCCCAAGAATTCCACAATGTGGACACCAAAAACCCCGTTTTAATTGCGTGTTTTTGTCGGCTTTTGTAAGATACCGGCGCTATGCCCCGCTTTACCCCCGCCCCCAATCGGCGCCCAGAGGCCCTGCGCCTCAGGCAACTGAGAGAAGCACTCCGGCTTTCTCAGCGCGACCTTGCGTCCGAATTCCGGGTTGCCCATACCGCGGTGTCCTCCTGGGAAAGCGGAGCCCGAACGATTCCCGGTCCGGTTTTGAAGCTGATTGAAATCTATGAGGATCAAGCCGGGGTGGTCCCCGTCAAGCCTGTGCGCGAAACATCCACTGAACTTCCTGGCGCAGGAATTTCGAGAAACATCCGGTTGTCGCTCGCTGTGGCGGGACTTGCGGCACGGTTTGCGGGTCGATTTTTCTTAAAGTGGGCAGGTGCCGCCCCTGACCCCATGAAAGATTCGGCAAAGCTCGTTCAAACCCTCGGAAATCTCAAGGGACTCCTGATGAAGGCCGGCCAAATGGTAGGCTATGTTCATGCGGGTGGAATCGCGTCCCTGCGCGAGCCCTTTGAAATTTTGCAAAGCCAGGCAAGCCCGCTACGACCGGACCTGATCGAAAATGTGCTCCAAGAAGAGCTCGGCGCACCTCCCAAATTTTTATTTTTCTCCTGGAATCCGATGCCGATCGGAGTGGGAAGCATCGGTCAGGTACACGAGGCCCGTCTCCGCGACCGGACGGAGATCGCAATCAAGGTTCAATACCCGGGGATTCAAAAATCACTTCAATCGGATCTCAAGTACACCCGCTTCATCGATCTCTTCGGCACCCTGATCTTCCGAAAGCAGGACCGGGATTCCTTTGTGGAAGAACTTGCACATCAGGCGGACCAGGAATGCGACTATGAACGCGAACGATCCAATCAGGAACGATTCCGGGAGATCTTCAAAGGGGATTCCGCCGTATTGATCCCGAGGACCATTTCCGAGTTCTCCAGCAAGCGTGTGCTGACGCAGGAGAAAATCACCGGCAGATCCTTTCGAAGTTTTTGCGAAGTCGGATCACGTACCGATAAGGACGAGGCAGGAAAAATCATTTTTCGATTCGCGTTCGAGTCCCTGTTTCAACATGGAATCCTGAATTGTGATCCACACCCGGGGAACTTCCAGTTCAAGGACGG
>CANGWP010000009.1 GCA_947457605.1 Bdellovibrionales bacterium | reverse complement strand
GAGGGTCACGAGCGCAAGATAGGTCCCACTCAGCCGTAAACTCAGTTTCCCAAGAAGCCCACCGAGAACCGCACCCGCCAGAAACGCAATGGGGAGGGAAATCACAATGGGCCAGCCAAAACAAAGAGTGATGCAGGCCGATACATAAGCCCCCAAAGATGCGAACGCGGCATGGGAGTAGGTTGCAAATCCCGTCATTCCTGCAACAACATTCCAGGAGGATGCCAGAATCGCGTAGTACAGACAAATGATCGCGATGTGAAAGAAATAGGGGTTAAATACGGTTTCCAAACAACCCCCTTGGTTTGAAGAGAAGCGTGAGGATCAAAAATAAAAACCCGAATGCAGGTGCGTACTGGGTGGAGAGGTAATGCGATCCCAGGCTCTCAGAGAGTCCCAGCAAAAGCCCCGCAACCGCAGCACCCCGAATCGAACCCATCCCTCCAATTACCATCACAGAAACGGCAATGAGCGTAACGGGCGATCCTGAATCGGGAACCACCGGAAAAATCGGCGAAAGGACAATGCCTGCTAGCGCTGCAAGTGCCGTCGAAAGACCAAACGCAAGGGTTTGGATTCGGCCTGAATTGATCCCAAACGCGCGTGCAACTTCGGCATCCTGTGCGACGGCACGAATGGCTCTCCCCATTCTTGAAAACCGCACCCAGAGATAGAAAAGAAGAAACGAAATCAAGGCAATTACTCCCGAAAACAACCGTTGCCGCCCCATCGATGCGCCCGGCATGAGCTCGATCGAGCCTTCAAGCCAAACATCCGACTTGACGGGATAGGGTCCAAAGAGAATCAAAAATGCGTTCGAAAGCACAATCGACAACGCAAAAGTCATCATCATGGAACGATTGCGATCGCTGTCCCCGCGCGAAAAAAGGAGTCGTTCCGTAAGGACACCCGCAAGGAATCCTCCAAAAAGCGCACAAAAAGCCGAAAGGAAGAATCCGGCCCCGGAACGAAGCAAAAACGCGAATAAATAACTGGAGAGCACGAAGAACTCACCGTGCGAGAACTGAACAAGTCGCATCAGCCCGGCGATCAGGCTCAGACCCATGGCAGAAACGGCGTAGATCGCTCCCAAAATCAAACCATTGATGATTGAGAAACCCATTCCGATACCCTCAACTCTTCCTCAGCGTAGAACTGACGCAGAGGAGAGTTTCTTCGGAAAAACGATTGCCTGTTTCTGGCTTTGCCACTGGCCGATCAGCATGGGGGGATTCCATTGATGGAATTCAGAAGTGCCTTTCTTTGATCCGAATTGGACGGTTCCGGTCGGAGCCTTGAACTTGATTTTCTCCAAGACCTGAACGAGATCCACCCCGGTGAAGACCGGCTTCTTTTTTGCTGTGGCCACAATCGCTTCCGCAGCAAGAAGAATCGCAGTATAGGAGGAGCGGGATTTGTAATCTGTTGGAGGTTTTCCAAACTTCTTTTGGTAGCGACTGAAAAAAAGCTTCGCCTCGGCGGTGGGCTGTACCGACTCATGCATGGAAGTCAGGTGAAGCTCCTTTTCGCCGGCTGCCTTCACATTGGTCCAATACTCCGGCCAAAGAGAGGGAGTCCCCGCGCCATCCAGAATCAATGCACCGGGCGTAACCCCGGTCTCGCCAGCCTGGGCAATAAAGGTATGAAGGCCAAAGGAATAGATGAACGCTACGATGAGGTCCGGTTTTTTTTCTTTGATTTGGTTGAGCTCACTGTAAAAATCCTTCGCCTTGTTGTCGATTTGGATCAGTGAATACGGAATCTTCGCATCATCAAGCGCTTTTGAAGTGAGGCCCGAAATGCCTTTTCCCCAGTCCGAATTTTCAGCCACAATCAACACATTCTTGAACTTCGGAGTTCCGTTCTTCCCTGAAATGAAGGGGGCAAGGGTCTTTCCGACAACCGAAGAATTGGATGGCCCCTCCCGAAATACCATCGAGTATTGCTTTTCCATGATGGCATCGGCCCAGGCCTCAATCACCATGAAGGGCACCTGATAGCGCTCCGCAAGCTCGATCTCGGCAAGCGCACAAGAGGAGTGGCTCTCGCCCACAACCATGTTCACCTTCTCCTTGGTGGCGAGCTTCTCAAATGCGGCCGCCGCCTTCTCGGGAACTCCGGAAGTGTCCTCGGCAATCACAGAAATTTTTCCGTAATCTCCGCCTTTCTCCTTTAACACATCCAAAGCAAGCTCGATCCCCTCTTGAAACGCCGCGCCCGTAGCGGCAGCTGAACCAGTCCTGGGGCCGACAAAGCCTATGGAATAATTCTGGACCAAGGGTCCGGATTGAACAGGAAGAATGGGAGCAAAAGCCACCAGCAGCATCAGAAGAATTTTGATTTGTTTCATAATAATTTACTCCGCCCGGCTCTCGCCCAGATAAAAGGTTTGTGAATCATCGTTGTAGCCAAAGAGCTCCGAATATCGGCCCCAGTTCACGATTGAACTGAAGGAGGCTTCGGCATCCTCGTTTGGAATAAGTTCGGCGAGTTTTTCCAGCATCTCTTCACGGGTGACCTCGGTCTCTTCCTGGCTTGAAAGATAATCGCGGATGGCCTTGAAGAGCGGAAAATGCTCGAGCTTTTCGCGAATGAGGTCTTTGCGGTCCGTAATTGATGCATCGACCACCTTGTTTCCAAAGTCCTCGACCACCACATCTCCGCCCGGAGTGTGAACGAGTCCCAACATTTCGGCTGCTTTGATCACAGTCAGGGTTTCACCGAGTTCCATCGAGAGTTCGCCTGCAAGCTTGTAGATATCCTCACGGCCGCCTTTGCCGACCAAAAGTTCGACCAGTCCGAGGATCTGGCTGATTCCGATTTCAGGTAATGCTGCGTGTTTCATAAATTCTCCCTAAGCGAGCAACGAGAAGACCCGATCCACATACTCCGAGAAAAGCGGATCCCGCTTTCTTCTCGGGCGCGGAAGGTCGATCCTGAGCTCGCCTGCAATCTTTCCAGGGCGATTCGAAAGGATCAGAATCCGATCCGAAAGCTCAATCGCCTCCTCAATGTTATGAGTGACCATGATCATGGTGTTCACCACGTTTTCGCGATCACTCCAAATGTCCAAGAGTTCGTTTCGTAAGTTGATGGAGGTCAGCACATCGAGCGATGAAAACGGCTCATCCATCAATAAAAGCGATGGCTCTACCGCAAGCGCGCGGGCAAGCCCCACCCTTTGCTTCATCCCACCCGAAAGCTCGCGGGGGTACGCCTCTTCATACCCTTCCAACCCCACCTTCGTGATGTAGCGGTTCACCTGGGATCTACGGTACACGACATCTTTCGAGCGGGCCTCAAGGCCAAGCTCGATGTTTTGAGAAACCGTAAGCCAAGGGAGAAGTCCGAAATTCTGAAACACCATCGCCGTATCGAGGTTGATCCCGCGCTGCTCGCGACCATTGTACAGAACAGCACCATCCGAGGGCGGGAGTAAGCCATTCATCATTCGAAGAAGGGTGCTCTTGCCGGCACCGGACGGGCCCACGATCGAAATGAACTCGCCTTCCATCGCCTTGAAGGAAATGTTCTCAATGACCGTCACCTCCCCTTGGGGAAGCATGAATCTTCGGGTCACATGCTGGAGCTCAATGAGGGTATGGGCTTCCGGAATCATGATGAAAACCTGAACTTCTCAAGGTTTTGATGATAAAGCGGCTGCCAGATCAACAGATTCACAAATAAAATCCACGCGACCATCACTACAATGCACAGGCTGATGGATCGGCCGTCTCCCAATTCATACACGGAATAACTGAGCAAGGCCCCAAGGCCTTTGACCCTGACGACTTCACTCTTGACCGTGATGTATTCTGATACCACGAGTGCGTTCCAACCACCACCCCATGCGGTAATCGCACCGGTAATCAGGGCGGGACGGATGGCGGGAAACACCAAAGTTCGAAAGGTTGCAAAAGGACTCAACCCATAGGATTTAGCTGCGTCAATGAGATCCGATGGAATTCCCGCTGCTCCACCAATTGCATTGAAAAGCACGTACCATTGGATTCCAAAGGTCAAGAGAACAAGGGTACCAAGCTCCATCCCGCCCCCGAGTTTTCGCACCCCGACCAGAACGATGAGTGGAAACAGCGCGGTAGCGGGAATCGATGCCCCGAGCTGGGCGACTGTGGTCAGAGCATGCCTGAGCTTTGGTCGATTCCACGTGTAATACACTAGCGGCAATACCCAGGAAAACGAAATCAAAAGAGCAGTGAGAATCCTGAGAGTGGAATAAAAAATACTCACAGGAAGCTCGCGCAACACCTCTGGGAGTGGTCCCTTGAACCAGTTCCAGACATAAAAGACCCCAAGCACCACCAGAAATCCAAGGGCAAAATAGCCAATAGCCACCTGGATCTTTCGCGTCCCTTGGATCACAGGTTGAATGGGGCGCGCTACTCCTTGCACAAGCTTTGAAAGAAGCGCAATTGGAAGATCCCAAAACAGCGGAAACACCACCTCCCGCAAAAACCAACGAATGGGAAGGGTGAACGTGATCAACATGTCGAGGAGAGGCTCGGTGAAAAACGAAAGTCTTGATGCGATGGTTTTCGGCAGATCAAGAAAAATCCCCACATCCTCTTCGTCCTGATTTGCGGTGGCGTCCTGCTTGAATCGTGCGGACCAAATCGTGAGCGGTTTCCAGATGAAGGTGTCAAGTGCGAGGATCACGCAGATCAAGGCAAAGAGACCCCAAAGCACAAGTTCGAGCTTTTCCTCTTCCGCAGCACGGGCCAGAAAACTTCCGATTCCGGGAAGATTGTATTTTGCTGGACCAATTTCAATGATTTTGCAGGCCACAAGAAAGAACCACCCATTCGACCAGGACAGGATCGAGTTATAAATCACGCGGGGGATGGAGGCCGGGAGGTAGAGTTTGAAAAATCTCTGACTTTGCGGAAGCCCCATGCTCATGACGGCTTCCTCGTTTTCAATCGGAATCGCCTTTACGGATTCATAAACGGCAAAGCCGATGTTCCAGGCCTGGGAGGTGAAGATCAGGAAAATCGCGGAAAGCTCTACCCCGATCCTGTGCCCCTGAGTGATTCCAATGAAGAAGGTGATCGCTGCCGGAAAAAATCCGACCACTGGCACCGACTGGAGAATATCGAGTACTGGCAGAATGAAACGCTCCCCGACCGCAGTGCGTGCAGCGAGCAGACCGAAAACAAAAGCAAACAAAAGTGACGAGATGTACGCGACCGTCATTCTCATCGCGGAAAGAAGGATGGCTCCGGGAAGGTCCGGCAGGTCGACCGTCTCAGCGCGCAGTTCCGAAAGATGAACCCCGCCGCGGTAAATTCCGATCACGGCGAAAACAAGTGCGATGAACAGCACCAAATAGATGACGCTGGACTTGGTTTTTTCAACTACGGATCTTTGAAGAAGTGCCATGAATCGCAAATATTGATACGATATTTGGCATGAACTTGCACTTTCTTTTCTTGATGTGCTCCCTCCTCGCGGGTGATGCCTGGGCCACCAGCTTTTACATCCGGCCAATGCCGGATTTTGTCCGCGATGCGATTCACATCGTCCGAGGAAGGCTTCATCAACCCCACGCGGAATTCGGAATCGCTCCGGGTGGCGAAAGAAACGTCTATACCGTTGCCGAACTCGAAGTGCTCGAGGTCTTGAAGGGAAACATTTCAAAATCCTCTCTTCCTGTCCGCAAACTTGGCGGCACGAAGGACGGCATCACACTCCACATCCCGGGCTCACCTGAATTCCAGGACGGGGAGGAATCCGTCTTTTTCCTTGGCCCTGAAAACGAGGATCACTCTTATGAGGTCACGGGTCTGGAACTGGGAAAATTCGGTCTCGAAGAAAAAAACGGAGAGCTCGAGCTGACCGGGGGTCTACTTGGATACTCTGATGGCCCGGAAGCCCTTGAAGCCATGGGGCCGGGTGTCGCAGCGAACCGTCGGGTCTGGACCTTGAAACAACTGAAGGATCTGATCCAAGTTCAAAAATCCGAGCCCCCCCCTCCGAGTTCAAAGGACGCCGGTGCGAGCGGATCCCGTCCCTCGACAGGTGCGGTAGCTCCTTCCGGAGAATCGGCTTCCCAAACCGGAACTGCTGGTCCAAAGGTCGTTGCGGATGAAAAACCGGGAACCGCCGGGTACTCGGGATCCGACGCGGCAAATTTTGCCGGTATCCTTTTCCTCATCGGGGGCGCATTGCTCGGGATATTCTTCTACCTTAGACGCAAGTAAGCAGATATTCTAAGGGACAAGGCATTGCCCCGAAAGGGACTCAAGGATGAGCCTCGGCCGGATCTCCGTAATACTCCTGCTTTTTCATGCAACCATCGGTTTTGCATACACACTCACCACCAATGAGAGGGGTGACCCCGTTCGCCTGAGATACGGGCAGAAACTGCTGCTGGCCGGCAATCCCGCATCCGCGAGCGCTTACCCTCCCGAGAGCTTTCGAAGCGGGATCATTGATGCTCTTCAACAGTGGAGCGTCGCCACGGGAAGAATTCTGGATTTTGATTACTGGCAAGGAACGGATCGCGAACATTATCCCACGGGATTCTCACTGAATGGCCTCTCTTCCATTTTTTTTGCGAGCAGGACCAGCGATGCAGTTGATCCGAACGTAATCGGCTACACGCAGCTTTGGTTCAATCAAAACACCGGTGACATCGTTGAATCCGACATTATCCTGAATGACCGCAATTTTTTATTCACATCGAAACCCTCGGATTCATCCTCCAGAACCCGGGGCCCCAATCCACAAGTTTATCTGAACTCGATTCTCACCCACGAACTGGGACACTCAATCGGACTTGGCCACAGCGGGAATTTGAATTCCTCGATGCTATTTGTGGAGTTCCTGGAACAATATCGGCTCGGGTGTGATGACATTGCTGGGGCGCGACATCTCTACGGGGGATCCTCAGGATACGGGGCTCTCTCTGGTGCATTGTTGAGCCCGAACCGGGACCCCGTGGCAGGCGCTCAAATCACCGCGATTTCAAGGGACACCGGACTTCCGATCGCCTCAACCCTTTCAGATCAAAACGGCCGATTTCTTTTCGGAGCATTGGATTCAGGCGGATTTGCACTGGCCGTTGCCCCTTACCCCGGAACACCCGAGTCTGTTTCGCTTGAGTACTCTCCGAAAAACAGGAATTTTTGCAAGAACCAGCCGTTCCCTCTTCAATTCATGACCCTGGATGATGATCATACTCTGGAACAATTTCAAGTCAATGCACGCCAACGAACGGATACGGGAGTTCATGTGCTCGATTGCAATGGCATCCAGCCCTCGGGTGGGACTCTTGAAAATGAGATCGCACCCGAATTTTTCGTGGATTCGGGTTCAGTGGCAAGATCGGTCAATTACAGTTTCGTGGCCGATGGAGACTTCACAGTAACCGGACTGACGCATCTTCTTCTTTCGCCGATTCGAGTGAGTCTGGATGCCTTTGACGAAAAGGGAATGAGGATCCCCATGAAATCAAACTACCCGCTGTACTCCTCAGATTCAGGATTCAAGATTGCCGAGACGAGAATTCAAGGGAAAGCCTTTGGAAAAATCACCATCCGGGCGACTCCGCTCTTCCCCACGGATGCCAGCTACCCCGCGTTCTCGATCAAACTGGAGTCCAATCCTTTTTTTGTAGTGAATTTCAGATCCGGGAAGGTCGAAAACAATCCTCGCTGCCTTCCCGAGGGACCCTTTCCGGAGTACCAATCTCCCGCCGGAACCCCGCCCCGGTACTCCACCACCCAAAGCGCTCGTGAGGCATTGGGATTCTGCGGAACCCCCCCCGCACAGGCTGCAACCCATGACCATTTTTCCTCGCGAGAAGCCTTTTCTCTTGGAAAAATTCTCGGCTGGTTCTGGCCCTTCTTCTGGATTGCGGCCTTTCAGTTGAATTCAATCCGGCGTAGGGCTAGACTAAAAGCATCATGTCGATCCGACTCCTTCCGCTCCTCTTGACTTTCTCCATCTCCCTGCCGGCCCTTGCACAGTTTGACGAGGGTGCCTTCCGCCAAGCATTAAAGGTGAAGAAGAACCTCTATATTGCGGAGGGATCCGTATCCGGAGGAGATCGCACTCAATCCGATTTCAAGGTGACTAGCGTGCGGGTAGCCGCAAATCCTGCCGGATACGACAGAGTCGTCATTGACCTTGCCAATGCGAAACGTCCCCCGTTTTTCATGATTCAGAATGATCCAAGCACTCACCGGGTTCTGGTCACACTTTACGGAAAGGCGAAGCTCGACTTCTCGAGCCAGGCCGCAATCCAAGCTGCAAAAAAGACAAAAACCATCAGGAAAATCGATTTCATCCCTCTGGTCGAATCGGATCGCTGGATGTTTTCCATTGAATCCCAACCGGGTGTAAAATCAGAGATTTTTGAACTCACCGATCCTTCCCGGATAATTATTGACCTGAAGCCTTGATTTCGACGCATTAGGCACCATTACTTTCAGGGTGAGCAACGCAAGCGAACCCCTCTACGCAAATCCGGGCATCATTCTTCCTGATCAGGTTCTTCCTCAAAACCTGTTCACCATCCCGATCATCGGCCCCGTACTCTACCCAACCTTGATTCTTCCCCTGGTAGTCTGGCATCCCAAAGCGATCGCAACCGTCGAGGAACTCATTGCACGAAAGCAAAATCATTTAGGCCTGCTGCTCACCAAGGAAGAATCCATCGCGGACGAAACCCATTCCTCCGACCTCTATTCCTTTGGAATTGCGGTGAAGATCCTGAAGCGAATCAAGCTTCCGGATGGATCGATCCAGATCCTGATCCAAGGCCTGAAACGCTTTCGCACCCGGAAGGTTCTCTCGGAACAGCCCCATCTGGTGCTCGATCCGGAATACTTTGATGAGATCCAGCCGGAAAAAAGCCTTGAACTCGATGCCTTGACCCGCTCGATCATCAATCATGTGAAAGATCTTTCGGAGACCCACCCCTTCTTCAACGAGGAGATGAAACTTGCGCTGATCAATGCCCCTCACTCGGGCGTGGTAGCCGACATTGTGGCTTTTGCTCTGGGTCTTGGCAAAACGGACGCGCAAGACTTTCTTGAAACCATCCCGGTAAAGAATCGTTTTGAAAAGTTGCTTGTGTTCCTGAAACGCGAGCAGGATGTGGCAACCGTCCAGAAAAAGATCAACGATGAGGTCAATCAGAAAATCTCGACTCTTCAGCGAGAATTCTTCCTAAAAGAGCAACTGAAGCTCATCAAAAAAGAACTCGGCATGGAGGAGGAGGGAAAAGACAAGAATGCGAGATCCTTCCGCGAACGAATTGAAGCGGCAGGGATGCCCGAAGACGTGAAGAAGGCTGCGCTCGATGAGCTTTCGAAATTCGAGACATTGAGCGAGCAGTCGCCCGAGTACACGATATCGCTTGGATACCTCGAGATGCTTTGTTCTCTTCCTTGGAATATCGTGACGCCTGACCAACTGAACCTTGCCCACGCCCGTGAAGTCCTGGACGAGCACCACAGCGGCCTTGAAAAAGTGAAGGATCGTATCATTGAATTTCTCGCGGTTCGAAGTCTTCACGCTACAAAGAACAAAACATCCAAGAAGGGATCGATCATCCTTCTGGTTGGACCTCCCGGAGTTGGGAAGACCTCGATCGGAAAGTCCATTGCACTTGCGATGGGCCGGAAATTCTACCGGTTTTCTTTTGGCGGGATGAGGGATGAGGCCGAAATCAAGGGCCACAGGCGAACATACATCGGCGCCATGCCCGGGAAGTTCATTCAGGCGGCCAAGCGCGCGGGCAGTAAAAATGCGGTGATTCTCCTCGATGAGATCGACAAGCTTGCCTCGCATTATCATGGCGATCCGGCAAGTGCTCTGCTCGAGGTACTGGATCCGGAACAGAATCATGCATTCTTGGACCACTATCTTGATCTGCCCTTCGATCTCTCCCAGATGATTTTCATCGCCACTGCGAACTCGATGCAAACCATTCCAGCCCCGCTTTTGGACCGCATGGAGGTGATCGAGCTTACCGGATACACTCTCGAGGAAAAAGAGCAGATCGCGCGGGATCATATTCTGCCGAAAGTTCTGGAAGAAACAGCCCTGAAAGCATCCGACCTGAAAATTGAACGCTCCGCCATCAAGCACCTGATCATCGATTATGCCCGCGAGCCGGGACTCCGGATTTTGGAGCAACTCTTCGGAAAAATCGCTCGTAAGACGGCAGCAAAGATTGTCGAGCGAAAAGAATCCCGGGAACGACTGAAACTTCCGATCGTGATCCGCGAAGAGGATCTGCTCGATTTGTTAGGGCCCAAGCGGTACTCGCACGAGCTTTCGACCGACATGAAGACGCCCGGTGTGATGACGGGACTTGCCTGGACCTCTCTTGGAGGAGATATCCTCTCGATTGAGGCTGCCGAACTTCCGGGAAGCGGGCAATTGAGGCTCACGGGACAAATGGGTGAAGTGATGCTGGAGAGCGCCCAAATCGCATGGACCTTCATCAAAAAGAGGCTCATCGATGAAATGGTGATCTCGCCGAATCTATTGAAGGACCGCGACGTTCACATACACATTCCTGCGGGTGCAATTCCCAAGGATGGTCCAAGTGCCGGAATTACTCTTGCGAGCGCGATCTATTCCTTGTTTACCCGGATCCCTGCTCGCAACAAAACCGCAATGACCGGTGAACTCTCGCTTACCGGACGTGTACTTCCGATCGGCGGCGTACGGGAAAAGCTCCTTGCCGCACGCAGGTCCGGCGTGGAGCGCGTGATTCTTCCTGTGGAAAACAAACGGGATCTTCACGACCTGCCGATTGAACTGTTGCGAAGTCTCGACATTCATTTCGTGTCACATCTCGATGAGGTGCTGCCACTTGTGATGCGAACCAAGACAGTCAAAAAGCCAACTCTCCCGGCCCGACCCAAAACAAGAAGCCGGAATCCCGCACCCTCACTTAAGCAATAGAAATTGCCAAAGCCTTCCTGCAAAATGGAAGGATATGGCCAAACAAACTCTTTCGATCATCGGGATGGGAAAAATGGGCGAAGCAATCGCCCAAGGTCTCATGGACAGCTCAATTCGCTCAGGATACCGAATCCTGGGCACCACACGGACCGAGGAGTCTGCAAAAGAGTCGGCCAAGACTCTAGGAATCGATGTATCGACTTCGAATCAGGATGCGATCCGCGAAGCGGACATCATCTTGTTGTCCGTGAAACCCCATCAAGTCGAGAAGATCCTGAAATCTCATCAGGCCCTTTTCAGCGCAAACCAACTCATCATTTCCATCTGCGCCGCAATCACCACGGACCAGATCTCCGAGTGGTGCGGTGGAAAGCCCGCCATCATCCGTGCCATGCCCAATACTCCATGTCTCATCAAAAGCGGCGTAACTGCGATTTGCGCGGGTCCAAGAAGCGAAGACTCGCACCTGAAAGTTGCGGAGCGGATTTTTGGAGAGCTTGGGATGGTGACGATCCTCGAGGAAAGTCTCTTTGACGGAGTTACCGGACTGAGCGGTTGTGGACCCGCTTATGTGTATCTGATGATCGAGGCACTGAGCGAGGCCGGGGTGAAGGTTGGGATCTCGCGCAAACAGGCAACCGCACTTGCAGCGCAGACCCTGATGGGAGCCGCGAAAATGGTCCTCGATCGATCTGAACACCCGGCCGCCTTGAAGGATGAAGTGACCACACCTGCGGGCTGTACCATTGACGGCCTGATGGCTCTGGAAGAAGGAAAACTCAGGGTCACCCTGATCAAGGCGGTTCTTGCGGCCACCCGGCGCTCTAAACTCATGCGTAAGTAATTAAATTCACAAGGTTTAAAAAATAAACCATTTCCATTTTGTTTTTTAAGGCAAAAACGGTATCTATCCGCCATGAGACTTTACCCTTTGCCATTGGCAGCACTCCTTCTTTCCACCCCAATTCAAGCTCTTTCGGCATCCCGCCCCCTCTATCCGATGGGTGGCTTGAACGTAAAAATCGTCGATGGCAACGTGAGGAGAGCGCCCCAGCGAAAGCACGGATCCCACGAACTCGATGATGAACGCTCGAGCCCGACCGAGGACCCAAGTCCTGAGACCGGCTATCATTTTGAGCTCGAAACCTTTCTTCCCCAGTCCAAGATCGGATCCAATTCGGCTTTCTCCAAAATGAATCCTTTTTCTCCTCGTGGCTTTGTTTTTGGAAATTTGACCAAGCGGGAGGATGAAGGTGATTACCGGAATTCCTTTTCCTACCGCGATCTTCTGGTGCCCTATCTGAAGTCCCGGCAAAGCCGATATCTCTACGGCGCCTTCGACCCACAACACGGGCCGGCGCTGGTGAACAGCGACTATGAGTTCAAGGGTATTTCCGATCGGGAATTCGGGTTTTGCTGGGGATTTTCGACTGTAAACCGGTTTTTTGCCTATGCCGCGTTTTTTGATCGGACCCTCAAGGCCCCGGTTTCCTACATCCGGAATGGCAAGGAGAAGAATGAAAAATGGTTCCGGTTTTATGAGGCAATCGTGGATGACATTCTCATGGGAAAACCCAGAGTCATTCCCGGCTTTTCCAACTTTTCCGAATTTTCCGCCATCCCGGAGATTGAATTCTACCTGAAGCTGAAAACAACGGAAGCTTGGGCCTTTCGCGCAATTTCAGCAGGTAGCCTGAAAACATTCTTCTCTTCGACCGAAGAACTCGGAGAGGCAGGTGTCGATCACTTGCTTCGCGCCCTTCGAAAGAGGCTCAATCGCGGTGAGCTGCCGAAGATTCTCTTTACCTCGGCCGACTCAAAAAAGATGTACGGCGGATCCCTCGATATCCATTCGGTCATCGCAAATGGAGTCCACCTCAACCCTGATGGATCCGGACGAATTGACATTTGGGACATCAATTTTTATTTTTCCGACCTCTCTCGCTCACCGAAGCATCTGGAGATCAGATTCAATCCATCGACCGGAAAGCGGGAAGTTCACTATCCCCAGTGGTTTGAAGCCAAAGACACTCCCGAGGCAACCTATCGATCCTCCCTTCTTGGAAATGTCCGCGTGAGTCCCGAGGATGATTCAGAAATGGGTGCACTCATCCGGAACCTGAAAGATTTCTGCGGTGATCCGACCACCCGACGCTACTGTTTTTGATTCACAGTTTGACCGAGAAATGGACCATCCAGTAAGTCTGCTGCATGAAAAGCGGCTTGTTTTCAAAGTCCGGCTGATTGGGTGGAGAGATCGTTCTCCCGCCATCCCCAAGCGTTGATGCGATCAGATATTGGTTCCCGATCAGGATCCCGAATTCATCCTCACGGTCCCGGAACGGGAAGAACCGAAAGCCAGCACGATAGAAGATCCCGCTGACATCCGAGCGGTCTTTGAAGTTGAAGGAAAAGAGCTCGGACCGGACGTAAACTCCGTAAAAGCGGTTGAATCGGTACTCGACATTGGCTCGACTGGAAACCGCATCGACATTATCACCGTAGGCAAAGATATTGAGCGCCGAGGTGAAGGGTTTGTCGTTCTGATCATAGCCGACATAGGTCTGAGACACCGCTCCCGCGAGATCCCCGAACAGCTTTCGACCATAATGCCGAAATTGAGGGCTCAAATGAAATTGAAACCTCTCCCACTCCGCATCAAAAGCAAGTCCTGCAAGCGCAGCATAGCTTCGCTCATTGCCACCGGCCTCCACGCGATATCCGAATCCATCGCCAAGATCCCCTTTGCTGAAAACAGTGCCCGTGAATTGAGGTGGACGATATCCGACGTCTTTCTCCACCATCATGACAGTTGCGCCCACAAGTCCGTCCCGATAGCGGGCTTCCAGTGCGAGGACCCCACCGTCGAGAGTAAAACTGCCGGTGCCATCCACAAAAACCCGTGCATCGAAATCACCATCCCGTGCGGAGATGTAGCCACCTGCGGTTTCTCTCATCTCGATGAAAATTCCGGTCCCGAGTGTTTGCCGGTCAATGTCACCGAGCCTCGTTTCCCACTGAAGTCCGAGAAACCCATTCTGCCGATATGTGAGCCCGAGCCTTGGGATCACCAGTGCATTGAAGGTGGGTCCATTGCTGGTAGTACCTTGTGTTAGAGTGGTCTTGAGATTGAGGATCAAATTCCCTACAGGCTCGAATTCCCCTCTAAGGTCGAGCCAATAACCATTTCCATGGTAAAAATCCTCACGGTAGTAATCCAGATTGCCTGGACTCACAAAGACAGGCTTGAAGAAATCCCCGTCGATCGCGAAAACATGGTTCTCGGATCGCGGAAGCACCCGGAAGGCTTTGGACTCTACCTCCTCGCGGACATTTCGATTGGGTGGATACTGAAAGAAAGCGTGGGAAGTACCAGCGATCAAACTACAAAGTGCAATCAGTGGAAGTCGCATCATGTACGTCCGGGAGAGCAGGGCTTCGCCACTGCTTGCTGATCAGATCGATCAAAGTTCGCCAGGCAACGGACCTTCGTCTTGGCCTTTGTAGACTGGAACCACTTTTCCTGCAGCGATTTCGCGAAGGGAGTTCACAACGGTTCGATTCTTGGACTTGATCAGAACGTCAGCGCCCTTGAAAAGCTGCCGGGATCTGCGGGTCGCAAGGTGAATCAACTCATACATGTTTTCGACGTTCTTCAAGCAATCTTCAATCGTAACGCGTGCCATAGGACCCTTTTATACGAGGTCCAGGGGGTAATGTCCAGTTTCAAAATGGGGTCAACGGCCATAGCTGGAGTCACATTGCTTCCGCATCAAGGGCATGAAATTCAGCCTCATTTTGTTGAAAACGTCTGCCACATTCTCGTCGGGATTCGGAGATCGACCTGAATTCGAGAGCTCCTCTATCATTCTGAGCTTCACCGATTCCCCCGGGAAAGTCTCCAGAGTATATCGCCTACAGGCCTCCGGGACGGAAAGACGGACGTTCTTGTACTCCTCATACCTTCGATAGCAGGCCTTATTGGATTCCGTGGCAAGTCGAGCCAGGATGGAATTAATCTTTTTAATGTATTTCAGCTGAACATCAATAAACCAAGAGCAATCGGCCGCGTCCTGGGTAACCCCGATGGGAGGGGGTTCCATTCCACAAAAACTCTTGATTGCCTTGATGTATTGGAGACGGGCTTTTGAAATCACATCCAGCACGGTGTCCGAGGGCATGACCCCGCTTACCTTCTTCAGTCCGGCTTTCTCGGCGCTTTGAAAAGTCTCGAAAACATAGGAGCCACATTCTGCTGCAAGGACAATGGATGTCTGCTCCACATCCCCAACCGCATTCCGACATGCATTTGCGCCCTGGGGCGCCGAATTCTCGACCAAGCTCCAACCCTTTTTTTCATAAGCCAGATAGGATCGAATCCCCGCTTCACACTTCTGCAGGCGAGTAAGGCTGGTTTCGCCTCTCACTTCTCCAGAACAGAGCCCAAAAAGGCCGAAACCCAAAACAGATGCAGCTCGAAGAAAAATCATTTCAATTCATCTCCCGAATCTTTTTGATCCAGCCTTGCTTCTCGGCATCACTCAAAAAAGATCCCTCAAATGAGTTTTCGGCAAGCTTCCTGATTTCACCCGGCCCAAGCCCCAAAGCGGACGCAGTCTCAAGAAAGTTCTGATTCATGTAACCCCCAAAGTATGCGGGATCATCAGAATTCACCGTGACGCAGGCGCCAGCATCGAGAAGCTTCCTCAAGTTGTGATCCGAAAGCTTTTGAAAAACCTTGAGCTTCACATTTGAAAGCGGGCAAACCGTGAGGGGAATTCTTGAGCTTACGATTCGCTCAAAAAGCTGCGCGTCCTCGATAGAGCGGACTCCATGATCAATTCGTTTCACATGCAGCAAATCGAGGGCCTCATGGATGTAGGAGGGCGGACCCTCTTCTCCCGCATGAGCAACCGCAAGAAACCCCTCCGCCAATGCCGCCTCAAAAACTCGCTTGAATTTCGAAGGCGGGTGTCCAACCTCCGAGGAATCAAGGCCAACGGCGACGATGTGCTTTTTGAAAGGAATCGCTTCCCGCAGGGTTTGGAAGGCATCCTCTTCAGAAAGGTGCCTTAGAAAACAAAGAATGAGCTTCGAAGTCATTCCCCATTCTTTTTGGCCATCCTCGAGCGCGCGATGTATCCCTTTGAAAACCGTTTCAAACGGAACCCCTCTCTGGGTGTGGGTCTGGGGATCAAAAAAAATCTCCGTGTGCACAACATGATCTTCCTTGCATCGAAGAAGATAGGCCCGGGTAAGATCATAAAAATCCTGCTCCACCATCAACACCTTGGCGCCTTCATAATAGATATCGAGAAAGGACTGAAGGTTATGGAATGAATAGGCAGCCCTTACTTCTTCCACACTTTTGAATCGAATCGGAATCCGGTTGCGCCTGGCAATCTCGAACATGAGTTCTGGCTCGAGGGATCCTTCGATGTGAAGATGAAGTTCCGCTTTTGGAATTTTCCGGATGAGTTCCTGGGTGTTCATTGGATTTTTACCTCCGCTGGCGCTGCTTCATCGCCTGTTGCATCTCGCGATCCTGGGATCGCTTCTTTATGTCCTCGCGCTTATCGCCCTTCTTTTTGCCCTTCGCGATCGCAACCTCAACCTTGACCCTTCCATTCTTGAAATAGATCCGGGTGGGAATGATGGTCTTGCCCTCTTGCGTGAGCGCCCCGAACATCTTCCGAATCTGGTGCGCATGAAGAAGGAGCTTTCTCGGCCGCTTGGCCTCGTGATTCCAGATGTTCCCGTGGGAATAGGGTGCGATGTGAAAATTCAAGAGCCAGGCCTCGAGCCTCGGGGCATAGCCCTCACCCCTTTTTTTGCTGCTGATTTCGACGTGGGAATCCTTCAAGTTCGGGCTCTGACTTCGGATGCTCTTTACCTCGGTTCCCATCAGGGCGATCCCCGCCTCGACCACTTCCTCAAGAAAGAAATCGGCCCGGGCATTGGGATTCGTAGCGATGATTTTTTCTCCGCCCGCATTACTCATGAGGTACCGCCACTCCAAGACTCAAGATGAGCTTGAATGCCTCCTCAACCCGGAGACCGCTGTCGATCACCTCGGATTCCCGAACCATCAGATGAAAACCCGAAGTCGGATTCGGGACCGTAGGGATAAAAATACTGATGTAGCCCGGAGGGATCCCCTTCAAGGATGCGTGGCCCGTGACAAAAGCCACAGCCCAGACATCCTTGCGCGGATATTCGACGTAAACCACCCGGTTGAACTGCTTTCCACCTTCCGGAGAAACCGCCGCGAAAAGCTGGTTGAGCGACGAGTAAATCGCGCCGAAAAACGGAATTTTCTCAATCGCTTCTTTCAGCCATTGAAAAAGGCGGCGGCCAAAATACAGTCTCGAAAAGAATCCAACCCCGGAAATGATCAACACTCCGCTCAGCAGGATGCCAAGCATGAGGACCACGCGAAAGATCCCCGCGATCTCGCTTGCCGAATCATGGAAGAAGATTCGAAAGGGCCCCTCCTCCATCCACGCCATCACCCCCCCGAAGATCCATTGAAACACGATTGCAACAATGAAAATCGGAGCAAGAACAAGCAGTCCTGAGAGGAAGTGATCCCGGATGATCTTCAGGAAAGATTTGAATTTCTGGTTCACGGGTTGCATGCCTTCTCCTTCCCGGCATTCCAAAGCCGGATCCACTCTTCCCACTCAAGACTTTCGGCTCTCTTGGTCGGATCGACGCCACTTGCTTCAAGCGCAAAAAACCATGGTGTACCGGCGAAATTCCCCTTGATCATCTTTCGACGATGCCGGAACGCGAGCTTCAAAAGATCATTCCAGGCTTTTTGTTCTTTTTCTGATTTCAGGGAAATCAACGGATCCGCCCTTTTCCTCAGGATGACCACCTCGGACATCACCTTGGGAGGTGGTTGGAATGCGGCAGGGGGCACAACGCAAAGCCGTTCGACCTCCCAGAGGTTTTGAATGAAGAGCGAAAGACTTCCCCGGTCCGGGGTCGAGGCCCCCGAATAAAGGCGCTTCGCAACCTCGGCCTGAAACATGAGAACCATTTCGGAAACACACTCGGACAAAGAGGCGAGCTTCACCACGATCGCAGTCCCGGCGGAATACGGAAGGTTTGAAACCACCACAAGTTTTCCAAGAGACTTGATCAAGTCATCGGGCTGATCGAGGAAATCACCTTTCAAAAAGGTTCCCACTCTGAACTCACCCGACCAATATTCAATCAACTCCCGATCCCGCTCCGCCAGATGAAAGGGAACTTCCATGGACAATCGGGAAAGAAGAGGTCTCGTAATCGCGCCCTTTCCCGGCCCGATCTCAAGAAGCGCATGCCCCGGATGCCGGGCCAGCGAACCGAGCGAAGCCTCGACGATTGAATCGATGATTCCGGAATCCTTGAGAAAGTGCTGTCCAAAGGCCTTTTGTTTGTCAAACGCTCGCATCACATCAATGCTCCGCGATGGCAAATGCATTCAACTTCAGAAAGTCGGATGCGGGTAGCCCGTAGCCTTGGGCAAAACGGACGGCCCCCGCAGCGGCAATCATCGCTGCATTGTCCGTGCAATATTGGAGATCCGGGTACACAACCGGAACCGGGGATTCAGAAAGAAATCTTGCGCGGAGTCTTGAATTCGCAGCAACTCCGCCGACCACGACAACTGATTTCGCATTTTTCATTTTTTGCAAAACCAAAGTCTTTCGAACGAGTGGATCAATGATCGCCTCCTGAACACTTGCGCACACATCCGGAAGCGCATCCTCGAGCACCCCCTCTTTTCCCAATCGCTGAGCGAGAAGTGCCACCGCAGTCTTTAGACCACTAAATGAAAACTCAAGCGAGTCCTTTTGTTTCAACCCCCGAGGAAGATCAAAGGCCGTGGGACTTCCTCCTTTTTGGGCCTCCTCATCAATCCATTTTCCGCCAGGATAGGGGAATCCGAGGATCTTGGCTGACTTATCAAACGCTTCTCCTGCCGCATCGTCCATCGAGGAACCCGCAAGGGAATCCCGTAGAAGTGTCGCAGGCCACGATTCCGGAGGACGTTCAATGCAGTGGAGATTCGTGTGCCCCCCGGATGCCAATAGAAACACCGCAGGAAACTCAATCTTTGGCACGCCGGTCTTCGGACTCTTTAGGAATGCACTCATCAAATGACCCTCGAGGTGATGGACGGGCACGAGAGGTTTCCGTGTTACATATGCGAGCGCTTTTGCCGCAGTCACTCCGACCAAGAGAGCTCCGATGAGACCGGGGCGGTTCGTTACGGATATCGCGTCCACATCCTCGATTTCGATTTTTGCCTTTTGCAAGGCATCCCAGATGACCGGGTCGATCTGTTCCAAATGATTGCGGGAGGCAACCTCAGGCACCACTCCGCCGTACGGCTGATGCAATTCGATTTGAGAGAAGGTACTGATTGAAATCGGCGAAAAGGAACCACCCTCATGCATCAAAACCGAAGCACTACATTCATCGCACGAAGTTTCAATTCCCAGAATAATGCTCATTGCTTACTTCTTCAGTTTTTTCTTAGCGATTTTGCCTTCGGCGGTCCTCGGAAATTTCTCAACCAGATCGGAGTAGAAAACTTTCGCATCGTCTTTCCGTCCGGTTGACTCAAAGCTCTCCGCAATTCTCAGCAGCGCCTTTGGATGAAACGAGGACTTTTGGAATTTTTCGGGAAACTTGGAATAGTCCAGAATCGCCTTGTTGTACTGAAGCTTTTTGAAATTGGCTTCCCCCCGCAGGTAGGTAGCTTCCTCCACCTGTTTTCCGATCTCATTGCTGGAAAGAAACTGGGAAAGAAACACAATCGCTTCATCGTATTTCCCGGCAAGAAAAGAATCCTTCCCGGCATCGAAAGGCGCTTTGCCCTCGGGAACGGAGACCGTTTCCGGGGTGAGCTCCTTCAATTGCTTCTCGAGTGCCGCAATTCGCTCCTGCGCCTTTTTCAGATCCTCGCTGGTGGTCTTTTCTTTCAACTCCTGTTCATGCTGAAGTTCCTCCACTCGACCATTCGCCTTCGCAAGCTCTGCTCGCAATTCGTCTTCACTCAGAGTGGTTGGATCGGTCTTGATTGCCAAAGGAGGAACTGCCCCGGCGCTTGCCGGACTCTCGTTTGCCGTAGGAGGCTTTGAGTCAGCATGAACACTCGGAGCGGGAGCCGCGGTGGGAGCTGTTGGTTTTGCAAGCTCTTCGCTTTTGATGGGCTTGGCATCGAGCTCCGCTGCAGCTTCGCGTTGACGGTTCAACTCATCCCGGGTCGTGACACAAGCACCCACGGAAGGAACTAACAAAATGGTCAGGAGAATCTTCGCATTCATGGCCCGATCCTCTCATTTTTTCATCCATTTTTAAACTGGAGAACCGAGTTCCGGTTACTTCGGCTGAGGGGGCGGCGGCGCTCCACCTTCAGGTTTTGAGGCCGGGGCTTCCCCGGAAACCGGCGTGGGCTCGGCAATTGGCTCTGGTGCGTACGAAGGCTCTGCAAGAGGATCGGCTGGAATTGCTTCACGCTTGGCTCCATTCCGGATCGCCTCAAATTCAGCACGCTCGGCATGGCCCCGGGAAAGTTCGGCAAACCTCTTGGCTTCCATAAAGTTCTTCAATCGGTATTCGCGACGGGCATAGAGGGCGGTTTCGGTGGCAAGTCGATAAAGTTCGGGAGCAAGAAGATCCGCATTGACCTCGGAGGCGGCCTTAAGGCTCACTTCCATGTCCGACATCTCTTGAGAGGGCCGAATTGCGGTCACCGAACATGCGATGAAAAAAAAGGGGGCCAGAATCAGCCCCCTCTTCAAAACTTTTGGTTTCATTTATTTTGAGGTGACTACGAAATTGCCTCTGCGGTTTTTTGCATAGGCAGCTTCATTTTCAGCTGGATCAACCGGCTTTTCTTTTCCGAAACTGATCACCGAAATGCGATCTTTTGCAATTCCCTGCCCCATCAGGAACTTCTTTACCGCATTGGAACGCTTCTCACCGAGCGCGATGTTATACTGAATTCCGCCGCGCTGATCACAATGACCTTCTACCTGAATCTTTACGGAAGGATTGTCCTTCATGATTTGTGCATTGGTCTTGAGAACTGTTTTGGCTTCTGCGGTCAGGGTGTACGCATCATAACCGAAATAAACTGTTTGAAGACCCATGGCCTTACCGCTATCGGAGTCCCCCATGGTCTCGTCCGCATTGGCCGCGGATGGAAGGGCTGCTTCCTCTTGAGCCGGTTTCTTAGAACAAGCTGAAAACGCCAATGTTGCTGCAACAAGCACGAATGCCCACTTCTTCATCATCTTTTGATCTCCTTGGTTTTACAGCGGTTATTTAATCCTCTTTTCTCCATTCGTGCAAGAGATCCCCTTGAATTTCTTCCTCGGTTTCCAGAATCCATGGCCCTCCGCCCACCCATTCCATACGGTGGGCCTCGGAAAGAGCTGTAAAATTCCGAATTCCGGTAAACCTGTGTACCACAGTAAAAAAGTCGTGTTTAAAGAGTTCTCGAAGAAGGCCCGGCCCACCCTCCACCAAAACACTTTGGAGCGGACGGGGAAACTCACTGCCCTGAAGCGCATCCTGAAAGACCGTCCAGAGTTCAGACGAATCTTTTTCAACGGGAACAGGAATCACACCTGCAGGGGTTCCTTGACCCCGAGCCTGAAGCTCCGGCTCACAGACCAGAATCCGGAATCCCTCCCGCGCGGCCTCCGGGAGATCAAGCGTTCTCCCTTTCGGGTCAAAGACAAACCTTTCCGGATTCCGATTCAGCGGTCCTGCACAATCGCGAACGGTAAGCCGGGGTTGGTCTGCAAGAAAGGTTCGGGCGCCCACTACGATTGCATCGTATTTTTGCCGAAGCCAGTGGGTGTAAGCGCGGGATTCCGCTCCGGTGATCCACTTGGAGTGCCCACTGGCATCGCACAAATGACCGGTAGGGGTTTGGGCCCATTTTGCAGCCCAAAGAGGGCGGCCCGTTTTTTTGGTCGAAAAAAAATTCAGATTCCAAGCATACGCCTCGGGACCGAGCACGCCGACCACCACCTCCTTTCCCGCGGCTCTGAGAAGCCGAATTCCCTCGCCATCCACCCGCGGGTCCGGATCCGCAACCGCAATCACGATTTTCGGAATGGGCGATTTCAACAAAAGGTCCACACACGGAGGCTGAAAACCCTGATGGGTGCACGGCTCAAGAGTCAAATAGGCAGTGGCGTGATGAAGGTCCGCTCCCGGATCAAGTCTTGAGAAAGCAACGCGCTCCGCATGCTCCTGCTTCCATGCCCGTGTGCTGCCTTTGGCGATGAGTTGCCGATTTTGCACAAGAACACAACCCACCGCGGGATTCGGCTGGGAGAGGCCGATCGACTCCATGGACTCGAGCAACGCTAGCTCCATCCAGTATTCCTCGGTCCCGAATGAAAAAAGAGGAGCAGTATGGGGAGCAAGCGTGCGCGCCAATCTCCCACCGATTGCAAATCCTTTTTTTAGAGCCGGTTTCATTGGCACAACAATGGCAATGCTCGGGTCTGAAAACAACCTCAAAATAGAAAGGAATTTTCATGAGGGACATCAATCGAGTCATGCTGT
Source organism: Bdellovibrionales bacterium (assembly GCA_947457605.1). Taxonomy (GTDB): domain Bacteria; phylum Bdellovibrionota; class UBA1018; order UBA1018; family CAIMNF01; genus CAIMNF01. The sequence continues at coordinate 4,810 of CANGWP010000009.1, read as the reverse complement.
TGGGCCGTCTGGGGAATGACCCCATTCTCCGATTCACCAAAAACGGAACACCCGTGAGCCAGTTCAGTCTGGCTACCGAAACCTGGCATCGTTCCCGGAACGAAAGCGAAACCACCTGGCACAGGATTGTGACCTGGGGGAAGCCCGCCGAAAAGGTGAATGAGGAGCTAAAAAAAGGGATGGCGGTATTCCTCGAGGGGGGAATCCGTGTCCGAAAGTACGAGGATCAGGAGGGCGAGATGCACTACATCCACGAGATCCACGCGGATCGGGTGAACTTCCTGCACAAAAAGTCAAAAGCAAGTGACAGTGCGGAGGTCAATTCCGAGGACGCTGTGATGACCATCGAGGAGGCTCCGAACTAGGCATACCCTTGAGAATGGTCGTTTTTAGCTGCCTGTCAGTTAGGCAGTCGGACCAGGTCTCCGATCATGATGGACTGGGGCAAGAGCGCCGGCTCTTGCTCCAGGGAGACATATCGGTCCACGCGCGCGATGGCGGTTTTCTCATCCGTATGAATCACCTTGATCCTGCCCACCGGGATCACGTGTTCGCCCGCGAGCTTTTCAGTGAGATTGTCGAAGCTTGAAATCTTTCGGTACACATCAAGGACGCTGCCCTTTTTCAATCCCTGGAGCGCACCCATATTGATGAAAATCTCTTTCGGGGGCTGTCGATCGGATTCTCCGAGATCAATTGCCCGGAACACCTCATAAACACTGTACTCGGCAGCGATCGCGGCATTCCCCGCCAAACCAAAGAATCCGATCGCGATTCCCAAGAGTATTTTCAGTATAATCGAGCCCATATTTCGTCTCCATGGAAGAAAACCTCTCTCTTCCTTGTCTTCCTATCGGGTCAATCAAGACACAGCTTTAGATAAAAAAAGCCCTACTTTTCAGTCAAAGTGATGGCGATCCGCCCGACTTCCCCGTCGTAGAGGGGTGTGATCTGATGGAATTTGATCCATTCTCTGGCACCCCTCGCGGTAAACCGCAGTCCAAGTCGTTCAGCCGTGCGAGTGAGCAAAAGATCAATTTCAATACCTCGAGCCGAGTCCAAGCACTCCCGGATGAACTTAGGATCACCGTTCTTAGCTGACTTTGAACAGGATTTCATCAGTACCTTCACTTGCTCTCGGGTGGAAATTTCAATTCCGGAAAGCAGTCCTTGATGAAATCGCTCGACCTCGGCCTGAACCTCGGGGAACGAATTCGCTTCTAAGAAGGAATCTCGAGCCTCGATCTTTCGATTGCCGGAAAGATTCGAATCTTTTTCAAGAAAGGATTCGCAAATGGAATCAAGGCGTTCTCCCAACTGCTTCCGGTAACAGGACTCTGGTTCTGCGCCAAGGGAGCACTCCAAAAAGATGGACCTCACGGGAACTTCCAACAATGCCGCATTCAGCTCGCGACGAACTGGATCAGCCGCCTGATCGGATGCCGGAGTGCGGGTCTGCGTTTGAATCGAACCTCGGAATCTGAGCCATTCCGCCTCATCCGTCCTCTCTGAGAGAACCGGAGAACAGGCTGAAAGAGCCATCCAAAGGAGGAACAAGAAACTTCGAATGACAAAAGCGGGATTCCCACCAGCCATTGATGTCTTTATCGACAAGTTTCAGGCGGATCTTAATGGAATCTTCATCGAGGGCCGCCGATTCCCGGGGGTCAATCCACCTCAACCCGCAAGTACTTGTATTTGTTCTGAATGACGAGAAGGGTGTGGTGGTTTCGAACCCGAGGCTGGCTGAGAAGAAAGATCTTCAAAAAATACCCATAGGCCCAGGGCACCTCTTCCTGGATCAAGGCCTCTGCCTGAGCCACCCAATCCGACCTTCCCCGCGCGCCAGGAGGAGTGGATGCGATTTTTTTATAGAGTTCATCGAACTTTGGATTCTCCCAGTTCGAATCATTGGGCCCCGGAGAATGGTTCGGACCGTACAAGACCTGATAGCCGTTCTCAACATCGGGGTAATCGAAGGTCCATCCCCCGAGCGACAACTGCATTTTTCCCAGCTTGGCCTTCTCAAGATACGCGGGAAATGAATTGAGGATCGGATTCACACGGATTCCGATGGCTCCGAGCTGACGCACAAACATTTCTCCCATCTGTTCATAGCGCTGCTCTGTTCCCCTGAAATCAAAATTCAAAACAGGCAGGCCTTTTCCGTCAGGATGCCCTGCCTTCGCAAGAAGTTGCTTCGCCCGATCGAGATTGAAATCATATTTCACCTTGGCCGAGGAAATGCGGTCGATCAATCCGGGGGGCCCCACCTGATCCTGCGGTATCCCTCGGCCTCTCTCAAAACTCTGGATCCATTCTGATCGATCGATTGCGCTTGAGATTGCCTGCCTCAGGATTTTGTTCTTAAGAATCTTGTCCTTGACGTTGAAGATCACATAGTACTCGACAAGCGAATTCTCGGGATCCACCTGCACGCCATCCTTCGCAAGATCCTCCCTCAAGGCGCCCGCTTCTGTCATGAAACTCCGATAGGTGTCTTTCATCAATTCCAGAAGATCGATTTCCTTCTTCAGAAACCGGCTCATGCGAACCGCCTCTTCGCGGATGATTTCAAACGAGACGGCATCCAGAAAGGGGATCGGCTTTCCCGCGTCCTCAAGAAGGCCTCTTGCCCGAAGTGATTCCGAAGCCTGGGTTGGAAAGACTCCTTTGAAGTTCGCATTTTTTGAAATCACCACACGCCTTCCGGGCTCCCAGCTTTTGAGAAGAAAGGGCCCCGTTCCAATCGGGTGATCCCGCAAATTCCCGTCCTGGTCGGCATATGCTTCCACGGCCTCCCTTGGCACTGGAGCCGTGAAGGTCATGGCCAGAATGTAATTCAACAGGGGATACGGCCTTGCGAATTTGAATTGAAGCGTGTGCTCATCCAGCGCCGAGAGTCCCTCAATCGGAGACTCGAAGGCTTTCTTGAGCTCCTCCCCGCGAAGGCCAGCGAGTTTTTTCTCAAACTCATCAAACCCCACGATCTTTTCCTGAAAGATCCAGGCTCCCTGGGACTGAAGCGACGGAATCGCGAGCCGTTTGAAGGCAAAAATGAAATCGTCAGCCCGAAGCTCCCGCCCCTTTCCGCCGTTCGAGCGAAAACAGGGATCATCCTGAAATTTGATTCCCTTTCGAATACTCACTCGAGCCGTGAGTCCGTCCTTTGAATACTCAGGCATTGCTTCGGCAAGAAGGGGTTCAAGCACCATGGTCTCATCGAGATATTTGTATTGAAGCAAAGACTCCATGATGTTCGGAAGAACGTCCAAACTCACATCATCATAGGCGTTCGCCGGATCAAGCGTCTTAAGATCCTCTCGCACCGGGACCCGAAGTACCGCTTCCCGCGTGGCATCCTTTCGGATACACGAAATGCCCCCGGAAACAAGGACTGCCGCGAGCAGGGTGCAAAGGACGGAACGAACTCCCACTCCCTTACCTCCCGAGTTTCTCGAGAACGATTCCTTTTGCTGAATCAATTGCAGTTTGAAGCAGCTCGACGCGTGTGCCACCGGCCTGGGCGAAGTCGGGTTTACCCCCGCCCTTTCCACCGAACTTGTCGGCAGAACCCTTGATGATGTCGCCCGCATGAACGCCACTTACCTTCGCCCCCACGGCCACCACGAGATACGGCTTCTCACCGTTTTCATTCACTTCGCGGATTCCCAGAATGGAAACGCTCGCTGGCTCCTTTTGCTTCAGTCGATCCGCCATCTCGCGAAGCTTCTTCATCCCATCGGATGCGGACTCCACCACACCCGCGATCACTTTCACACCCGATGATTCTTTTGCAGTCTTCAGCAGCTCTTCGATTTCCGCTCCCTGCTGGGAGGCCTGGAGCTTCTCGATCTGTTTTCGAAGTTCGCGCTGCTCCTCCACCATCCGGTCGATCTTGTTTCCAATCTCATCGACCGAAGATGCCTTTACCTGATCGCGCAGGGTTTTCAGCTTTTGATCCTGATCGCGCAGGTATTGAAACGCGCCTTTTGAGGTGTAGGCGATGATCCTGCGAACCCCCGCCGCAATGCCGGCCTCGGATGCGATCTTGAACAAATGAATGTCCGAGCTTTGATCCACATGGGTTCCGCCGCAAAGTTCGATTGAGTAGTCACCCACCGATACGACCCTGACCGCATCTCCGTACTTTTCGCCAAAAAACGCGATCGCTCCGGCCTGAATCGCTTGATCCTTGTTCATGACCTGTTTTTTGACCGCATCTCCCCGCCAGATTTTTTCATTGATGAGGTTCTCGACCTTTTGAAGCTCTTCCGGCGCAAGAGCCTGAAAGTGCGAAAAGTCAAAACGCAGAAGCTCCGGCGTGACGAGTGACCCCGCCTGCTTCACATGGTTGCCAAGAACGGATCGAAGCGCCCACTGAAGCATGTGAGTAGCCGTGTGGTTTCGCGCGGTGAGCGCACGAGTATCCAATTCGACGGCTTGTACCACGCGATCTCCAACTTTCAGGATTCCGCGTTTTGGTTTCAGGTGCGCCACAATCAACTCAGGCACCGGCCGCTGAACATCGAGGACTTCAGCCTCGAAATCGCCCTTCTCGGAACGCACGCGTCCACGATCACCGGTTTGCCCGCCCGCTTCTCCATAAAACGGAGTTTTCGAGAATACTGCAAGAGTGATAGGGGATCCGTCTGCGGCCTGGGACGGAATCACCGCCAGGGCCTCGCCCGTGGCCTCCAGGTGTTCATAGCCCACAAATTCTGGAAGCTTTCCTGCTTTCTTCAGCTGATCCGAAAGCTGGTACCACTCGGCCGAGAGCACCTCGTCTCCCGTGCCCTTCCAGTGCTTG
>CANGWP010000008.1 GCA_947457605.1 Bdellovibrionales bacterium | reverse complement strand
CGCTTTCCTTTTGGAAAGGGCAGTACCCGGCCCTTCAAAAACTTTTCCCTGAAAACCTAAGCTCGGTTTCACTCCATGATTTTTATCGGGGAGTGAATGCAGTGGAGCCATCCTTCATCCGGGTGGAGGCGGATGAGCTCACGTATCATGCGCACATTTACATCCGGTACCTCATTGAGAAGGCGCTCATTGCGCGGGAAATTGAGGTGAAGGATGTTCCTGCATTTTGGAATGAGCGTTACCAGGAGTATCTCGGAATCCGGCCTTCCCATGATGGGGAAGGATGTTTGCAAGACGTGCACTGGTCCTATGGGTCCTTCGGATATTTTCCGACCTATTCTTTTGGAAGTTTCTATGCGGCCCAATTGCACGCGGCGATGAGAAAAGATCTTCCGGATTTTGAAGGCCGGGTGGAGCGTGGAGAGTTTGCCTCGATTCTAAAGTGGCTGCGTGAGAAAGTTCACGTTCATGGAAAGCGACATCCGTCAGAAGAGCTTTTGACCCAGGTAACGGGTGAAGGGCTCAATGTAAGTCATTTCATGAAGTATGTGCACGAGAAGTACGGGAATATCGGGTGAGGATTAATTTTTATACTGACAAAATATAAAAAAGATTGACTTAGTCGGGTTTTCAGAGGTACTCTCGGCCTTTTGGAGTATTCTATGAAATCGATTCTCATTGTTGTTCTTGGTGTTTTTGGATTTTCGGGCCTTTCCTCCGCAGAGATTGTTTGCGAGGCGATCAAAAGAACAGCGGGCACCCAGGTAATCCGGGGAATCAAAGTAAAAGAAGAGGCCCTGAAGTTCGAGGAAACCACTTGGTTTGGAACAGACTCCGCAACCCGCGACCGGGCGGGAAAAGCGTGTTGGGAAGTGGTGAGTTCAACTTCTTGCACCGCCACCGCACCCCATGCCTCCGACAGGTACATGAATGTGGGTGATCCGGGTTTTGGACCGCGGCTTTATGTGGAGAAGTCCACCAGGGCAGGGGTTCTTTCCCTTCAGTGGGTGCCTGCGGATGTGCTTCGATACTATCCCTCCGGTTATTCAAGTCTTCAGGGCAAATATTTCGCTTTTTATTCGGGTTGCGAAGAGGCCCGAAGCGAACTTGCGCATGATGTGGTGAAGAGTTATCAAAGGGAATTCCTTCGTTTGGCGCGCGAAAAGTTCTTGAAGGAGCATCCGGAGACAGAACAAGGCTCTGACTGGCGCTACGTTCCCTGATCCGGACCGCAGCTTGCGGTTTCAGTTGTTCTGGGTTTCAATTCCGAAGGACTTCATCCGTCGGTGCAAATAGGTCCGTTCAATTCCAAGAACCTGTGCCGTTTTTGAAATGTTCCATGCGTTTTCCTTGAGCGCCTGGATGATGTATTCCCGCTCGAATTCGACTTTGGCATCTTTCAGCGATCTGCCGGAGGAAACCGCGATCGCGCCCTGTGGATGGGTCTCGGTTGCCGTTGAATTGTTTGCGGAATAGGCGGCATCCCCGAGGTGGAATTTCAATTCATCGGGCGTCACGATCAAATCTTCTTTTTCGGAGCCTTGAAGAATCACAAGCCTCTCCAAAAGATTTCGAAGCTCCCGCACGTTTCCGGGCCAAGCATAGCCCTGCAAGAGATCCAAAGATTCTTTGGCGAGTTCTCGTTTGGATTTTTGATGGAGCTGCGAGAACTCGCTCAAAAAAGATTCACAAAGACGTGGAATATCGCTTTTTCGATCCCGGAGCGCCGGAACATGGATCCGGATCACATTCAATCTGAAATACAGATCTTCCCGGAATCCACCATTGGAAATTTCCTGCTTCAGGTCTTTGTTGGTTGCAGCAATGATCCGCACATCGACCGAATGGGTCTCCTGGCCACCCACGCGCTCGAACTTCTGTTCCTGCAGGATCCGAAGGATCTTGGCCTGGGTCTTGGTGGACATGTCTCCGATCTCATCCAGAAAAATCGTCCCTTGGTCCGCGAGATCAAAGCGCCCGCGGCGCAGGTGAGTTGCTCCCGTGAAGGCGCCCTTTTCGTGGCCGAAAAGCTCGCTCTCGATCAATTCTTCCGGAATCGCGGCACAATTCACCTCGATGAAGGGGTTTTTGAAGCGTTGGGAGAGCGCATGAATGGTTTGCGCAATCACTTCCTTTCCGGTTCCGTTTTCACCCGTGATCAAAACCGAACTGTTGGTCGGTGCCACTCGCTTGATCATCTCGCGGATTTGGATCATCGGTTCGCTTTCGCCGATGATCGGGCGTTTCGTCGAGAGTTGCTTGCGCAAGGCCTGGTTTTCTTCAATCAGATCGCGGGCGGAAAGGGCGTTTCGGATCAATACCAAAAGCCGATCAAGCTCAATCGGCTTTTCCATAAAGTCGAAAGCGCCGAGTTTTGTAGCCTTCACCGCAGTCTCAATATTTCCGTGGCCTGACATGATGAGGACCGGTGAATCCACTCCGCGTTTTTTCAATTCCTGGAGAGCCGTCATCCCGTCCATTTCGGGCATCCAGATGTCGAGCAGGATGAGGCTCGGATCATGCTTGAGCGCAAGTTCGATCCCGCTTGTCGCATTGTGAGCCTTGAGTGTTCGATACCCCTCATCCGCAAGTGCTCCTGCGAGGGAGTCGCGGATCGCTGGTTCGTCATCAATGATCAGGATGGTCCGGCTCATGTCGCAAGCTTAGCCGTTTTCAGGGGAAGCTCAATCATAAAAACGGTACCCTCGTCCGGAGCGGAGGAGACCCGGATGTACCCACCATGGTCATTGATGATGCGTTTAACGATGGCGAGCCCAAGGCCTGTACCCTCGGATTTTGTTGAGAAATAAGGCTCAAATGCACGTTCTTGGATGTCCTCGGACATTCCTGGGCCATTGTCCCGGATCATGAGGGCTGCGATTTCAAGCTTTTCATTGAAATGCGTTTCAATTTCGATGCGCCCGGGACCCGCACGGGACACCGACTTGATTGCCGAGATGCCGTTGTCGATGAGGTTCAGGATGACTCGTTTGATCTGGTCCCGGTCGATGTTCAGGATCGGAAGAGTGGGCTCAAGTTTGGTGATGAAGTGAATTTCCGGGTGGGCGGAAAGGTAAAGCTGCATGGTTTCCTGGATTAGATCGTTGAGTTGGTTTGGGGCGGGGGTTACCTCGGGAAGGCGTGCGAAGTTGGAGAACTCATTCACCATCTCCTTGAGTTCATCCGTGTGTTGAATGATCACGGTCGTGCATTCCTGCAAAAGCTGCCCGTCTTTGCCCTGGAGATTTTGAAGTCTGCGTTGCAGGCGTTGGGCAGAGAGTTTGATCGGGGTGAGAGGGTTCTTGATTTCGTGGGCAATCCTCTTGGCCACCTCCCGCCAGGCCATCTCGCGCTGGCCTTTTACCAGATGTGTGACGTCGTCGATCACCGCAACTGCTCCAACTACTGAGCCTCGTTCTTTGAGGGGAGATGAAATCGCGGCAAGGTTCTTGATTTCTCCATCCACCTTGCTGGTCCAGTTCACTTCGCGCTCCATGCGGGAGTGATCGTGAAGTGCGGCATCTAGAACCTGTACCAGGGATTCTTCATCAGTATCCTTGAAAATGGATTGGATTTGCTGATCGGTAACATTCTGATCACCCAGTCCGAGAAGGGTTCTTGCAGAATCATTTACGATCAGGATCTTGCCATGGCCATCTACAAGGATCACGCCCGTCGCAATGGTCGTCAGGATCGCCTCCATTTGCTGGGTTCGTTGCCTGAGTGTCGCCTGATTGTTCATCAGGTCCGAAGTCATCTTGTTGAAGCTTTCCACCAAGGTTGCGATCTCATCGTTTCCGGTTTTCTCGATCTTGATGTCAAGGCGGCCCCGGCCCACATCTTGTGCGGCCTTTACGAGACGCTCGACCGGTACCGTGAGTTCCCGCGCAAGATAAAGCCCAAGCCAGATCTCGGCGAAAATGATCAGCAGCGTGATCAAAATCAAAATGATGAGATAAGTGGTCTTGATCGGGTACTTCAGCGGGTTGATGTCCTGATAATCTTCGGCAGTGCGGGCGATTTGTCCCGCACGGTTGGTAAGATTCATGGGAATGAGGGAGTTCACCACAATCAACGCACGAACGCGTCCTGAGGTGTAATCCACAACCGGTGAAATGGACCGCACGAGGTCGGCGTGACCGATGGTCTGGATGAAGGAGGCTTTGTCACCGTTGAATCCCTGTCGCAAACGATCCAGACTCAAGCGCACATAGGCATAGGGATTGTTCGCGCGCGAATCGGCATCCATGACGGTCCGGGGTTCCTCCAGCGGATCGGTATAAATCTCAACCGCATTCAACGCGTAAAGTGCTCGAAGTTGTTCGAGTTGGGAGAGGACCGCCGGAGTCACAGGGCGTTTGCGGTTCATGAGAGGCGAGTGGAGCTGTTTGCCAATCAGGGCTGCGAAGTGGGCGGAAAGGCTTTCCGCGTTTTTGTAATAGAGATTCGTGATCTCCAGGGAGGATTGGAGGGTATTCTGGATTTTCAGTGAAAACCATTTATCGAAGCTCTGATTGATGTACAGAGCCGAGATTGCGAAAACCGTAAGGGTCGGAATGATGGAGAATCCGATGAAGGCGGTCACCAGCTTTGTTTTTAGCCTTGAGCCCAGGATCTGGCTTCTGCGCTCAAAGAAGATCTTTCCTACGTTTTTGAAAATGAGCCACAAAAGGCCCATCAGGATCACGATGTTGAAATTGATGAGCCCGAAGAAGAAAATCGAGTTCACAAAAGGCAGGCTGGCCGAGATCTTTCCGAGGCGGAATTCGACCAGGGTCAGAAGGACCAGGGCAAGAAAAAGCCCTACCATGATCGCGCGTTCCCGCCTTCGTTTCCGGCTCTCTTTTTGCTCCAGTCGGTCCAACATCGCGACCGAGATTATCATGGATTTTAAAGGGAAATCGAACTATTCTAGCCCGCATGGCAGAAAAAATCACCCCTCGGACAGAAGACTTTCCCCAATGGTACCAGGACGTGGTCCTTCAGGCCCGACTGGCCGATTACAGCCCCGTAAAAGGCTGCATGGTGATCCGCCCGAGCGGCTACTCGATTTGGGAGCGGATCCAAAAGGAACTCAACGACCGGATCAAGGCCTCGGGTGTTCGGAACGCCTACTTTCCGATGTTCATCCCCGAGAGCTTTATCAAAAGAGAAGCCGATCATGTCGAAGGGTTCGCTCCTCAGGTTGCTGTGGTGACCTATGCCGGAGCCAAGGAACTCGAGGAGAAGCTTGTGGTCAGACCCACCTCCGAAACCATCATCAATTCGATGTTCGCCAAGTGGGTTCAGAGTTATCGCGATCTGCCCCTTTTGATCAATCAGTGGGCGAACGTGGTTCGTTGGGAGATGCGTACCCGCCTGTTCCTTCGCACCACCGAGTTCCTTTGGCAGGAGGGACATACCTGTCATGCCACGCTCGAGGATGCCGAACTTTTTACGCAGAAGATGCTCAAGGTCTATCACGAGTTTTCTGAAAACGTACTAGCGATGCCGGTCGTGCCCGGCATGAAGTCCGAGGCCGAGAAATTTGCAGGAGCACTCCGCACCTATTGCATCGAAGCGATGATGCAAGATGGAAAGGCGCTTCAGGCTGGAACTTCGCACAATCTTTCAGATCACTTTGCGAAAGCCTTCGACACGATGTTCCTCGATAAGGACGGAAAGCAAAAGCACGTGTTCCAGACCAGCTGGGGCGTTTCCACCCGCTTGATCGGGGGGATGATCATGACACACTCGGATGACAAGGGGCTTGTGCTTCCGCCAATGCTTGCAGAAACACATGTCGTGATTGTTCCGATCGTGCCAAAGGCTGCGATGGCAGAGAGTGTTTATCAGGCGGCGGATCAGCTCGCATCCTCCATCCAGGAACACGCGGATGCCCGCAAGCTTCCCTATCGCTTGGGAGTTTCGGTCGACAAAGATGAGACAAAGCAAGCGGGATGGAAGTTCCATGAGTATGAATTGATCGGAATTCCAATCCGGATTGAAATCGGCCCTCGGGATCTTGAAAAGGGTCAAGCGGTTTTCACTCGCAGGGATTTGGGAATGAAAGAATTCATTCCACTTGCTGATCTTCCGGCACGGGTATCGAAGGAACTTGTTGCAATGCAGGCCGATCTCCTTGCCAAGGCAAAGGCGCACCGGGACCAGAACATTCATGAAGTGAGCGATTACGCCACCTTCAAGAAAATGATCGATGAGAAGGGCGGATTCTACAAAGTACCTTGGGGCCTCGATCGCCAGGCAGAGGAACAAATCAAGGAAGAAACCAAGGCGACCCTTCGCTGCATTCTTCTGGATGACGGATTCAAACCGGTTGCGGCTCAAGCGCCATGTTTCAAGACCGGTAAAAAAGAAGGCACCGTGATGGCGATCTTCGCCAGATCGTATTGAGGCCCGAGGTAGCATCCATGGCAACCGAGCTCGTCGTCGCACTTGATTATTCAGACCGAAAATCTGCCGAGATCCTGATGGATGAGCTTCACGGGCTCCCTGTGATTTACAAGATCGGCCTTGAGCTGTTCCTGTCCGTGGATGCCCAGTGGATTCAGGCAATCACTGCAAGCGGGGAGCGGGTGTTCCTTGATCTCAAGTTTCATGACATCCCCAATACCGTTGCTCAAGCCGCGGTGAAAGCCTCGAAATTGGGAGCCGAGTTCCTGACCGTGCATTTGGCCGGCGGAAAGAGAATGCTCGATGAGCTCGACATCCGTCTTCAGGAGGCAATGATCGCAGGCGAAATCACGAGGCGCCCGAAGATTCTGGGAGTCAGCGTACTCACCTCGTTTCTGGAAGAGGAGTGGGTTGCGAATGTTTCCAGAATGGCGAAGCTCACCGGAGTCCGGACCATTCAGGATACTGTCAATCATTTTGCGGATCTTGCGCATTCTCATCCTGCGATTCAGGGAATGGTTTGCTCTCCAAAAGAAGTCGAAGCGGTACGATTCAAGTATCCGGAACTTTATCTGATGATCCCCGGAGTCCGGATGGAAGGTTCGGCACTCAATGATCAGGCGCGGGTAATGACTCCATCCCAGGCGATGAAAGCGGGTGCCTCCGCGATCGTGGTGGGGCGACCCATTTCACGATCCGAAAATCCACGAAAAATGGCAGAAGAGTATTTGCGGGAAATCTCATGAGTTCAAATGACATTCTTATCAAGAATCCACATTCGATTTTGATCGCGCTCAAAAATCGTCCGAAGGAAGTAGTCGAGATCACGTTTCCGAAGGATCGAAGCGAGGGGGTTTGGAAAGAAATCGAAGCCCTCGTAGAGCGCCATAAAATCCGTCGCACTACGGGTGCTTCCGAAAAGCCTTCCCTGCGGTCACAGGATTCAAGGCGGGGGCGCGGACCCGGGAATGACCGGGAGGTGAATTCCGGGCGTGAGAGCGGACATGGAGCCTTGGTGAAACCAATGGCCCAGACCTCTCTTGAAAAGCTGTTTTCGGGCGTCGATCAGGATACCCGGGGACTTTGGCTTGCACTGGATTGCCTGCAGGATCCCCAGAATGTAGGTGCGATTTTCCGGGCGGCGGCTTTTTTTGGCATCAAGGGCATCGTGATGACCACGGAGCGATCGGCCCCAATGACCGGAACCGTGTATGACATCGCCTGCGGCGGAGTCGAAGTCGTGCCCTTTGTTCAAACCATCAATTTGAAGCAGGCACTCGACAAGGCAAAAGAAGCGGGGCTTTGGATCCTTGGAACCTCAGAGCATGCAAAAGAGCCTTTGAATCGAATTCAGAAAGACCGCCCTTGGCTCATGGTGGTCGGAAACGAAGAGAAGGGAATCCGAAGACTCACGGAGGAATCGTGCGATGTGATGTGTTCGATTCCGAATGCCGGCACCGAAGTCACATCACTCAATGTTTCGGTGGCTACCGGGATATTGCTGAGCCACTTGGGTTGAAGGATCGGCAGGACGGACGCATTGTGCTCCAATTCGAAGAGGCATTTCGTTTTGAAAACCCAAGAATCTCGGCAGCGAGCGGTCTTTTATTGTTCAACGGACATTTCTTTTGTGTTTCGGATGATGAACTTGGCTTGATCCGGGTTCCCCTTTCCCTGAAAGGTCCCGCACAGAGGATTTCTCTTTTTGAAGGAGTCTTGCCGGAAGGCGCGAAGGCTCGAAAGAAGCTTAAGCCCGATCTTGAGGCGATCGTCCAGCTTCCAGAGACCGGAGCCATTCTCTGCATTCCTTCCGGATCAAAACCCAATCGATCCCGCGGGGCTTTGCTTGATATTGATCTGAAAGCGCAGGAGGTCAGCTTTGAAAAAATCTATTCAAAATTGAACGACCAGATTCCGGATTTGAACCTGGAGGGGGCGATCATTCAGGATTCGAAGATTAGTTTGCTTCAGCGTGGAAACGGAAGGGCAGGCAAGAACGCCATCGCCAGTCTATCCTTGGAGGATTTTCTGATGGATCAGCCCGGAGATTTTGGGATCACTGAAGTGGAGCTTGGAGAAATCCATGGGGAGCGTCTCGGTTTTACGGATGCATGCTTTCATCAGGGTGCTATTTGGTTTCTGGCAGTGGCCGAGCGAACCCAGTCCACCTATGAGGACGGAGAATTTGCAGGAGCGATTCTGGGGAGACTCGATTCAAAATTCCGAATGGATTACAGGCTTGAGGTTAGCATTCCTTTCAAGCCAGAGGGCCTGGTCATTCAGGAAAGAAGTGTCTTCGTTGTGACGGATGCGGATGATCGAAGTGTCGTTTCCCGAATGTATCGAGCGCGGATTTGAGATTCACTCAATCCAGAGTATCAAAAACACTTTCCATCAATTCCAGAATCGCGTCGCTTTTGGTGGTGTCATCGTTGTAGAGATCCTTGGTTGAAGATGCATTCCCGGACGGAATTGGCTTTTCTCTGTGAGATCCAGGTTGGTTTACGGACACCAATTGCTCGAGTTCATTCCGGTCAAACCAAATCAAAACACACGGGGTACAAACATCGAGCTCCATCTGGAACTTTGCGTTTCCAGCCCGGATTGACTTCATGATTTTCTTGCACTTGGGACAGATCTTTTTATTGGAATCCGGCGCGTTCATCAAAGCTTTCCAGAATCTCTGGGCTGCATCCGGTGAAGAAATGCTACGCAAATATCCGAAAGGCACTGAATGTCCATGGCAGAGAGGGCAGCAGTGCAGCTCTCCATGCGTGGTTTTTAGTTACTGAAGAGGTTTTCTGCAAGATGGGCACTCGCTTTTGCCTTCCGAGCTCATGAATCACTCCAACCCGAAACACGCCTTCGCATTGCGCGTGGTGATGGTTTCGAGCTCTTGAAAGCTTACACCCATCAATTCCGAAAGCTTTAAGGCCGTGTGCTTCACCATGTAGGGTTCGCATTTTTTGCCCCGAAGGGGAGCTGGGGCCAGGAAGGGCGAGTCGGTTTCGACGAGCAAGCGCTCGAGCGGAAAAGTCTTTACAGTTTCTCGAAGTGACTCTGAGTTCTTGAAGGTCAGGATACCTGAGATTGAAATGTAAAATCCAAGATCAAGGCAGGCCTGTCCGAACTCTCGGGTTCCCGTAAAGCAATGAATCACTCCAAATGATGCCGCACCGGTTTGTCGTTTCGCGTAGGATTTGAGCATGGGGAGCAGGTCTTCTTCACCATCTCTTGAATGAATCACCACAGGTTTTTTCGTGTCGATTGCCACTTCGAGTTGGGCCTGACATTCTTGTCGCTGCTTTGCCCGATCCGAATGTTCGTAATAATAATCAAGGCCGATCTCACCCACGGCAACTGCCTTTGGATGAGCAAGAAACCCTTTCATGCTCGAGAGAATTTCAGGAGTGACGAGAGATGCCTCGTGGGGATGAACTCCGATCGTGTGGTACACATTTGGAAACTGCTCAGAGATCTTTTGTACCGCTTCGAAGTTCGTATGGTCGGTGGCAATCGTGATCAGAGTCCCCACGCCATTTTCGCCGGCCTCGCGAACGAGGTCCCCCGGGGTCTTTCCCACATCATATTCATAATTCAGATGACAATGCGTATCGATTAACATTACTTCTTGAGCAATCTTTCAATGATGTCGACCCAGACGTTCGTGGGGAGTCCGCCTTCCACCTTGTGACCATTCACAAAAAAGGTGGGAGTGGACTGAATCTTTAAGCTTGAGCCAAGTTCCGCATCCCGTCTGACTTGATCAGAAGTTCCGGGAAGCTTCACGCAGTCCTTTAGTTTGTTTGCGTCCATTCCCTCGATCTTCGAGATCAACAAATCCGCAATTTTTCCCTGCTCAAATTTTCCTTGGTTCTCAAAGAGAGTCTCATAGGCTTCCGCGAATTTCCCTTGTTCTGTCGCGCATACTGCCGCCGCGGCTGCCTCGCAGGCAAACACATGAATGGTTCGTCCCAGCTGGGGATCCGGATTGCATTCCTTGGCAAGCGGGAAGTTGAGGAATACGAACCTCACTTCCTTTGGATAGCGTTTGGTGAGGGGGTGAATCGAAAGGGCGCCCATTTTGCAGGCGGGACACTCGTAATCACTGAACTTCACAATCGTGATCGGTGCCTTTGCATCTCCAATCGAAGGGGCTCCTGCCGGAATCGAAATCGCATTCACATTTGAATTGAGAACACTTTCCACGATGTCATTCAGATCATCCTGCTTTACGCCGGCTTGGGGATTCAGGCCCTTCGAAAACAAAAAGGCGACAATCACGGCCGCACCGCCGACCCATGCAATGTGACCAAGCTTTGTTCCATCCCCGGATTTTTCCGACTTCGGGATGGTGAGAGCCAATACAAAAAGAATGATGTTGATGCTGTCAACCACAAGGCACAGAAGGCAGAGCTTTCCAATCTGGGTCAGCATGATCATGAGGTAGATCACCGAAAACAAAAAAGCGATTCCGGTGAATCCGACAAGGTATGGTTTCAGTCCTTTTCGCAACGAGTGGCTGAGTCCGAAGAGCGAAAGAAGAAGAATCACAAGATAACCGGCAATTGCCACTGCTGAAAGAGGGATGCCGGGTGCCATTTCCGCGAACTTGCTCATTTCTACAGCTGTGCAATCGAAAGTCTGGCCGATATTGCAGAAGCTTTTCATTTCACCGGTCCCGGTCCGGGTCAAAAAGAAGAGCCTGGTTTGCCAGATCGAAATTCCGGCACCGATTCCGGAGAGCGCTGCCAGGAAGTAGAAGAGGTTGTTCTTGCTTGCGGATTCCTTCATTGGTTCAGTTCACCTTTCCTGCTTTGAACATCAGATAGTTTGAAAACGCGAGAATCAAAATGCCGCTCAAAATCTTCACCCTGTTCATCCAGGCTCCTGCTCGAGGGAGTCTCTGGATGGTTCCGGCAAACGCTGCGATCCCGATCAAAATCGTTCCAAGGCCAAGCGAAAAAAAGATCATGAGACTGAGTCCAAGGATCACGGATTGGGTTTGCGCAATGTAGGCGAGAATTGCAGAGAGTACCGGAGTAGTGCAGGGAGCTGCGATGAAACCGGAAGAGGCACCGAGCACAAAAGCTCCGACCAAAGTCGCCTCTTTTTCAGTGTTGCTCTTGCTTCCCCTTGAGAGTCCCATCGCCCTTTTTGCCCGGTCGAGCCAGGCCTGGGGATCAAACGGAAGAACATCCAGCATCATAAGTGCAGCAAGCGACATGAAAAGCGACAAGCCCAGGTACCAACCCGAGGTATTGGTAAACGATCCGAATACCTGTCCTGTGATTCCGGCAAGCACACCCAGGAATGCATAAATGATTGCCATTCCAAGAACGTAGGCAATCCCCCGCATGAGAATTCCCCGAGGGTTTCGCTCTTCGTGGTGGGTCTGGATTCCCCCGACCACTCCGATGGTGATTGGAATCATCGGATAAATGCAGGGGGTGAGGCTGGAAAGAATTCCGCCCAGGTAGGCAAGGAACAGGGCAAGGAAGGAGCCTCCGAAAGAGCCGGAGGTCAACAAATTTTGAAGGCTGTCTGCGAGCTGATCCATGGTATCGTTTCTAGCATGATCCATCATTTAATGACCAGAGTTGTTTTCGGGGTTTTGGCCTCTATCCTTTTGAATTCGGGAGCCTTTTCGCAACCTCTTCAGGTGCAATTTTCCTCGGAACCCACCCAGTACGACCCCCTCTTTTTGGAGGATGGAGTCGCGCTCAAGCTTGCGGCAAATACCTTGGGCACACTTTATTATTATGATGGCAAAGGGGAGCGGAAAAAAGGGCTCGTGGATTCCTACACCCGGTCGAGGGACCGTCTCCACTATACGTTTCGATTCAAGCCCTGGCTCAAGTGGAGCGATGGGAAGCCCTTCCATGCGGAACATTTCGTATTGGCGCTGAAGCGTCTGACGGAGGAGCCGATCAAAGGCGCCCTCTCTGATTTGTATCCACGGATAGATCTCAAAAAGACCCGCGCCACGGACTCTCGTACTGCCGAGGTTTACCTTCAGGAGGCGGATGAGCAGCTCTTGAATTGGCTCACCATGCCGCCGTTTGCGCCAATTCGGGCCGATATTCTTGAGAGCTACTCGAAAACCCGCTCCCCTGTGGTTCCAACCCTAGGAGCCTACCGGATCACAGAATACCAGCGGGACGGATTTTTGATGCTGAAGAAAAACCCCGAGTTTTTTGAGCATGAGTTGGTTTCAATTGAGGAAGTGAAGATTCGTTTCCTTTCAGAGGAGGGCACATTGCTTCCGCTCCTAAAGGCAGGTTCGATTGATATACTCACCCGGGTTCCCGTTCTTCAGCACAAGGAGATTTCAGAGATCGCAACCGTATTTGATGTGCCTGTGGAGGCGGTCACTTATCTGGCATTCAATACGAAAAAGCCGCCGTTCAATGAGTTGAAAAACCGGATTGCCGTTCGGAATTCCCTTCTCATTCCAAAGCGAATCGAACTTGCCCGCCTTCTCAAAACCGGCGAAGTGGGGGCCGCATCCTATGTGCCGGTTCTGCTTGCGCCCGGCGGATATCGCCGGGAATGGAACGTGATGCCCGAAAAGGTTGCGGAAAAAGTGGAGTTTACGATTCAAAGCGATCAGAGTTCCCGCAATTCGACGATCCTCGAATACGTTCAGTCCGAGTTCAAGAGTGCCCTGGGGTGGAAGCCCAGGCTTGATCTTCTGGATTGGAAGGCGCACTACGCGAAGTTGAAATCGGATCCTGCGGAAATGTATCGTTTTGGCTGGCAAAATCCGGTGAGCGACCCTTCCATTGTTTACGGGGTGCTCACTGAAAAGAGTCCGAATAATTTCACCGGTTGGAGCAACAAGGAATTCGATGGCCTGGTCGAGGACTTGCGGCAAGAAAACCGCATGGTGAAACGTTCAAAAATCATTTACGAACTGGAGTCGATTTTGTGGGATGAGGCACCTGTCGTGCCTTTGTTGCATCAGGCATTGAGATTTGCAGTTTCCAAACGGGTTGCTGGCGTCCGTGCCAACCCGTTTGGAGTCATTCTTTTCCGTGAGCTCCGTCTCAACAGTACTTTGGGTCGGTAAAATCAGGCGTAAATCTTTTCCCGATGTTCGTGTTGTTCCTGGCAGGAAACACAAAGAGTCGAGAAAGGTCGCGCCTCCAGGCGGCGTTTTTCAATGTCTTCTTCGCAAGACTCGCAAAGACCGAAAGTGCCTTCCTGGATTTTTTGAAGAGCGGTGTTGATCTTCGCGATCATGACGCGCTCCCGATTGCGAAGTTCAAAGGTAAGGCTCTGATTGATTTCGCTTGCAGCAAGATCAGCTTCATCTGGCAAATCGTCCGATGAAGTATTCAGGTCGAACTTGATGCTTTCTTTGGAAAGAGTCAAAAGGCGCTCTCGCTCTGCTGAAAGTATCCTTTTGAACTTTGTGATGGTTTGTACGTCCATTTTAAATCCCCCTTTTAAAATAGTTGTCTTTCACCCTTACCGGTTCCGGCACTTGGTTTGGAGCGGGGTCCCAACCCCCGTTCCTGTGCGGGCTCTTCCTTGAGCTTCTGTCTTTGACTCACGCCAACGACAAAAATTAGACGGTAGATAGGGTTTATAAGCATCTCTAAGGAGGGGCAATCATTTTAACTTGAAGATTTTATTGTAAAAAGCATAAAAGTCAACCATTAAACGGTGCTCCTTGCGCAAGAAACTGAAAAAATGAGCGGAAAAATAGCTGAAAATAAGTGAATCTACGGCCCATGGTTTCTGCCAACCTTCCTCCTCCTTCCATCGTCATTCTTGCAGCCGGCCTTGGGAAACGAATGTTTTCCACGTTGCCAAAGGTTTTGATTCCGGTCTGTGGGCGACCGATGCTCTTTCAAATTCTCGACCGAATTGCCGAAGTCTCTTCGCGATCCCGCGTGGCAATTGTGGTCGGACACCAAAAAGATCTCGTGATGGAGCGGGTTCGAGCCGAGAATTACCCGTTTCCGGTTTCCTTTGTCGAGCAAGCCGAGCAAAAGGGCACGGGGCATGCAGTAAAGTGCGCGATGGAATCCGATTTCGGGAAGTTTGCAGTCGAGAGAAAAGAAACCGTCCTTGTACTCCCGGGCGATCTGCCTCTCATGACTGCCGAACTTTTGAGAGAAATGCTGGAACCCCTGAAGCGGGGGACTGCGATGAGGATCCTCACTGCGAATCTCAGTGATCCGTTCGGATATGGAAGAATTGTTCGAAAAGGAAAGAAGGGGGCCGTTCTTCGGATTGTCGAAGAGAAGGACGCGACTCCTCGGGAAAAGCTCATTCAAGAGGTTGGAGTTTCCATCTATAGTTTTCAGGCCCAATTTCTTGCGACCGGCGTTTCCCAGCTCAAGAATCAAAATGCCCAAAAAGAGTACTATCTTACCGACCTTGTGTCGTCGGCGGTTTCCAAAAAACGGACCATTGAAACCCACGTTTGGGATAGCCCTGAAGATGTGCGGGGAGTGAACAACCCCTATGAACTCTCTTTGGCGTCAGACATTTTGAACGCAAGAGTAATCAAAAAACATGCATTGAACGGAGTGCGTTTCCTCGACCTCAATTCTTGCCGGATTGATCCTACCGCCGAGATTGATCGCGATGTGATTGTGTATCCCGGGGTGGTGATCGAAGGAAAAACCCGGATAGGATCGGGAACGGTGTTGGGCCCGAATGTTCACCTGAAAAACATGGCGGTGGGCTCCGGATGCGAAGTTAAAACCGGGACGGTGGGCGAGGACTCTACGATCGGGGATCAGGTTAAGCTTGGGCCGTATGCGCACCTGCGTCCAGGAAGTGAAGTGAAGAAGGGTGCCAAGATCGGAAATTTTGTCGAGCTGAAGAAGACTGTCATTGGTGAAGAGTCCTCGGTTGCCCATCTCAGTTATCTTGGAGACGCCGAGGTGGGGGCGCGGGTCAACATCGGGTGCGGGTTTGTGACCTGCAACTTTGATGGGCGCGTGATCAATGGCTCGCGCAAACACAAAACCGTAATTGAGGACGATGTTTTCGTGGGGAGCGATTGCCAGGCAGTGGCTCCCATTACCCTGAAGCGAGGTAGTTTTATCGCATCAGGTTCCACCATTACCGAAACTGTCGAGGCAGAATCCCTTGCGATTGCGCGGGCTCGTCAGGTGAACAAGCCCGGATATGCGAAAAAACTGAAGCCCCAGGGCTCCTGATAGGAATTCATGGATCGCGAACTCGACTTTGATTTCAGCTTTGATTTGGAAACGATCGACACCACATCGGCTTCGGATGATTTCGAGCGCCCAGTGCCCGATTTTCTTTCTTCCTTGAATGATCCTCAGCGGGAGGCGGCTCTTCACACGGAGGGACCGCTTTTGGTTCTGGCCGGAGCCGGTTCGGGAAAAACCAAGATGCTTACGAGCCGGATCGCCTATCTGATCTCGCATCTCAAGGTGCGACCTTGGCAGATTCTTGCGGTGACCTTCACCAACAAGGCGGCAGGCGAGATGCGCGAGCGTGTATACGGGATCCTCGCCAAGCAGGGAATTCAGCGTCATGAGGTGCAGGGACCGCTCGACATCGGCACGTTTCACGCAATATGCGCCCGAATCCTGAGACGTGAGGCTGATCGTCTCCCTTTCACGCAGCCCTTTGTGATTTTTGATGACAGCGATCAGTTGTCGCTCTTGAAATCCATCGTCCGGAATCTGGGGATTGATGAAAAAATCTATCCCCCGAAGAGTTTTCAATACGCAATCAACCGCTTCAAATGTGATGCGATCGATTTTGATAGTCCCCTGGCGAAAACAGGGCGGGGGATCGACCGCAAGCTTCCCGAGGTGTGGGCCGCCTATACCAAGGCGATGATCGAGAACAATGCCCTCGATTTCGGCGAGATGATCACAGCCACCTACCGATTGCTGCGCGATCATCCGGATGTCCGAGAAAAGTATCAGCGCAGGTATCGCTACATCCATGTGGATGAGTATCAGGACACGAACCGCGCGCAGTATCTGCTTCTCTCCTTGCTTGCGAGTCCGGCTCATGGGAGCCATGGCAATATTTGTGTGGTCGGGGATGAGGATCAGTCGATCTATGGTTGGCGTGGGGCCGACATCAAGAACATCCTCGATTTTGAGCGGGAATATCCGGGTGCCCATGTCGTAAAGCTCGAGCAAAACTACCGCTCGACCCAGGTGATTGTGGAGGCAGCCTCCAAGCTGATTTCCCACAATTCCCAGCGAAAGAACAAAACCCTGTTCAGTGAACAAGAGGTGGGTGATCCCATCGTCCGGGTTCAGTGCCCCGATGATCGCTTCGAGGCCGAAGTGGTCGTAAAGGAAATCAAGCGCCTGACCCAGGACCATCCTGAACTTGCATTGAATGAATTCGCGGTTTTTTATCGGACCCATGCTCAATCCCGCTTGGTCGAAGAGTATCTCAGGCAAGCGAAGCTTCCCTACAAGGTGGTGGGTGGACTCCGATTCTTTGATCGAAAAGAGATCAAGGACGTCATGGCGTACCTCAGGCTCGTGTACAATCACTCGGATTCGATCTCATTCAAGCGGATCATCAATGTACCCGCCCGGGGCATCGGCAAAACCACGCTCGACAAGCTCGAGGCCGCATGGGGTCAGGAGGGATCACTCTGGAATTTTTTCTCCAAAGAGTTGCACGGGGGTTCCTTGTTTTCAGGCAAAACCCTGAAGAAGCTCCAGGAGTTCAAGCGAATGGTGGAGCGTTGGATCGAGGCGCAGCCCGGGATGCTCGTGTCCGAGCTGTATCATCAGATGCTCGATGACACCCGTTATGTCGAGGAACTCAAGCAAGAGGGATCGGATGAATCGCTTGAGCGGATCGACAACCTGGAAGAGTTCAATTCAGTGGTGCTTGAATTTGAAGAGCGCGAGCTTGAGGGCCTGAGCAAAGAGGAAATCGAGCGAAGGAAGCCACTTCTTCTGGGACGATTCCTCGAGCAGACCACACTCGCCGAAGCTCCCGATACCGATGGAGTCTCTGCAAGTGTCCAGCTCATGACCTTCCATGCTTGCAAAGGGCTTGAGTTTCCCGTTGTCTTCATGCTCGGGGTCGAGGAAGGCTTGTTCCCTTCGGTGCACGGAGAGGACACCCAGAAGGAAGCGGAGGAACTCGAAGAGGAGCGGAGGCTTTGCTACGTGGGCATGACCCGGGCGCGGGAACGTCTGTACATGTGTCATGCAACCTTCCGGCGGGTCTGGGGCGATCTTCTCTATCAATACCCGGCACGATTTTTTGATGAGATCCCCGGTCACTATATCGAGATCCGTGACTACTCAAAGGCAAAAGAGTAGGAGTGGGTGAAGAAGACGCCTGAGACCAGGAACCCGTTTGAGCATCTTCTGACGTCGATTCTTTTCCTCCTGATTCCGCTGGGCATCAGTTTTTGGTCGGTCACCGGAACGCTTGATCAGTATACCGAATTGCGTTGGCTGATTCTTTACGGGATCTGCACCTTGCTTTTGGCGGGATCTTTCGAACTCCAGTTTTTGGAATGGGGTTGTTTTGCCGTTCTTTTTCATTGGGCTTTTTCGTTGTCAGTGGAAGAGGAGTCGAAGGCATTGTTTCTTCGCTCGATCCGCTTTGCGAACAGGGTCGGACTTTTAGTTGTTGGCCTCTATCTCATTGCTCAGAAGGCGGGATATCCATGGAGATATTTTGCGTCCTATTCAGGACACTTCGGATCCTTGTTCGGGCACAAGAATTTTGCCGCATCCTTCTACGGGATCGCTCTTCTCATTGAGTTGATTACGTTTGATCGATCCGAGTCCCGAATCAAACGGGCATGGACAATCAGTTTGTTTCTTCTCGGTTTGTACGGATTTTATTCTGCAAAAGCACGGGGTGCGACTCTCGGATTCGGAATGGGGCTTCTATTTTTCCTTGGAAGGCGAATCCAATTCAGTCGACGCATCAAGTGGGGTTTCTCTGCAATACTTGTCATATCAGGCTTTTATGTGGCAGCCGTCGTGAGCTACAAGGGTCTCGAGAACGGATCAAACACCCGTGATCTTCGGATCGCCCGATGGCTCAACACCGCTGCCATGATGGTGGAACATCCGCTTGGGATCGGCCCGGGTCATTATGAGTTTGATTATCTCTTTTATACGAAGCGGGTTCGTCCGGACGTGGAGATTGACGGAAGATTTGTTTCCAAAACTCCGCACAATCAACCGCTTCAAATCGGGATCGATTACGGAATCCCGGCTCTTTTTTTCTGGGTCTTGCTCACAGGCTGGATTCTTCGCTTGGCTTTCAAATCCAAGTCAGATTAGGGTGCGATCCTGATCTGCATTCTTGTGGATGGTTTGTTCGCGTTCCCCTTGCATGTCACGCACTCCTTTTTGAGTTACTCGGTCTTTTCAGGGATCTTGTTGGGAGGAAACCTCTCATCTCGCCCACTTCGGGTGGGGTTGTTGGTACAGGCGGGGAAGGGTGTGGCGGTTCTGGGGATGTCGTGGGTTGCCTTTGCGATCTTCTCAGCAGTCATGGCGGAATCCTACGACGTGAATCACTATGAATCCATGAAGGTCTCCTGTGATCGGGCTCCCTGGCGGTTCAATAACTGCATTTTTTTTGGCAAAAATCGAGGGAAATCTGGGTAGGTTCCAGGATGGGATTCAGACCTGCAAAAAAATCATCGAGCGGCAGCCGAATGGATTTCCAGCGTATCTGACTCTCTCGGAGCTCTATCGGCTTTCCGGAGATCCAAGAGCCAGATGTGACGCAATTTCCAGATATGATTTCATTCTTGGCGGTAATTCCCCAATTTTCAAATCCCTAGGTGGACTCTGCGCTGAAGGGACCGCCAAGGACCTTCATTCATTCTGGAAATAATGGATATTTAAAATGCAATTTCCAACGATTGGTTTTGGCTTGAAAGTCTCGAATCAGCGTTTGCAGTAGGCAGCCTGTCCCGGAATGGCGGCAACTGTCTTACGACAGGACATTTTTTGTTGATATCCAGCGGCAATGGCTTTCGCGCTGAAAGCGGGCCCGTAGGCATATCCCGGAGGCCAGTAGGTAATATCCTTATCTGCTACCTGTCTCCGATCCGGATTATGTCCGCAGAGGTTCCCCTGAAAGAAATAGGTTAGAATTCCCTTCCCTCAGGATTCATCCGGATGACCCTGCCCGAGTTGTACTCGGCAACATAGAGATTTCCGGTTGAATCAAGACGGATTGCCCGAGGAATCTTCAGGGATCGAGCGAATTCCGCGCAGTTGAACTGGCCTCGTTCAAGGGAACATTTCAGGATCCTTGCATTGAAATAGTCCGAAATGAAAATTCCAGGGCCAACGGCGATTCCTACTGCCATGGTTCTTCCATCGGGAATGGAGTGTGATGCGCATCGGATGAGGGATTCATCACAGACTTGAATCGAGGTGGAATTGGCGACATAAACGGCTCCAAGGCTATCCACTGCGACATCGAACCCAGTGAGATCTTTGGAAAGAGTGCAAGCTGTCCTCGAACCAGATGCTCCCAATTGGCAAACAGCCCCGAAATCTTTTTCCCCGGTGAGGTAAACCTTCGAGCCACTCGCATTGGAGGCGATCCCATACGGAGCGAAGCCAACCGATGTCACCTGCCAATCCATTTTTTTTGTGGTCGGGTTCAAGAATTGCACGTGAAGGGTGCGGCTATCGTAATCCACATAAGCAAGTCGTGATCCGGGAAGAATGGCCACGCCAATCGGGTTGGGTCGGACAACCTCACCGGTCGATAGAGCTTTGGTCTCCGGGAGAACGCTGGAGCAGACTCCGGTCGAAGCCTCGCAGGAGATCAACGGCCCTTGGAAGGATGCGATGGCAATATTCGTTGCCGAGTCAACCGAAAGACCAAAGGGTCGTCCGGGTTGAAAGAGTGGAGTTCCGGTGCTGTCGGTGGAAATCGGAAAACGAATCTGATCTCCGGAAGCAGGATCAACCGGCGTGTTTGTCGGACTCGCCGAGAGACCTGCTGAAACTGATTTTGGCGTGTAGGTTCTGCCGCAGTTTTGAAAAAGACTGAAAACCCCAACTACGACCACCAGGGTCTGAACCAATGGAGCGTTTCTGCGATAGTGAACCCAAAGTCTCAGCAATTTTCTGTTCATTCAAAGCCTTCCCTTCTGGGCGTATCGGCAGAGCAAAGAAAAACTTGAGCTTAAAGGTCGGGTTGGAGGATCTTTTTTAATTTTTCGGCCAAGTCTTCGAGTTCCTTGTGTTCGTCCGATTTTCGAAGAACGAGTCTTTGTTCCGGGCTGGTGGATAGCCCTTCCACAAATTTCCGGAAGGCATGTATTGGGCCGGCAATCCGGTGGGAGAACACAATGGAGAGATAGAAGGTGACGGACAAAAAAAGCACAAGCAGGGGAGAAATCCCGATCAAGTAGGCCAAACCGGCTTCCCGGGCTTCGTGGTGGAGTACGTGAGTGAGGAAGGTAAAGGAAAAGAAAGTGAGCACCAAAAAGGCGAAAAAAACAATAGAGGTCGTGAAAATCGCGATCCTGAGCTGAAGTCCTCGATTGATCAGAAAGGTTTTTCGGCTGGAATCCGGATGCCAGATCAGATCCCGGTCCCGGATGAGGGAGAGCATGGTTAGTGCCGTTCCAAACCACATGATTACGTCTGCTAGATTGAAATAGATGAGACCCGTGTCCGTTTTGATGCAGATGAAATCGATTGCTCCACCGAGAAGCGCTCGATCCAGGGAGTTGCCTGCGATGGATCCCAAGAGGAGAGTGAGGGCGATTCGGAGTCTTCGCAAGGGGTGCGTGAGAAGGTTTTGAATGATGAGATATGCAAATGCAAGAAGGGCGAAAAGGGAGGTGGTGAATACAACCCTGGCCATCACCGAAACCTCACTCAAGGTTTGGAAAATGAATCCGGGATTCTGATGAGTCTCAAAAAAAAGACCCGAAGGAAGGGCTCCATTCCATGTCGACAGAGAATCAACCGAGTGCTTCGAAATCTGGTCGATTGCGATGCATCCTAGAAAGAGTACGAACTTCAGAATCCAATCCCGGTTGGTTCTCATTCCCGGGTTAGCATCCAGGGTAGTAGCAATAAGTACGGATTAGCTGACATTCATCTCCGCCCTGACCGATTTTGCAGTCAAGAACATCTGTTCCATACCGACCGGAATGTCCAAGGTGAAGAAAAGCCCCATTCGCGGTCTTCTCAGGAGAGTAGATCGCATCAAAAAGTTTTCTGGCAGCCATTCCCCGAATCACCATCAGCTGATCAAAATCGTAACTCCCGGTTTGAACAAAACCGGAGTTGCTCAGGCTGCACTCAGAAATCCCTGAATCACAGGAAAGTTGCATGCCACTTTCCGAGTCCAAAACAAGGGTCTTGATGGTTCCGGAAGTTTCCACGTGAGGTCCGTTTAAGATCGCATGAAATTGATCGGCGGATTTGGCGCTTTCCCCCTCGAGAAGAATCAGAAAATCCCTGGAACCAAATGCGCTTGGAAGTAAGGCCACCATCAAACAAATCAGGCTCAAGGTATGACGAGGAAAAAGCATGGAGAACTCCTTTTGGGGGAGATCTACCCATTTGGACATGAAAAGTCAATTATTGCTCAGGGTGCTGCGCTCAAATCAAGCTCATGAGCGGCTGTTCCGTAAATCACGAGCGTGTGGGGTTGATCAACCGTAATGATGTAAGAACCATAGGTCACGGTTGCGGCGTCTTTTTTAGGGAGAAAAAAGGTGAGCGAACGAATTCCCGGAGGGATTTTTTCAAACACAAATGCCCCATCATCCCCCGGGACAATCGTGTATGACTTTGCAGCGACCTCCCCTGTTGCGGGATCCGATCAGGGGAGGCTCAAAGACATCCGGATTTTTCTCAAAAGCACCACCATTTGTACCAGAACAGTATTCGGACATACATTCCGGGATTCGTATTGAAGCATTTAAAGCATCTGCAGAATCGGAATGCCGATGAAATTTCCATTTCGATCTAGCCCATAAGCGAGGTTTTTTCGTGTGTAACTTTCTGGGTGAGGCGCTCGACCGAACTATTCGCACCATTGAGGAACCAATCACTTTTTCGGATACTGGCCTGATAATGGAATTTCAAAACCCTGGGAATAGTGTACCCACAGTACTACTGAATCCTCTCGCCTAACCTGATGTGACAAGGTCTTGCCAAGTTTTCAGCCTTGTCAAAAAATAAAGGTTTCAAGCTATTTGCCTGTACTCTAATCCTTCCTCTGTTTACAATTGGTTAAAAAGAGATCTCGGGAGATAAATTGTGAATAAACTCACTCGGTCGAATCGAAAAGGATTTACGCTCATTGAACTACTCATGGTGATTCTGGTAATCGCCATTCTTGCTGTGATCGGAATCACCCAGTTCGTCAACTATGGTAAAGACTCCAGGGACGCTGCGACCAAATCAAATCTTCAGATTTTGAGAAGAGCGATTTCCGAGAAAAACGGAATCATGCGCCTTCGCTGCAATGTACAGACGGCGTCGTTCCCCAATGTCGCCTCGGTCAATGCGAATGATATTTCAGACGGGAACTCAACTTGTACTTCGACCCACGTGACGGTTCCTGATAGCCAGTTTGTTTCAGGCGGAATTCCTCTCAACCCGTGGTCCCATGACATTCAGACCAGTGAAGTAAACAGTAGACTTGTCACTGCGTGTTCCGGTGCCGGGTGCGCTACCATGGGCAATCGGTGCACTCAGGCCTGCGATGGCAACCCTTACACCGGGAGCGAGAACGGTTGGTGCTACAATCAAACCACAGGCGAAATCTGGGCGAACACTGCCCGGAACGACGGAGACAATCCCGCAGTCGCTGACGCTGACGATGAGTGCTCGTATTGATTGATTCAGTGCACCTTCCCGGGCGGAGCGAAATGAGTTCCAAAAAAGGTTTTACCCTGATCGAGCTGCGGAGGGTAGGCATTCGAAACTTGATCCTGAGATTTTCAATGATGCCTTGGGACAACCCTTGTGCGACAATTCTACCCGACGAACCATTATGAGCCATGGCTCGGAAACCAGTCTGTCTGCAGGTGATGATATCGTTGTCTGATTTTGAGAATTCAGATCAGGCCCCTTCATGCAACGGTCTCCGGGTTCATTTGTGACAATGGAGGGCCATTTGATACTGGCGCAGAGGTTCAAATGAATTATCCGAATGGGAGCGGAACCTTGAATCAAGATTTTTATCCAGTCATGCCGGGAAACAAGGGATACTTCACCTTCACTACGGTCCCTTACGGGGTCCGATCCCTCACGGTATTCGTGCCGAATCAAGCCGTACCAACCAAAACCCTTGGTCCCATTCTGATCACGGTGGACTCTCCGAACACTACGGTTCCATGTAAGCAGATCGACATCAACCCATGATTCAGCTGCGGGATCTTTCCAAACAATACGGCTCCAAGGTTCTTTTTGAGGGGGCTTTTGCCAGCCTGGGCGAAAAATCAAGAATTGCATTGATCGGTGCAAATGGGGCGGGAAAGAGCACTCTGATTCGGATGATTTTGGGTGAGGAGACCTTTGATCATGGTTCGATTGTAAAAAATCCATTCATCAAGATCGGCCATCTTGCACAAGAACTTCCAAAATTTGAAAATCGCACCATTCTCGAGGAGGTCATGCGCCTGGATGGACGGCGGGAGGAAATCCTGGCGCAGAAAACTGATCTTGAAAATAAAATGCAGCATGAAGCCGACGGAGGCAATGACCCTGCTACTCTGGCTGCATACTCCAGGGTGCTCGAGGAATTCGATGCGCTCGATGAATACCGGCTTCCATCAAGAGCGGCGAGAATTCTGGAGGGCGTCGGATTCTCGGAAGGGGACTTTCAACGAAACCTTTCCGAACTGAGCGGGGGATGGCTCATGCGGGTGGCTCTTGCCCGTGTCCTTCTCCTGCAGCCGGACCTTTTGATTTTGGATGAGCCCACGAACCATCTGGACCTTGAATCCCTTCTTTGGCTGGAGGAGTTTTTGAAGGGGTATCCCGGTGCGATTCTCATGGTCAGTCATGATCGACTTTTTCTGAATCGACTCGTGGATGAGGTTTGGGAGATTGAGCAACGGAAAATACAGGCATATGCCGGAAATCTTGATGCTTTCATTTTGCAAAAAGAGGAACGTCTCAAGGTTTTGGAGGCCCAATTCGAGGGTCAACAGCAAAAAGCGGCGGAGCTCCGGGCCTTTATTGAGCGATTCGGAGCAAAGGCCAGCAAGGCAAGGCAAGCGCAGAGCCGGGCAAAGCAACTGGAAAAGATGGAGTTCATCGAGCTTCCGGAATCCCGCTCCAAGGTGCGCTTCCGTTTTCCGCCTTGCCCCCCAAGCGGAAAAGAGGTGGTGACTCTGAAGTCCGCAGGAGTGCGTTTCGGGGAAGATTCAGGGAATCCAAAAACGATTTTTTCAGGATTCGATTGGATTTTGCAGCGAGGTTCACGAGTGGCCATTGTGGGGGTCAATGGCGCAGGGAAAACCACTTTGCTGAAAACGCTCGCGCGGGGACTTTCGGGCGAGGTAAAGCTCAGTGAAGGAAGCCTGAAGCTCGGGCATCAGGTAAAGGTTGGTTACTATTCGCAACTGCAGGCTGAGACGCTAAGGCTTGATCGCACCATTCTTCAGGAGCTCGAGGATACGGCGCCCCATCTTGAAATTGCGGAGGTCAGGGGAATCGCCGGGGCCTTTCTTTTTACCGGGGATGATGTGAACAAGAAGATCGGTGTCCTTTCAGGTGGCGAGAAAGCGCGCGTGGCCCTTGCGAAGTTGCTGCTCACGCCGAATAATTTTTTGCTACTCGATGAACCGACGAACCACTTGGATTCGGATTCCCGCGAGGTTTTGCTCCAGGCGCTCATGGATTATCAGGGGACTTTGTGTCTGGTGTCGCATGACCGGGATTTTGTGGCACCCCTTGCGGATCAGCTGCTGGAGATCAGGGACCAAAAGGTGACTCCCTTGGTATCCACCTATGAGGAATACCTTGCCAAAAAAGTGGAGGAGACACGGGAGAAGCTCAAGCGCTCCGCAAAACCCGATGCCTCGAAACCCACGCTCGGAGCTGTCACCCACCGTCTTGAAGCCCCGAAGGTTTCCAATAACCAACGCAAAGCCTGGGAATCCGAACTCAAAAAAATTGAAAATGAGATCACAGGGCTTGAAAAACGGATTTTGGAGTTAAATGAGGCGATTGCAACAGGGGATCATGCAAGCGCCCCGGAGCGCCTTCGCGAGTGGATCGAGGAGCAGTCGCGGGCCCAGGTTCTCTTGGATCAAAAGCTTGCTCGCTGGGAAGACTTGGGCGTTTTACTCGGGTAAAAAATTCTTTTCGGGCCAATAAAACCGAGCTAGTTTCAGGAGCCATGAAAAAAGTACTTTTGTTGGGATGTGGAATGCAGGCATACGGGGCTGCTCTTGATCTGATCAAATTTGGAAATCCATCGGAGCTTGTTCTCGCCGATGCGTTTCCCGGTATGACCACGAAGCTCCGGGATTTTCTGGAAAAGCACACCAAGCCCCAAAAGTTGACCGAGATCAAAGTAGATGTGGCGGATGTGAATGCAACTGCGATCGCCGCGAAAGATTGTGATCTCATCTTGAACGCCGCGCCCTACAAGTTCGCGCTTGAGATCACGCAAGCTGCAATCAAGGCAAAAGTTCCGATGGTGGATCTCGGTGGCGATACTGAACGGGTATTGAAGCAACTTGAATTATCGAATGAGGCAAAGGCCGCCGGAATCACCATCATTCCGGACTGCGGGATGGGACCAGGCATGACGAACATTACCGTAGGGCATGCAATGGAGATTCTTGATTCCGCCGACACCATCATCACCCGGGATGGCGGAATTCCGCTTTACCCGAAACCGCCGCTTTTTTATCACCTTGTGTTTGCCATCGAGACTCTGACCAATGAATACACCGGCATGACGACTCAGATGCGGAATGGAAAGATGATCGACATTGCGCCGATGACCGAGATTGAACAATGCGATCTACCCGTTGTGGGAAAAGTCGAGGCAACTCACGGGATGGGAATGCTATCCACCCTGCCTTGGACCTATGAGGGCAGGGTCAAGAACCTCGAAAACAAGTTTGTCCGCTACCCCGGGCATCTCACCTTTTTGAAAACCCTTCGTGATGTGGGGTTTTTCTCGCGTGAAGAGATCAAGACCGAGCGGGGCATGGTTGAGCCCAGGGCGCTGACCAAGGCGGTGATGGAAAAATTCCTCATGCCAAAGGGCGGAGAAAAGGATGTGTCGTTCATTCAGACCATATCGGAGGGCATGAAGGATGGCAGGAAAACCGTGATCGAACACTGGATCTGTGACCATTCGGACCAGAAAACCGGTCTTACTTCCATGCAGCGAACGACCGGGTTTACCGCATCCATCGTGGGTCAGATGATCGTCTCCGGGAAATTGACCGCCAAAGGGGTTCTGCCGCCCGAGCTAGGTGTTCCGAAAATGCCGTTCTTCGAAGAAATCCAGAAGCGTGGATTCGAGTTCAAATGGACGCAAAAAAGCGTATGAAACAGCCCTTGCCCCGGCTCGCGAACATTCTCGTAACCGGGGGTGCCGGCTTCATCGGCAGTCACGTTTGCAAGGAGCTCTCCAAGAATGGACTAAACCCGGTCGTATTTGATCGTATCGAAGAGGGTCATCGCGAATTCGTGAAATGGGGGCCACTGGAAGAGGGCGACATCCGCGATGGAAAACGACTGAGAGAAGTGATGAAAAAGCATCAAGTTGATGCCGTGATGCACTTCGCCTCATCGATCGTGGTGAGTGAATCGGTGGTGGACCCCGAGAAATATTATGAAAACAATGTGAACGGGTCCCTCTCTCTTCTTTCGGCGGTGCGGGATTCCGGAATCAAATTTCTTGTCTTCTCAAGTACGGCAGCGGTTTACGGAATGCCGGTCCGGGTACCGATTGATGAGGATCATCCAAAGAACCCTATCAATCCCTATGGAGTGACAAAACTCTTGATTGAAAATGCGATTCGGGACTATTCACGGGCCTACGGACTTCGATCGGTTGCCCTTCGCTACTTCAATGCGGCAGGCGCTGATCCGGAGGGTGACCTTTGGGAGGCCCATGATCCTGAAACACACTTGATTCCGAATGCGGTACGGGCTGCGATCGATCCCGCCTATACCTTGAAGCTTTTCGGGGATGACTATCCAACCCCGGATGGTACTTGCGTCCGCGATTACGTTCATGTGAAGGATCTGGCGCGCGCCCATGTGTCGGCTCTCAAGCTTCTTCCCGAATGGGATTCCTTTCAGGCACTGAACCTTGGTATCGGAAAGGGATTTTCGGTGCTTGATGTGATTCGTGCGATCGAGAAAAAGTTCGGAAAAAAAGTGAAAGTTGAGATTTCCAAAAGAAGAGAGGGTGATCCTCCCGTGCTTTTGGCTGATTCAAGTCTTGCCAAATCAAAGCTTGGTTGGAGCCCTGAATTTGAGAGCATTCAATCTATCGTGGAAACGCTTCGAGTCTGACCGTTAGAATTTCATGGTGCAGAGAACGGCCCCGGCGTTGCCGGGACGCGCGGGGAAGCCATCGAATTGTGCCTGGTTCGTACGGGTGTTGAGCTGAATCGTAAACCCCCCGATTCGGGCACCTGGAGCCGAGAATACGCTCAAGATTGGAAACTCCGCGTTTGAAATCACACTCACGGTTCCAAGAAAAACCGGAGCAAGAAGCGATGACTTCCCGTTTTGAACGTAGGACACTTTTCCCCGAAAAACCGAATTCGTATCGCGCTCAAATTCCACGATCGCATCTGTGTTCGGATTGAATGTGAAGATTCCCTTCGAGCTTGTGGATGGGATTGTGCATTGAACCATCGTGATGTCGAGGTTTCCGAGGGGGTTGACCCGGATCGCATCAGAGTCGGAAGATGCCGTCTGATCTTCAGTCACGGGCGTCTCGACGCGTTTTCCGGTGGCAACCTCAATTGCTTCCTGCACCAGGTCGGGGTTGCTCAACTCCGG
>CANGWP010000007.1 GCA_947457605.1 Bdellovibrionales bacterium | reverse complement strand
GAAGGGGGAGGGAATAAATAATGGCTGATTTCTTTTCGTCCATGAGGGTCAGTGCTTCGGGGCTTGATGCCCAGATGAAGCGAATGAACACGATCTCCTCCAATATCGCGAACGCCGAGACTGTCGGTTACAAGCGAAAGGACACGGAGTTCACTGCAACCGCAGATCGGGAAAGTTTCGGAGACATTCTCGAGAGCAAAATGGATGAGTCGGTGCAGGGAGTTCTCGTTACGGATGTGAAGGAAGATGAAAAGCCGCAGCGCTTGGTTTACAAGCCTGATGATCCGAACGCCAATGCAGAAGGGTATGTGGAAATGCCGAATGTGAATCCCGTGAAGGAAATGGCGGACATGATCAGTGCCCAGAGATCGTATGAGGCGAATGTAACCGCAATTGGTGCTGCAACCCAGATGGCGAATAAGGCCTTGGAACTCGGAAGATAGAAGGGGATTTAGATGAACTCGATCCAAAACTCGTTCCGGCAGATTGATCCAGATCTGGGGAAGGTCTCCTCCGAATCGATTTCTCTTCGGCAGGGTGCTCCCGGAGCTTTAGGAGAATCCGGAGCTCCTGAAGTCAAAGGCGGAGGATTTCTTGAGACGCTTTCCAGGACTCTTGAAGAGGTCAATGAGGAGCAGGTGAAAGCGGATGAGTCCATCAAAGACATTGTCGCGGGCAAGAGCAAGAATATTCATGAAACAATGTTGCAGATCCAAAAAGCCGAGCTTTCGCTGAAGACCGCGATGCAGGTGCGGAATAAGATTTTAGAGGCCTATAAAGAAATCATGAGGATGCAGGTGTAGTTATGGACTTTTTCAATCGTATTTCTTCGCAATTAAAGGATTTTTTCTCAGGTCTATCGGCAAGTCGGAAGCTTGCGCTCGGGGTGACCGGTGGGGCGATTGCCCTGATCCTTGGCGGGTTGTTTTTTTGGGCGTCCCATCAGGGTTATCAGCCGGTCACGTACGGGACCATGAGTGCCGAGGACTCGGCAAACGTAATGCGGCTCCTCCGGGAAAAGCGAATACCATTTCAGGTTGATCCCAGTGGAAAGCAGGTTCTTGTTCCGCCTGAGTACCTGAATGATCTTCGGCTCGAACTCGCAATGCAGGGGCTTCCGCAGACATCAGGTGTGGGTTATGAGCTGTTTGACAAGCAGTCTTTCGGGACCACGAGTTTTTTGAACAAGGTAAATCAAAAGCGGGCTCTCGAGGGCGAACTCATGCGTTCGATCAACACCATCAAGGGAGTGAAGAGGTCAAGAGTCCATCTTGCGATTCCGGATAAGACGGCTTTTGTTGAGGATCAAAAAAAGCCGACTGCATCCGTGGTTTTGGATCTTGAGGGTGGTAATCTATTGAACGAGAAACAGGTGTTCGGAATCACCCACATGGTGTCCAGTGCGGTTGAGGGAATGGACCCCGCAAATGTGGTTGTTCTTGATTCCATGGGCAAAGAGCTTTCCAAAAATCCGAGAGATTCAATCATAGGTCTAACCGCCGAGCAAACCGATTTCAAGCGCAGGCTTGAGGAGGATTACCAGCGAAGAGTCGAAGATATCCTCGCCAAGGTGGTCGGAGAGGGGCACGTGAAAGTTGGAGTCACTGCTGACCTTGATTTTGCTGCTGTTTCGGAAACTCAAACCATTCTCGATCAGGATGGGGCTACTATCCGTTCCCAGCAAAAGACCAACGAGACCATGGATGGGTCTCGGCCGGTTGCCTCGGGTGCTCCCGGAGCCACATCAAATACCCCGGGTGAGCAGCCCGGAGTGGTGGCTCAGAATGCAATCAAGAACAACACTGCGAAATCAAACGAGATTGTCAACTATGACATTCCGAAAACCGTGCGGACCACACAGAGGCCGGTAGGTGTTGTGAAGAAGCTTTCTGTGGCGGTGCTGATTGACAGTAAGCAGGTAAAGACGACAGGCGCGGATGGCAAGGTCGAGATCAAATCTGAAGCCTGGAGCGCTGAGAAAATAAAGGAATTCGAGGCCCTTGTCAACGGTACCCTTGCGCTCGACAAGAAGCGGGGGGATACCTTGGAATTCAAGAACATGGAATTCGTGCCTGAAGACTTTGAAGAGGCTCAGCGGATTCTCGATGCAACCGCAACTCGGAAATACGTGCAGAGCATGATTGTTTATGGCGTGATCGGGTTGATTGTTCTCTTGTTTTTCTTTCTGGTTGTCCGACCTTACGTGCGTTGGGTGACGGAGAATACAAGCGAGAGTGTTGAAACCTTCTTGCCGCAAACCATTGAAGAGTTGGAAAAAATTCAGAGGAGCAGCACTCTTGCCCAGCTTGACGAGGTTGTGCCAGATCTTCCGGATCGCTTGGATCCAGAAAAAGTCGAAGGAGAGATGATTCGTGAAAAGATCGTTACCTTGATCGATAATAATCCTCAAAAAGGTGCATTGATCCTGAAGGAATGGATTTCTGCGAATAAGAAACCAAAAGAAGAAAAAGGGAAAAACGCTAGCGCCTAATGGCTGGAGAGAGTTTGCATGATTGAAGCACAGGACTACGAAAGTTTGAATGGACTCGAAAGATCTGCGATTCTTCTGAATGTTCTCGGGAATCGCGTGACTGCAGAAGTCTTCAAGCACATGAGGGACAATGATGTGAAGCGACTTGTGACCGCGATGGGGCAAGTCAACAAGGTGCCTATTCCTGTCGTGAAGCAGGTCCTCGACGAGTTTTACGCCGAGATCTCAGAAGAGGAGCAGCTGATCTTTGGTCACGCAGCCGGAAAGGATTTCATTCTCGAGACCTTGGGAGAAGAAAGAGCCAAGACCGTTCTGGGGCAGCTTGCGGTAATCGAGGGAAGCCGCTCCCTGGAGGCTCTCGAGCTCGTCGATCCGCGAACTCTTGCAAATTTCCTTGTCAATGAACATCCGCAGACCACTGCCGTGGTTCTCGCTCACCTTAGTCCTGACAAGAAATGTGAAGTCCTGAAAAAACTTCCTGAGCCGGTTCAAACGGAAGTGGTTCTAAGGATTGCAAACCTCGACTTCATTTCGCCATCATTGCTCTCCCAGGTGGATGAAATCCTGAAGCAAGAACTCGCAACTCTAGGTTCTATCGACACCCAGCAGCTTGGCGGGGTTTCTCCGATTGCCGAAATGCTTAATATCATGGACAAGAACACCGAGCAGGGAATCATGTCCCGGGTGGAGGAGCGGGATCCGCAGTTGGCGGAAGAGATCCGAAGGCTCATGTTCGTATTCGAAGACATCATTTACATTGATGATCGCGGGATGCAGACGTTGCTCAAGGAAGTTCCAAACGACAAGCTTACCATTGCAATGAAGACCGCCCCAGATGAGATCAAGGAAAAGATCTTCAAGAACATTTCCAAGCGGGCCGCGGA
The DNA here is from genome assembly GCA_947457605.1 of Bdellovibrionales bacterium. Lineage (GTDB taxonomy): Bacteria > Bdellovibrionota > UBA1018 > UBA1018 > CAIMNF01 > CAIMNF01. The sequence continues at coordinate 25,953 of CANGWP010000007.1, read as the reverse complement.
CCTCCTTCGAGAGGACCTTGCGGCAATGCCACCCGTCAGGCTTTCAGATGTGGAGACCGCTCAGCAAGAAATTGTGAATGTTGCGAAGCGACTTGAGAATGAAGGTAAGCTCATCATCAGTCGTGGTGGTGGAGAGGATGCTCTGGTCTGATGAGCGAAGAAAAGGGGTCCTCAAGAATTCAGGGGTTCGATCCTAAGGGTTCCGCTAATGAAAAAGTGGAGATTAAATCTTTTCAGCCACGGTCCCTGAGTGGCAGTGGTATCAGCGAGTACGCCGAGGTAAAGAAGAAGTTTGGTTCGCTTTCCTCGCTTGAGGAGAAAGACAGTGGATCCTTCAACCTGCATCCAGCCTCAAAGAAGTTTCTCGGGGTTGAGAAAAAAGAAAAAGATCATGTAGAGGGTATCGTCAGAGCCGAAGTTGAGGCAAGGGTGAAAGAGATACGCGACGGAGCGTATCACGAAGGGCTGGAAATGGGCCGCAAGGAAGGATTTGCGGTGGCGGAAAGCGAGTATCGGGAATCAGTAAGGCCCATCCAGGAGGCTTTCGCCAAACTTCTGGGCGAATTCGACTCTATCAAGAAGGATCTGTACCTCGCGAATGAGTCTTTTCTTGTTCAATTGGTTTATCAGATTTCGAGGCAGATTCTCTTGAAAGAGCTGGGGGCCGATCGAGAATATGTGAAGCGTCTATTGGTGCACGTGATTGAAAAACTCGGCGCAAAAGAGCACATTCGAGTAAAGATCAGCAAGAAGGATTTTGAGAACCTTGAGATCATCAAGGATTTCCTGAAGTCTCAAATCCCGGACCTCCGAAACATTCACATTGAGGGAACTGAGGAGTTAGGTCTTGGAGGATGCAAAGTTGAGACTGATCTTAGCAGGATCAATGCATCGATTGAAAATCAGCTTGGATCGATTGAAAAGTCATTGGGTGATGCATGAATCACACCATTTCCCCGAAAAAATATGAAGAGCGTTTGAATCAGACTGTTCTTTATGATGAAGCAGGGAAAATCACTAGAACACTCGGCCTGATTTATGAAGCCTATCTGCCGGGAGCAAGTATTGGCAGCATCTGTGATGTCATCCTGAATGAACAAGACGCGTATTCCGCTCCGATAGAAGCTGAAATTGTCGGGTTCAAGGACAAGCGTGTTTTCCTTATGCCATTCGATGAGGTTTCCGGAATCAACAATGATAGCATTGTGCGTCTGAAACAGAAAAACTCATCCATTCCGGTTTCCAGCAGTCTTCTTGGGCGTGTGATCGATGGGCGGGGGATGCCCATTGACGGAAGAGGGCCTCTTTTTACCTCCGATACGCCGGTGGAGTATCGTTCGCTCTACCGGCGTCCTACGGATCCCTTGTCGAGAACCATGATTGAAGAACCGCTTGATCTCGGAGTTCGGGCCATCAATGGACTTTTGACCTGCGGAAAAGGCCAGCGGATGGGCATCATGGCTGGGTCCGGTGTGGGAAAGTCGGTTCTACTTGGAATGATGGCCCGAAAAACGGCGGCAGACGTGAATGTGATTGCGCTGATTGGGGAGCGGGGCAGGGAAGTCCGCGAGTTCATTGAGCGGGATCTCGGCCCCGAGGGGTTGAAGCGATCCATCGTGATTGTTGCAACTTCCGATAGTTCTGCATTGGTCAGGACCAGAGCCTCTTTTCTCGCTGCAACGATTGCGGAGTTCTTCCGGGATGCAGGAAATGACGTTCTGTTGATGATGGATTCAGTGACCAGATTTTGCATGGCTCAGAGAGAGATTGGATTGTCCCTTGGGGAGCCGCCAGCCTCAAAGGGTTATACTCCGAGTGTATTTGCCCAATTGCCGCGGCTATTGGAAAGGGCTGGAACCGGAGCAAACGGGAAGAGCATCACGGGTCTCTATACAGTGCTTGTGGATGGCGACGACATGGATGAGCCAATCGCGGATGCGGCGCGCTCCATTCTTGATGGTCACATTGTACTTTCCAGAAAACTTGCCCAGAGGAACCATTTCCCTGCCATAGATGTGCTTGCCTCGGCCTCACGGGTTATGAATGCCGTGGTCTCAGAGGAGCAGAAAGCATGGGCTGGCCAGGTAAAAGAGTGGATGGCTGTGTACCAGCAAGCTGAAGACATCATCAACATTGGTGCATATGCCAAAGGTTCCAATCCTAGGATCGATCAGGCGATCGCAGTGCAGGACAGGATTCAGCAGTTCTTGCGTCAAAAAGTGAGCGAATCCGGTGAGTTTTCTGAATCCCTTGGTCTCCTTCACGGGATTTTCCGTTCTGGCGAGGCGTTTGCCAGCGCCAATCGAAAGTAATATCCATCAGACCACTGGGAATAAAATTCCTTCTTCCTTCCAAGCTTCCCGGCATTCTTTTCAGTCTAGTTATTAAATAAAAAATATATAAAAATAAAAAAGGTATGGCGAAATTCAAGTTTCAGCTGGAGTCGGTCGAAAAAGTCAGATTGCAAAAGGAGCAGAAGATGCTCGAAATTTTGTCTGACTCTCAGAGGGATTATTTGTCTAAAATTCAGGCCAAACGGGATCTTCTTTCAATGAAGCAGCGTGCATTTGAGAGTAAGAATGAGTTGGTTTCCCGTGATGCCAGCATTAATGAAATCAGGCTGTCCGAGGATTACATTTTCGGATTGAATGCTCAGATCATAAAGGCTGACCAAGCAATCATCCGTGCCAGAAGATTTCTTGATCAGGCAATGAGAAACTACATCAGCTCGAGAAAAGAGCGCATTATGATTGATCGTTTGAAAGAAAAGGCTTTGGAGGAGTTCAGGCTTGAACAGTCAAGACTGGAACAGCGCAAGCTCGATGATTTGATTACGATGAGAGCGCGTCTCAATCATGGTCCGATAGATTCAGAGGAGGAATTCGCATGATGTACCGGTTTCTTCCTGTGATTGCCCTGCTTGCATTTATCAGCGCTCCAATCGTGATTGGAAGTGCCGAAGATGGATCGACAGGCAAGTCCGAGACCAAAGCGGTTGAGGTGAAGGAGGCAAAGTCCGATTCCTCAATGGCTGGTGATAAGAAAGACGGTGGCCCTGTCAAGACCGGTGAGGATGATGGAGCAACCCCAAAAAAGAAGAGGTTGTCGAATGAGTGTCTCGCATCCGAGGAAGTGGTTCAAGATCTTGAGTTAAGGGAAAAAAAGCTGAAGGAGAGGGAAGAGGCCCTCAAAGAGAAAGAAAAGGAAATTGCTGCGCAATCGGCTGCAGTAAAGGAAGAGCTCTCGAGGCTCGAAAACAAGAAGACGGAAATTCAGAGTGTAAGGCAAAAGGAACTCACTCGTCGGGAGGAGCAAGTCAACAAGATGATTGAGACCCTCGAGGGGATGTCTCCGAAGGCAGCAGCACAGGTGGTTGGCGGGGTGGAGGATGAACTTGCTGTGCTTGCGCTTGGTCGCCTGACCAGTTCCAAGGCCGGGAAGATACTTGCGAACCTGAAAGCTGAAAAATCTGCCAGACTCGCTGAGATGATGGCGTATGGTGGTTTGGCAGAAAGGAAGGAGGGTGCGAACGGTGATTCCCATGAACGTAGTCCCGCATCTGAAAAGTAAGAATCCTTCCCAAGCGGTAGAAGCTAAATCTTCGGATTCGAATCCTCTGTCCCCGGGTGATCAGAGAGAGGCCTTCCGAAGTCATTTGGATCAGGCTGTGCAAGGAGATCCGTCTGCGGATAAGAGTAAGCCAGATCAGGAGGCAGTGGCCCTGGAGTCCAGGTTGGACAGGATCCGAGATGAGGCTTCAAAAGAGATAAATCAAGATCTGATTCAAATGCCGGTCTCGCAAAGTACATTAATTCTGAAGGGTGATCCTTCGGAGTCCTCAAAAGGAAGCGGTCCGAGCGAAGTGGATGGAATCCCTGGAAGCGCCATAGTTTCGGGTTCGAAGTCCATGATGTCCGATCAAAACTCGATACAGATTCCGGTGGATGTGAATCCCCTGAAGTCTGGAAACCTGAAAGATCGGGTGATTCCTCTTGATGAGTTCCAACAATCAATGATCGGAACGGACTCCTTCGGGGAGGAGCTTCGGTCCCTTGAGTCAAATGATCTTGATGCAATCTCCGTAGCTCAGGATTTGCATGGGGTGCATGTGGAAAAGCTGCTTTCAAATCCCGCTTTGAAGGTCGAAGGTTTGAAAACATCCCAAGAAATGGCTCTTAGTGGTCTGCAAGCCGACAAATCTGCATCTCTGCCATCCAGGGTATCGACGGAGGATTTTTTGACATTAAGGGAGCTACGCAAGGAGAAGGGTGGACGAGGTTTGGCATCTCAGGGGCCTGTTCCCGGGATTGAACAGTCCATGAAGGGGTCGATTCACTCTGGACCCGTGATTGAAGCCCCGGTTACACACGGAACAGCGGGGAAAACGATTTTGTCTCATGATGCGATTCACCAAATTTCCCAGCAGGTCAATCTATTGGGAAAAGCGAGACAGGATGGCGAGATTAAAATTCGTCTGAAGCCGGACCATCTGGGTGAATTGGTCATGAATGTGAAGTCACGAGGGAATGAGGTATCGATTCAGATTAAAACCCATGATTTGGAGGCAAAAAAGATCATCGAGGATAGCATTGGGAGCCTAAAAGAGTCGCTATCCGTTCAGAATCTAAGCTTGTCCAAGATGGATGTGATCAACCAATCTTCTTCCATGCAGGGCTCTGAGCAGTCCATGCAAATGGATTTTAATCAGAATCAAAACCTTTTTGGAAAAGGCGACTCACAGGAGTGGGGTGAATCGGGTCGGGAACCCCGGCAAGAGTTTCTCTATGATGAGGCGCCTGTTTCGGCTACTCTGAAAACTCTGAGCGGTTCCCGTACGGGACGCATTTTGGGGACTGGAAATCTTGATTTGATCGCTTGAGAGGAGATGTTCGGGGATGGAAATATCACGCGCGAATGCCGGGATCGGGATCAATGGAGCGGGGGGGAATGAGACTCTTGATCGAGATCAGGCGCTAAAAAATTCCATGGCCCAGATTCAGGCGAGATATGGCGAGAGGCCGAAAGAGGCAAGAGTTGCAAAAAAAGCCCTCGATAAAGATGATTTTATGCGGATCATGATTACCGAAATGCGTCATCAGGATCCGACAAAGCCCATGGATTCCGATCGCATGGCCACGCAGATGGCGCAAATCACGTCTGTGGAGCAGCTTAAAAACGTGAGCAATGCGATTGAAAAAATGGCTGACAAGAACAACGCGTCTGACCGTCTTGCAATGAGCGGCATGATTGGACGAACTGTCACAGTAGATAAGGGGCGTTTCACTCATCAAAAAGGGACGATTTCCCCGATCAATTTCGAACTGCCGGAAGATGCGAGCAAAATTAAGGTCACGATCCTGAATGAGCAGGGTGAAGAGGTCGCAACCCGTGATCTTGAGCCAATGAAGTCAGGTCAAAATGTTTATAGCTGGGATGGAATCACGGCCAGCAATACGCAAACCGGCTCGGGCACCTACCTTGTTCGCGTTGATGCTGAAAATGGCAAAGGTGGAAAAATCAAGGTGGATCCGATCTCCAAAGAGAGGATTGTGGGTGTCTCTTTCGAGGGCGGGGATACGCACTTTCTTGTAGGGGATTCCAAAACTCCTCAGAAGGTTGCGTTCAAGAACGTGATTCGCATTGAAACGGAATCTGGAAGTCCTTCATTTGCATCCAAAGGTAGCGTGACAAGTTCCGATGCGCTTCCTCAGGGATTGCAGGAAAAACTCAAGGCCGAGATGGGCGGAGCCAATGGCAATGCCGCTCCGGCACCCGATGTTGCGACTGAAACCCCCGGCAATGGGCTTGTCGCGGAAGGTTTTCCAAACGGTCTTGATGATTGATGATAAACTTAAGAAAGGAGGTGAGATCAGCATATGAGTAATCCGATACTTTATCCAAATGTCAGCAGGATTCCTTCGAACCCGTCAATTTCGGAGACGAGGAAGAATCCCGCAGAAGGTCAGATCCAGAAGGGCGAGTTTGATCAGAGTTTGCAAGAGGCAATGCAGGTTCAGAACCCGGAATCCATTCGGGAGTCTTCTCCGGCGCTTTCGCAAATCGGTCAAGGGTTGAAGTTCTCAGCACATGCAACTCAGAGATTGCGTGAGCGACAGATTCAATTCGACCCGGATACACTTTCAAGGATGAATGATGCGATCACGAAGGCGGATTCTAAAGGAGTGCAAGATACCTTGGTTCTGACGGACAAGGCCGCTTTGATTGTCAGTGTTCCTTCTCGAACTGTGATTACTGCAATGGATCGTGGAAATTTGAACGGAAATATCTTTACGAACATTGATGGCGCAGTTATTATTTAAATAAATATTGTTTAATTATTAAAATTCGTGCTACGATTTTAGTAAGGACTGTTGAAGTAAAAAGAGGCTGGACCCAATAGGGAAGCCCGACTCCTCCGACTGACTGACGAGGAGACAACCAAAACAAAGATCGCAAGGAGGCGCTCTATGGGTATTCTATCTTCAATGTACACAGGTTACACCGGAATCCAGGGACAGGGAGAGGCTCTCTCGGTTTTCGGCGATAACATCGCGAACTCTGCAACTACCGGCTTCAAAACAGCCCGTCCTGAATTCAAGGATGCAGTTGCAAAATCACTCAATGGGATGGGTTCAACTCAAGCAACAGGTCGCGGTAGCAAAGTTGGGAATATCCGCACTGTTTTCTCGCAAGGAACTCTGACTCAAACTGAAAGTCCGACAGACCTTGCCATCACCGGAAACGGATTTTTCGTAGTAGACGGTGTGGATGGCCGTAGCTTCACTCGGGATGGGGCCTTTCATTTCGATAAGGAGGGAAAGCTGGTAAGCGGAGAGGGTGCGAAGATTCAAGGATTTCAGGCAGATGATACCGGAAAGATCACATCGAAGATGGGGGATATTTCCATTGATCGCGCAATTCTTGATGCAAAAGGATCAGGCAAGGTTGATCTTTTTGCCAACCTTGATTCTCGCGTCGACACTGCGGTGAAGTTTGATCCTGCAAATCCTGATAAAACCAGTCATTTCGCCACCGGCGTTACCGTCTATGACACCAATGGGGCTCCTCGCGCTGTTACCGTTTACTTCAATAAAGTGGATGGCCACAAGTGGGAGTGGAAAGCCATGGCGAAGGGCGATGATGTCGAGGGCGGCAAGGCCGGCGAGATGATGATTCAGGGTTCTGGAAGTCTCGTATTCGATGACAAGGGTCGCCTCGCGGAACAATCCACCGATAAAGCGTCCTTTAGCTTCAACAAAGGCTCTAAGTCCGATCAGAAGATTGAGTTCAATTTCGGAAAAGACATTAAGAGCGGCGGAGATGGCCTGCAGATCACGCAGTATGGATCAAATTCGGAAGCCTACAAAACGGTTCAGGATGGATACTCCTCTGGAACCTTGGGCTCCCTGAAGTTCGAAGATGACGGAGCTCTTACCGCTTACTACTCGAATGGTGAAACGATCAAGGTGGCTCAGGTGGCGCTGGCTAAGTTCGAAAGTCCCGAGGAGCTGCTCAAAACAGGCGGAAACAAGTTCAAGGAAACCCGTAGCTCCGGTCAACCGACCATTGGTGCACCGATGTCTGGCGGAAGAGGTCAGGTTTCATCGAAGGCTCTCGAAGCTTCCACCACGGATATTGCAAACGAATTCATCAATTTGATGACTGCGCAGCGTAATTTCCAGGCAAATAGCAAGGTGATTGGCGTGGGTGATGAGCTCCTCGGCGAAGTGATCAACCTCAAGCGTACCTAAGCTTGATCTAGTTCAGTATTGATAGATTAGAGTAAAGGGGCAGCCGTCAAAAAACAGTCAGCCAAGTGCAAAAAGCATGTGGAAGACGGCTGCTCCTCTCCTTTTTTAAAACTGACTTACAAATAAAATTTTAGATCCCTTGTGATTTCGGCGTTCACCATGCAAAATTTAAGAAGAGGCAGGACGCCAAAAAATGTCAGAAGAAGCCAAAGAAATAAAAAAAGCAGATGCGCCGGCAGAAAGTGGAACGGATAAAACCGGAAAGCTCGGTTTGGTTCTCGCTGCATTGAATCTGGTTTTGGTAATCGGTATCGGTGTTGTTGTTTTCCTGCAGTTTCAAAAAGAAAAACATAAAGAATCCCATTCAGACATTGATGCTCATAGCGAAGCCCATGGTGAGGCTGGAGATGGGCATGGCGCTGAAAAATCCGAACACGGTGGTGCGGAGAAGTCCGAGGGCAGCGAACACGGAGGTGGTCATGGTGGCGGTGAGCATGGCGCTTCCGCGGCCAAAAAAGGGGACCAACTGGTCACGCTGGAACAATTCACGGTGAATCTGGCAACGAGCCCCGGAACCCCTCCGCGATATGCGCGGGTGATTATTGCGCTTGAAGTTCCAAGTTCTGAAACTGCGCAAGAAATCACACAGAAACTTGCGCCAGTTCGAAATGCGATTATTGATTTATTCAATTCTAAACGTCCTGCTGATCTGCAGGGCGGTGAGGGGCGGAATTTTCTCAAGGAAGAGATCCGGAATGCCCTGAACAGTTTTCTGATCACAGGCAAGGTGAAGAGTGTTTTTTTCAGCAACTTTGCTGTGAGCAGTTGATGAGCGGAATTGGGCTAGGAGGGCTATGAACCAGGTATTAAGTCAAGCCGAAGTCGACGCACTTCTGAATGCAGTGGCCGAAGGGTCAGTGGATACGAGTGGCAGTGCGCCCGCGGGCAAAGACACGAAATCCAAGGAGATTCAGGAGTACGATCTTACCAATCAGGATCGCGTGATTCGCGGCAAGATGCCCACTCTCGATCTGATTTATGAAAGATTTGTGCGTTTGTTTCGGATGTCCCTGTCGAATTCTCTCCGCAAAATTGCATCCATCAGCATTATTTCTACGGATCTTTTGAAGTTCGGCGAGTTTGTGAATACTCTTCCGATTCCGAGTTGTGTGGGGATCCTGCGTTCTGAAACCCTCCGGGGGCCCGCTCTTTTGGTTTTTGAGTCAAAGCTCGCATATGCATTGATTGATAGCTATTTCGGGGGCACTGATCGACCATACACCAAGAGTGATGGGAAAGAATTCACTCGAATCGAACTTATGATCATGAACAAGGTCCTCACTCTGGCGATTGCCGATATCGAGGAAGCTTGGGCACCGGTTCATCGAGTGGGGCTTGTTCATTTGCGAACCGAAACAAATCCCCAATTTGTGGGAGTTGTCCCTCTGTCTGAAGTGATTATTTCCACTACATTTGAGGTTGAGCTTGAGAATGCAAGCGGAACGATTTCCCTTGTGATTCCTTATTCCACGATTGAATCAATCAAGAACAAGTTGAATTCTTCTTTTCAATCCGACTCTGACCGGGCGGATCGGGTTTGGGTTGAGAATCTTGAAGAGCATATGCGCCAACTTGAGGCAAATGTGTCGGTAAACCTCGGAGAAACCAGCATCACCGTGGGTGATCTCGTGAATCTGAATATTGGCGACATCATCCCACTCAATCAAGACTGTGATGGAGAGTTGGAACTGAATGTTGAAGGGGTAGAGAAGTTTAAGTGTTTCTTCGGAGTTTCGAGAGGCACGAGGGCGGTTCAAGTTACAAGACCAATCGAAGAATGAAAATGGAGTGATGATATGACGACACCAAATCTTGGAAAAATTGAAGGCGGAATCGGACAAAATCAAGGAACTACACCCCAGGAAGGAGTGCATTCCCTAGATTTTATCCTGGATATTCCGTTGAAAGTCACGGTTGAACTCGGACGAACGAAAATGTCAGTCAGGGACATTCTTCAATTGGTTCAGGGTTCTGTGGTGGAGCTTTCAAAGTTTGCGGGAGAGCCGCTTGAGGTGCTCGTGAACGATCGTCTTGTGGCAAGGGGGGAGGTTGTGACTGTGAATGAAAAGTTCGGAATCAGGCTCACCGACATTCTGTCACCGATGGAGCGGATCGAGCAGTTGAAGTAAAACCAACGTTATTCCATTCATGGATGAAGGGAATTGTTTGATGAAATGCCTAGGACGGCCCAAAGAAGCTTTATTCGTTTTTCTCGCAACATTCTTGCTCTCTCCATTCCTTGTGAATGCAGCGCCGCTGAGTGTTCGTGACATTCAGATTGATGAGAACGGAGGCGCGAAGGTCATACTCGATGGCACTCCTCCGAAGGGGACGGTCAATCTTGAGTATGTCCGTGATATCGTTCAATTCTCACTGCAAAACACCACGATTTATCCGGCAAAGATTCTCCATGCCGGAGCATCGGCGAATCAGACCTTCTCCAAGGTGTTTGCCTATCAATATGCGCCGAACCTCGTGCGCATCCGATTTACGGTGGATGGGAAGGCTGAGGCTTACAAAGGAAAGATCAAGCTTGTGACCGTTGGTAAAGAACTTTCGATTGCCTTTCCCAAGGGAATCGTTGTTCAAGGAGAAGTCCTGAAGGAATCTGATGAGAAATCTTTGCTTGCAAAAGTACTTGGGAGCACTGAAAGGAAGGAAGAGTCACAATCCGAGGCGCTCCCGCCCAAAGATTTAAAAGCACGCAATAAACAACTTGGAGCCGCGTCCAAGCCGGTAGGAGAGTTGACAGGTAGACCGCATGGTCCGTCTGTGTTTCGCTCTTTGTTCGCGATGTTCCTGATTGTTGGGGGGCTCGGTTTGGTTCTTCTGTACGTTAAGAAAAAGGCCGGTGCGTCTCAGGCGAAGAGAGTTGGTGACTCCTGGCTGTCCGGCATCCTGAACGGAGGTAGGAAGTCCAAGGCTTTCATTGAGGTGGTTGCGAATCATTCCATTGGCCCGAAACAGAGCATTACCATTGTGCGAATCAAGGATCAGCAGTTTGTGTTGGGTGTGACCCAGGACAGTGTTCAACTGATCACCCAGCTGGACTCCGAGGAGGCTGATCTCGAACTTCTTGAGGATCCGAAGGTGGCCGATTCAATCGGCAAAATGTTTGGATCGAAAATCAAGCCGGAACCGAAGGTTGCTCCCGTTTCGAGTTTTGATTCGATCCTCAAGGCCAGTTCCGGTGCTGGGGCGATAGTCGCAAGAAATGCATATCAAAATCAATCTCCGCCTTCCGCTTCGGTTCAGGTGGTCGCGACCTCCCTCCAGCGTGAGAGTGGGGTTCGTGACCAGATTCGAAGAAGACTTCAGCAGAATGTGGGGGGCACATGATGAGTAGAAAGTCTCCAAAATACACGTGGCTTAAAGCAGTCTTTCTTCCCATTCTTCTTATCGCCTCTGCAGCACATGCGGCGAAGAGTGGTGGGGGTGGTTTTTCACTTCCCTCGATCTCGATGAATCTGGGTGGTTCCGGTTCAAATCCCAACGAGCTGGTCAATGTACTTAAGATTGTCCTTCTTCTCACTGTATTGACTCTTGCGCCGGCGATTCTGGTAATGATGACCTCATTCACCAGAGTTGTGATCATCCTATCGTTTCTGCGCCAGTCACTCGGAGCTCAACAAATGCCTCCCAATCAAGTTGTGGTAGGTCTATCTTTGTTCTTGTCGCTCTTTATCATGGCTCCCACATGGACCCGGATTCAAGATGATGCTTTGAATCCCTATCTGGAAGAAAAGATTGATCAGAAGACGGCTTTTTCAAAAGCGGAAGCCCCCTTGCGGGAATTCATGTTCGCCCAAACCCGTGAGAAAGACCTCGAGTTATTCCTGACAATGTCCAAGATCTCGAAACCGCAAACGAGGGAGGAGGTTCCAACTTATGTTTTGATTCCTTCCTTCATCGTCAGTGAGTTGAACACCGCGTTTCAGATGGGTTTCATGTTGTATTTGCCGTTTTTAGTAATTGATATGGTGGTTTCCAGTATTTTAATGGCGATGGGAATGATGATGCTTCCACCGATGACCATCTCGCTTCCTTTCAAGCTATTGTTGTTTGTTCTGGTGGATGGATGGGGATTGGTTGTGGGAAGCATCGTAAAGAGTTTTGGATAAGGAGGTCAGGATGACAGAGGAAATGGTCATGCAAATCGGTCAAAACGCGATTACTACAATGGTTTATCTTGCAGGTCCGGTTCTATTGGCTGCGATGGCTGTTGGTATTGTCATTTCGATTCTTCAGGCGATCACGCAGATCAATGAGCAAACCCTTACCTTCATTCCAAAGATGATTGCCGTTATTCTAACCCTTGTGATCATGGCCCCCTGGATGTTGCGCGTGCTTCAAGACTACGCTATTTCCATCTTCGGAGGAGCAGGGGAGATGATTCATTGATGGTCTTTGAGAGCTGGTCTTCTGTAGAACTGCTCTCTTTTTTCATGGTGTTGATTCGTGTCAGCACCATGATCATGTTGCTTCCATTGTTCGGAGACAAGGTCATTCCGGCAAATGTTAAGGTTCTCTTGGCGCTCACCTTTTCAGCAGTGATTTTTCCTGTTTTAAAGTCCGGGGGGACCATTCGATTGGAAGATGCCGAGATTTGGACCTCTTCTTCAGGGAAGTTGATTCTTACTCTTGCAGGAGAGCTGCTAGTCGGAATCGGAGTCGGGTTCGCCTCCCAGTTGGTGTTTCATGCCATTCAAATTGCTGGGGACTTCATTTCCCAACTGATGGGGTTTAGCATGGCCTCAATGTATGATCCCCACATGGAAACACAAACGGTAGTGCTTGGGCAGATGTTCGGCGCTCTTGCGATGCTCACTTTTCTTGCTCTCGACGGTCATCATCTTCTTTTTCGTGCCATGGTGGAGACATTTCATTTGATTCCCCAGGGAGGTGCCGGACTAAGTGAGGCCTTTAAGAGCTCAATGCTCAAACTGGTTGCCAATACATTGCTTTTCGGAATTCAATTGAGCGCGCCCATGGCTGCCTGCATGCTGCTCGTAAATATTGTTTACGGGGTTCTTGGCAAGGCTCTTCCGCAGCTCAATATTCTTACGCTCTCAATGGCCTCTAGTGCGCTCATTGGTGGATTCGTACTCTTGGTTACCTATCCTGGTATACAATCCGGCATGAGCAATATTTTTGCTGGATACTTCGACGATCTGAAACAATTCTTGGTGGTGTATGGCGGAAAATAACGAAGACAGGAATTTAGAAGATCTTTCGGAACAGGCATCGCCGTATCGATTAGAAGAGTATCGAAAAAAGGGGCAAGTTGCCCAAAGTAAGGAAGTGGTTGGCCTCGCGGTAGCTGTGGCCTGCGGGATGGTTTTATTCTCGACCGCTCCAGGGATGGCCAAAGAGATCATTGATTTCATGAAAGAGATCTTCTCTCAGGATCTTTCCCTGAAGCCCGGAGAGCAGCTTCAGGATATGGCAGGAAAGCGTTTGATGCAGGTCATTCGAATCATTGCTTCAATCGGCCTTCCTGTGACCGTGGTAGGCTTCCTCCTTGGAATTGGCGGACATTTGGGACAAATCGGTTTCCTGATCACCTCAGAGCCGCTGATGCCGGACTTTGAGAAGATCAATCCTTTGAAAGGGCTTTCAAGGCTTTTCTCCTTCCGAAATCTGATCGAGTCAGCCCGCGTAATTATCAAAGGTCTGATTCTCTGCTTTGTTGCGTATTCGATTATGAGAACGGCAATTGAGCAGTCCCCCATGCTCATTTTCAAGAACCCAGCGGCAATTTTCACGATCCTGGGTGAAACTGGAAAACTACTGTTCCTTTCATTGTGTGGAGTGTTGGGTGTTTTTGCTGCGATCGATTTTGTCCTTCAGAAGCGGGAATATGCAAAACAGGTTAGGGTGACAAAACAGGAGGCCAAGCAGGAGGCAAAAGAGCAAGAAGGGGATCCCCTGATCAAGTCCAGGATTCGGTCTGTTCAAAGAGATATGGCTCGCAAGCGTATGATGCAGGCGGTGAAAAAGGCGGATGTGGTAATTACCAACCCGACTCACATTGCAATTGCCCTTCAATATGACAAAGACAAGATGGTTGCTCCCAAAGTTGTTGCAAAGGGGGCAGACTTCATGGCGGAACGGATTAAGAAGATCGCAGCCGAGAGTGGAGTGGTTATGGTTGAAAACGTACCACTGGCAAGGGCTATGTTCAAATCTGTAAAGGTGGGGCAGGTGATCCCGAAGAGTCTGTTCCAGGCTGTGGCCGAGGTACTTGCCTATGTTTACAAGCTCAAAAACCGTAAGTTTAACTAGGGTTTCCGGGTGATCGAGGGCCAGATGTCGATATTTTGACTGAATAAAAAATCTTCCCAGTTCCATAAGAATCGGGGTACCATCAAAATAAGGCCGGAAGCTGGATGCTGAAGGTCAGGTTTAAACAAATTGTTCATTCTGTTGTGAGGAGTCAAGGACGATGAATCAGGCAGCCGGCCAGTCATCCCAGCCATCAGGAAGTTCAGTGTTATCCAGAATTGGAAAGAGTCCTGATGTATTGATGGGCGTTGGAATCATCGCAATTCTGGCCATCATGATTGTTCCAATGCCGGCGTTTCTGTTGGATCTCTTGATCTCTCTGGGGATTGCAGTCTCGATCATCATGCTGGCGACCTCTGTTAATGTAAAACGGGCGCTGGAATTCAGCTCTTTTCCGACCATGCTTTTATTGGTCACTCTTTTCAGGCTGTCGTTGAACGTCGCGACAACCAGAGTGATCCTCCTCAGAGGTGCGGAGGCGGGGACTTCCGCTGCAGGGGCGGTCATTCACTCGTTTGGGGAATTTGTCGTCGGTGGAAATTATGCTGTGGGAATCGTTGTTTTCGCGATTCTCGTGGTCATCAATTTTGTCGTAATCACCAAAGGTGCCGGCCGCGTTGCTGAGGTTTCCGCCCGATTCACCTTGGATGCATTGCCAGGAAAGCAGATGTCGATTGATGCCGATCTCAATGCCGGAGCAATAAATGAGGAAGAAGCCCGCAGACGTCGCCAGGAGATCGCACGTGAGGCTGAATTCTACGGAGCCATGGATGGTGCGAGCAAATTCGTCCGAGGGGATGCGATTGCAGGCATTCTGATTGTATTCATCAACATGATTGGTGGAATTATCATCGGAACCTTGCAGCGAGGAATGAGTCTTGCCGATGCGGCTCAGACATTCACACTCCTCACCATTGGTGATGGGTTGGTGACTCAGATCCCCGCCCTCATTGTTTCTACGGCAGCAGGTATTATTGTGACCCGTTCCGGTGGCCAAAATGACCTTGGTACTGATCTTGGAAATCAGGTGTTTTCTCAGCCAAAAGCTCTATTTGCGGGTGCTGGTGTAATGGCTGCTCTGAGTGTGGTTCCGGGTCTTCCATTCGCTCCTTTCATGGTACTCGGAGGTGGGTTTGCGATGCTCGCGAATCGGTTGTCCAAAAAGGAAACGGCTCGTTTGCTTGAGGAAGGCAAACGGAAAGATGCGGAAAAACTCAAGAAGGAGCCTGAAAAGATCGAGAACCTTCTTGGTGTTGATCCTCTTGAGTTGGAAGTCGGTTACGGATTGGTGAGCCTGGTTGATGGCGAGAAGGATGGGGATCTTCTGGAGCGCATTACAGGTATCCGAAAGCAATTTGCAATGGACATGGGGATCGTTGTGCCTCCGCTCCGGATCAGGGATAATCTCGAGCTTAAACCAGGTGACTATCAGGTTCTTCTGAAGGGTGTTCCCATTGCACAAGGCTCTCTCATGGTGGGGCATCTTCTGGCCATGGATCCCGGAAATGTTTCAGAAAAAGTGCGTGGAATTCCCACCAAAGAGCCAGCATTTGGACTGGATGCTCTTTGGATTTCAGCACAGGACAAGGACCAGGCAAATTACGCTGGTTATACAGTAGTTGATTTAAGTACGGTCATCGCAACCCATTTGACCGAGGTAGTTCGTTCCAATATCTCCGAGCTCCTGGGGCGTCAAGAACTTCAGACGCTGCTGGATGGAGTAAAGCAAAATGCTCCGAAGGTGGTAGAGGATCTGATCCCAAGTGTTCTGCAGGTTGGCACAGTGCTCAAGGTGCTGAAAAACCTTCTCAGGGAAGGGGTTTCAATTCGAGACTTAAAAACGGTGTTGGAAGCATTGGGCGAGATGGCGCCCCATCAAAAAGATGCAAACTTCCTGACGGAGCATGTTCGGACCGCTCTCTCCCGTACCATTACAAAGAAACTTGTGGGTTTTGATGGTCAGTTGACTTTGCTCACTTTGGACAAAAATGTGGAGGAGACCATTGCCGCGGGAATCATTCAGACGGATCAAGGGCCACAGTTGTCACTTGATCCTGAGTTTGTCCGGCAGTTTGTTTCCCAGCTGAACGACCAAGCGGCCCAGCTGCTCCAGGAAACCAGCCAAGCGGTTGTGCTTTGCTCGCCGCTCATTCGATTTCATGTGAAACAACTTGTGGACAGGTTCATTCCGAACGTAACCGTACTTTCGCACAATGAACTCAGTCCTTCAGTGAATATTCGTTCTTTTGGTACAGTGAGGTTAGCATATGCAAGTTAAGAAATTTGAAGCCCCAACACTCCAGGAAGCTCTTGATACGATCAAACGGGAGTTAGGGCCAGAAGCGATTATTCTTCAAACAAAACAAAATCGGCGTGGATTCGGGCTCATGTCGAAAGGCTCAGTGGAGGTCACTGCTGCGGTTTCCGAAAGAGCAGCCGAAAAAAAGTCGGCAGTCGAAAAGAGAATTCCGGACGGATACAAGCAGAAGCTTGCGCAGGCTTCTGCGTCCCGCCAGGCAGATGTTTATGAGAGTTATCTCGAAAAGAAGCTGGAGCGGGATCAGGTGCAGCTCAGCAATGCCAATGGACCGAAAAGAATCACGGCAACCCGATATGCCGATATTGAGGATGAAGGTGGAGTTCCTGTTTCCAATCCGGTCCACGAGCCCATCCCCGAATACAGGGTCCCGGCTTCGATTGGAGTGGCCGTTGACCAGTTTTCCGGAGTCCGAGACAATTCTTTGCAAGCAATCCAGGATGAATTGACGAAGCTGAAGAAACTTGTGGATGAACTCAGAAAGGATAGGAAACGTCCCGAATATCTGGATTCGGATTCTCCTTATTCTGCAACGGATGCTCTGGAGTCTGCCTATGATCTTCTAATTCAAAGCGGCATTGAGCGCAGACACACGATTGAGATCATGAGAGACACGTCACGAACCCTCGGGGTGGAGAAGCGAGCGGACCATGATTCGGTCTTGGATCAGGTTGCGGACCAACTGCTAAAACGGATTTCCATAGAGTCATTTTTTGAAACCAGAGACTCCAATGGGCCTCAAAACATTCACGCTCTTGTGGGTCCCTCTGGATCCGGGAAAACTGCACTTGTTGCCAAGCTTGCGACCCATGCTAACCGAAGCAGACAGGAGAAGATTGGGATCATCAGGATTAATATCTCCTCGGAAGAGGCATCCGATCCGCTTGTGATCCTGGCGAAAGCGCTCCATGTTCCTTATCGAGCTGTTTCGAGCATCGAGGAGTTGAGTGTTGCCATTCAGGACATGAGCCAGTGTTCCAGTATCTTCAAAGATACGCCAGGTGTTTCGCAACGTGATTTGGTCTCAATCCGAAAGCTACTGATGATTCTCTCTGGCCAGTCAGCCATAAGAGTGAGTCTTGTGGCCAATGCAACGGTTAGGGACCAAGAGCTTCGGGAGACTGCAAAAACCTTCAGGGAGCTGAACCCTCGATCACTGATGTTCACTCGCCTTGATGAGTCTTTTACTCTTGGGAGTGTCTACTCCTTGTCGCAGCATCTGTCTTTGCCGGTATCTGTCTTTGCGAATGGCAGAAAGGTGACGGAAAACTGGGAGAATGCATCCGCGGAGCGACTCACTGCTGCGATTCTCAACATTCTTTGATTGAGTTCGGTTGCCGGTGTTTGGTAGAATTTTTAGAGTGAATCTTGCCATGGAAGGGTGAGTATGGGAACGACAGCGAAGTCAGCAATTCAAAAGTACAGGAAAAATTCTCCAGAGAAATCTAAACCCGTGAAGCAGCTCGCTCAGCCCGTTGCAACCAAGGGCGAGGTTGCGGATGCAATTGAGTCGATCCAGGCTGCAGGGGCCAAGATTGAAGAGGCTAGCGCTCTTCAAAAAGAGCTTGAAAAAGAACTGGTTCAGGATCTTTCTTACACCAACAAGCTGGTGAAGGGAGACTTTTCTCCTGTGAATACCAACCGGGAAAAACTCATTCGCGAGTATGGAGGTTTGATCAAGTTCATCGCTCAGAAAATTGCAGCGCGTCTTCCATCCAACATTGAATTGGACGACCTTATCAGTTCTGGTGTGATCGGTCTGATGGATGCAATCGACAAGTATGACTCCAGCCGGGACAATAAATTCAAAACCTATGCGGAGTTCAGGATCCGTGGAGCGATTTTGGATGAGCTTCGGTCTCAGGACTGGGTTCCCCGTTCCATTCGGGAAAAGGCAAAGATCCTGGAGAGAGCCTATTCCAAGATCGAGCAGTTGAAGGGGCGGCAGGCAACAGATGATGAAGTCTGCATTGAGCTTGGAATGAGCACCGAGCAGTATCACGAGATGCTGAACGAGGTGCGGAGTGTTTCTCTTCTTTCCTATGATGATCTGACGAATCTATCAAACGCGGATAAAAGAACTTTGCATGGAAATGGGGAAGCAGGCAGCAAGGTTCCCACACCATTTAGCGAAGTCAGTGTTGCTCATCTGAAAAAGCTTGTCACTGAAGCTATTGAGGACCTTCCAGAGAAACAGCGGCTGGTTCTTTCGTTGTATTACTACGAGGATCTTAACCTGAAAGAAATTGGCAGGGTATTGGATGTCACTGAGTCCCGAGTCAGTCAGTTGCACTCCCAGGCGATTTTCAAGTTAAAGGCCCGCCTCAAGAATCATTGGGACGATTTTGTATCCATGATGAGCGCGTAGAGGCCGCCTCAGGCTGCTTTTGGTGCTTCTGTTTTGTCTGCAGGGGCCTCAGCTGCAGCGTCTGGTTGATGAGTGGATTCATCATCCGTCTTCTCCATGCCCTTGAGTTCAAGAACCCTTGAAAAGCAACGGTAGAACTTGCGCGCCGGAAAAGGATTCTCCTCGCTTGGGAGGGCGTTCATGATCCTTCCTGAGGAAATTTGCTCGTGAAGGTGGGACAGGGAAACCCGGTAGGTCAGATCATGTCCGCTGAAGCGCATCTGAATCTCAAGTTCCTCGTCGATCGAGAACTTCTCTGTGCAAAAAAATGAGAACATTTTCTCGCTCAGTTCGTTAACGAGCGCATACCCGGAGAACTCCTTGTCCCCAAGTTTTGGTGCCCTTATTTTCACTGCGACTCTTTTCAAGCGACTGTCTCCCATGAAAAGGTGAGCGATGCTGCTAGCTCCAGTTGCGATTGTCTGTCTCATCCTTCCATGATCATCACTGATCAATGCACAGGCGTCAATCCTGTGTCATTTTGGACACTTGCGGGTTTTGAATGTGAATTTTAAATCGGTCTTGTTTAACAAACGATGCTTGACGAAGTGGAGGGAGGGCCTCATACTTAAATATAGGATTAATTAACTCAAGTTTTATTTGGAAAAGCCGAATAGAGTTTGAGGTCGATTTGGAGGGAAGATCGATGAAAAATTTGAGCTTGATTACGAGAATTCGAAGAAAGTTGAAGGACAAGTCTGGTCAGTCCACGACGGAATACATCTTGATTCTTGCGATTGTGGTGATGATTGCGAGCAAGATGAAAACAAAACTTCAAGGAACAGTGGGAACAGCTGTAGACGGGGTAGACAAGATCATTCAAGGCACAGTGAATGAGATGGGTAGCAACTGATCTCTAACGCGAGTCGTGATTTTTTTGAAACCGGAAGTGGGATCCCTCCTCCTTCCGGTTTTTACTTTTTAAGGAAAGTGATCGTCCCGGCAATTACTGACAGTGGAAGAGCAAAAAGATTGATCACTGGGATGCTGAATAGGACGAGAGTTATCAGACCAAAGCCAAGAGTTCGAAAGAAATTCTCTCGAATCCAAGAGAATGAGCCACGGATTCCAATCGCTCTACGGCTCAGCGGATAGCTCAGGAAGGTAAACGCCTGAACCAGAGCCAAGCCCGGGATGCTGATGAGTCCTATTCCAGGAATCAATCCGATCAAAAAAAGCACCACCGTAAAACTCAAAGTAAGACCTGTCTTTCGAAGATCGATCAAAAAAACCAAAAACAATCGGTTGAGAGTTGTTTTTGGAGGAGTTTCACCGCAGGCCACCTCTGTTTTTTCAGCCAGAATGTCATTGAAGGGAGATGCAATGAGTTGGATCAGAATGCCCAGGCAGAACGCCGAAAAATAGATGAGCAGCGCACCTGCAAGGACGGACAGTATTCCGCTGCCCCATGCTGAGGCAGTTCCCAGTACGGATTGAAACAGCCCTTGCAAAGTATTCCAGAGCCCGATCAAAACGCCATAGATGACGCTCGAAACAATGATGAGGGTGATCACCATCGGGAGTATGAATAGCCCAAGCAATCCGGGATGCTCGAGCAAGAGACCGAGCACCCGGATGGGGGAGGTGAGCCCTGAAATAAATTCTTTAGATCTTGAAGCCAAGATCGAGTGCATAACGTCTATCCTGTTTTACGCCCGGATTAAGTCCGAGTTCTTCGCCGTAGGTGGCTAGATTCAAGCTGAAAACAACAAGATCAAGTCCAAATCCTGCGGTAAGATACCCTTGGTTAAGGCCGGTTCTCACGTGGAATATTGACCAAGAGCCTTGAGCCCCGGCATGAAGCGTTCTAAAGAAACTGCCGTTCTCATTGTTGCCGTTATCAGTGGATTCAAGAGCAAACAACACACGGTCCAAACCGATCCAGTCTTTACGCTCGGCACTGAGACCAAAGCTGACAGATCGACTTGTGGCATAGGGACCGTTTGGCCAGGCATTAATGGGCTTTCCGAGATTTGTGTATTTTCCCCCTAAAACATTGTTGATTGTGAAAGCGAGCTGGTAATCAAAACCCCCGGTTTTCCAGTGGGGACGAAATGTGCTTCCAAGGTCGAAATCAACACCCATTCCACTTCCTCCTTGCACTGAGTTCGCCATGTTTTGGCCGTTGAAGAACTCCTGGATGCTGAAATTTTTGGAGTTTGCGCGGATCTGGGTGTGAAGGTTTGCGCCCACGACCAGACGGTCTTCTTCCAGAAGCCTTCGACTCAGGTTGAGTACGGGACCAGCGGTGATGGCAGTGTTGACGTCCACTGATCCAGAATTGGAAACCAAGGGGAGCGTCTGAGCTGAAAAAAACAATCCAAGGCCCATCGCCCATTTGTCTGTGATAAAGTTCTTGGCATGAAAAGAGATCGGGATGATCTGAAGTCTCGCAGACATCGGATCACCCAAAGAGTCCACAAAAGTATTGAGTTCATTTCCCGATTTCGTGAGCTTACCGAGATTGCTAAGGGTGGCTTTGCTACTCTCCAGCGAGATCTTCATGATTTGAAGAAGGTTTTCAGGGTTATCTGCGGATCGAGCAGGGTTTGCAAAGAAGTTCTCCTCAAACAACCCTACAGTATAGCGGATGTCCCCCATGCCTGCCGTTCGGACACTGTGGAAGTCACGAATGATCGGATGGTAGGCATGGGCTGAATTTAAACTAAGGACCATTAATGATAGAGAGGCTACTAGGAGTGTGTTTTTCATTTAGAATTTTCCTTATTGGAGGCTCAGAATTGTGATGAGTTGTTGACGTTTCAATCCAGCTGCTGCACCTAGTGGGGCCTGATCAAGAAGATCATTTATGGAGGAAAGAATGCCTTTTTGTGAACCGGTAAAGATTGCCGCTTCCGCATCTGCCGCGGAAAGTGCTGCCCAAAGCATTTCCAGAGAAGCCCCGTTGTTCCAATTTGTTGCCGTGTCAAGATCGGAGGGGCTGCCTCCCGGGCTGGAATCAGGCATTGTGGTTCCGGATGGCTCCGCACAAGACACGGGAATCGTAGCAGGATTGGAATCAGCAGCACACAGGGTCGGATCTTGGACGATATCGCTCGCAGTGAGAATTCCATCCGCCCCTACTGCAGATGCCAGGACCGTATTGTACATGGCGAGAGCTGAAATGAATCTTGAAAAGGCCCGGAGTTTGGATCCAGCATTTCCCTGGGCAATTGCACTATTGTTCGCATAGGTCTGCTGGATCAAAACCCGATTCGCGGCTGTGGCAACGTTTCGGCTTGCGATCAATTCAGCCATGGAAGAGAAGGTTCGACCATTCCCAAGTGAAGTTCCAAGGGAGGAAATCAGGTCGGCGAAAGAGAAGACTTGCGCCTGGGCAAGTTGGGTAAGTGAGATTTCATTGATTCGAATGTCTGCAAAGGAATCTGATAATGCCCGGTAATGATCGAGGGCGCAGGGATAATCGTTGTCATCGAGGCAAGCGCGAGCTGCATCCAAGCGCTGGGCGTCTCCAGAGGGACTATCAAGTCCCCCATATAGATTGCATGCCGAAAGAGTGAAGAGGACCAAGAGTGAGACCGGAAGGGAATGTATTTTCTTCATTTAGGAATTGTATCGGACCTGCACTGCGTGAAAGAAGTGATAATTTCTTAACACAACTGTCTAAGTGGGATATTGAGGACGTATTATTTCTGGGGATCTGGATTTGCAAAGGGTGCGGAGATGGTTCCGGTCAGTTTGTAAGCGTATTTTCCATCGGATTGTTTTGCTCCGGCGATGATGGACTCGATAAAGGAGAAAGAAGCCAAAACTTTGGGAGAGAATGAGAAAACCACCCTCAGATTAAGCGGACTTGAGTTCAGATTCCGATTCAAGGCGATGTCTCCCGTAAGGGTTGCAACCACGTCGTCATTTTGACGACCCAGCTGCACGTTCTTCATTAGGAGTTTTCCACTCTTGATGTCGACGTTCACGCTCCCCTCGGAGACCGAGAGAGAAGGAATCTTGAAAGCAAAGATCATCTGTTCGTCGAGTTGGACATTCTTAAGTTTCAGATCCAACCCACCGTTCAAGGAGGCAAGATCCGAGGGAGCTCCGTCAAGATGACTCTTCCCAGTGATGATTCCAGAACCCTTTACCCCAGCAAATGCGAAAATTCCAAAGCGGGAAAGATCGATGTCCGTGAGTTCGATGTCAGCCTCCACACGATCCCGTTTTGCCAAGGCATCAAGGTGAAATCTGGATTTTCCCTGTTTCAGATCAGCGCTTGCGCCAGCCCTGCCTGTCAGCAAGGAGAGCAGCTTGGGCCGTACTTCAAGTTCATCAAGCTCGATTCGGGTTTGATCACGAAGTTCAAGAGTGGGATGGTCGAGACGGTAATTGATGCCGGTTAAAAAGGAAAGTGATCGACCCCGGTCAGAAATGTAGATGCCGAAAGGGTCCAGGGTTGTTTGAACATAACCCTGAATGAGTGCGGTGATTTTTGTTTCCGGAAGCTTGAAAAGCGTGAAGACCAGAATGAGGACAAAAAACATGAGGCTAAGACCGATCATCCGAAGAAGGCTTTTTGAATGGGCTTGAACTTCTTTTTCTCCCGAAGAATCCAGACTTTCGCTGACTTCCCTCATTTTGTCTTGGCCTCTTTCTCGGTTTTCGCAAGATATCCGCTGACATTTACCTTTGCTGACAGCTTACCGTCTTCTGCTCCGGCTTCAATTTGAAGGCCCTTGAGTTTCATCGGAGGATTTCCCTGTTCCATTTGACTGAGGACTTGAACAAGTGGTCGCAGGGGAACGTTCTTGATCTTGATCTCAAGCAGCGATTACTGAATCACATTTTGGGAGGCACCAATTGTTTCCTTGACGATTTCGAGCGCCTCGACCGGGACTCCCTGTGCTGCCACGCGTGCCCCGAGGATTGACTTCCAATTTTGTTCTCCGCCCGCCGACATTCCCGAGCTTTGTCCTTTGAGTCGACGAAGCTCGTCACTTGCATCCGTGATGATTCTCGCCAATTCCTGCTTCTCGTAATATTCGGTTCTGCTTCCATTGGCAGATTTCATGATGGAAAAAATGAGCGCGAAAAGAAGAAAAAACCCCGCAGCTGTTGCGCCCCATTTTAGATACCCCTGCTGTTCGGATGGCAATTGGTTGTAGGCGCCCTGTAGTTGTTGGTAGAACTCTTGCTCCTTGATTTTTTCAAAAACCGATCCAAGTTCCATATTATTTTTTGTTCCCGATGGTTCCGGAATAGATCACGCGAAAAACCTTTCGCCCCTCCCGGGTGAGCTCTTCAGAGTTTCCTCGTTTCAATCCAAAATTCTTCTCAAGAATCTCACTAAGCTTTGAAATTGCCTGGGGGTTGCTCACAATGAATGAGAGGCTGGTTTTGAGCGGAGCGTTGTCTACGAATCGATCGTTATTGTCGGAACCTGAATCAAAATTGATCATGTCGACAACGACATCTTTTGTGATTTTTTCGGATAGGGTTTTTAGAAAATTCAAGGGTGAGTTTGAATTCGGAGAGAATAGTTTGGCCATCTCACGTTCCTTGACAAGATCGTCCTGAATCTCTTTCTTTAACTTTGTGTGGCTGGCCAAATGATTTCGTACCGCACTATCGCTAATCCCGCCGTAGTAGGTTTTAACAACGCGGACGAGAGTCGAGTCAGCGTCGTCACGTTTTGTTTTGTAGTAATTGTATTCGATGATTTTTGTGGCAAAAAACACCAGGGAAGTGATGAGCAGATAGGGGAGTGGCTTTTTGATCAGCTCAAGAGGTGAATCATCTGCACCCCCGCTTTTTGCGAATGGCCCACGACGAAGATTGAGTGCGGGAATCTTGTCTGCCGGAACGGCGACCATGGCAAGCGCCAAGGCTTTTGCATAGCGAACTTCAGACGGATCCGAATAAGCGACCTGGGATCCGGTGAGCATGCTTAGAGGACGGAAAAGAGCGCATTCGCGCTGCAGGGACTCTTGAAGCCAATTCAGGAATCCGGGAAGCAGGGCGCCCTCTCCTGTGACCAGAATTTCATCAATTGGGGTTTTGGTCTGACTTCTCGATGCAAGCTCGATCTGCTTGATCTCAGGGATCAGAAACTCGAGGACCTCCGTAATTGCGTCAGAAACTTCTTCGTTGATTCCGGTGACACCGATGTCCTGAATCCAGGTCTTGAGTTCTTCCTTGCTTGCGCTGAGCTGTTCCTCCAGTTTGCGTTCAAGGGTGATCAGACCAAAAGGGATTTCCCTGTAAAGGACGGGACGATTTCCAGAATTCACGTAAAAAAATGTCTTGTGATGTTCAAGCCCAATCAGGAGGGATGTGGTTCCTTGCTCACCTTTTTGGAGTGGCTTGTGGAGTCGTGAGAAAAGGCACCTGTAGGCCCAAGCATCAGTCGTGATTGTGTCCGGATTGATGCCATTTACCACTAGGTTTTGCAAATGTTGGTCAAAGCTGTCTTTTTTTACGGCGCCGACGTGGATGGTTGATCCCGGCTCGGACGAAGGAAGGGTAGCGAAATCATAATGAAGGTTTTCTGAATCAAAGGGGAGATCATCCTCGAGTTCAAAATTGAGTGCGGCGCGAATCGCTTTCTTGTCTTTCGTTGCAAGATGAATGTTTCGGAAAGTGCCAATCTCGATCGGAGCCGAAGTGATCAGTCTACCGGGCTTTCCAGAAATGCTCCCGAGCAAGTTGGCGGCGGCAAAGACAGGGGCCACTGGATTCTCGGGATCGGAAGTTAGAACGGATTCCAGAGTTTCGCGAATCTCAAAACGACCAAATTGGGTTTCGAGTTCCACGCAGGCGATTGCGTCTTTTGAGATGTCCAATCCGAAGACTCGCATAAAAAAATTATACTCACAAAAACCTGAGTTGAGTAATTTTTAAATTACTCTTCTCGGTTCCCGAATCCGCCGGGTTGGCCGGATTGGCGGGGGCGGGCTGAGTCCCTGGGGCAAGGGGGGGCATGGCCGGAGTATCGATCAAGCTCACCATGGCTTCCAACGTTTTTTTGGTTTGTTGGACCGTTGCCTCAACGTGAATGAGGAAATTGGATTCTTCCGTGATGATTTGAATTCCTCTTTGGGTGAGCAGATTTTTCAACTCGTTTGCACGGGCTTCAGAGCCTAGATAGTGCTGAACCTTTTCTTTAAGATACCTGTAGAAGT
>CANGWP010000006.1 GCA_947457605.1 Bdellovibrionales bacterium | reverse complement strand
TGGAAAGCTATGAGGCTGGAAAATCCGTGGTGTTGAAAAGGAATCCGAATTACCCCGCCATCAAAAGCGATATTGATTCGATTGATTTCCGAATTGGCGCGGATCGAAATGAGATGGTTCAAAAGTTCAAGACCGGTTACTTTGAATTCATCTGGGGATTTCCTCCGGATTTTCTTCGAAAGACCCTTCCTCATGCGAGGATCGAGAATCTGGACATCCTTCGCGGTCATCTTCTCGCACTGAACACTACAAAATTTCCCATGAAAAACCGGGAATTCCGGCTTGGCTTTCTCAAGGCCATCCCGGCCCATTCCCTTTTGCCGGCGGATGCATCCCAACTGATTCCGGTAAAAACCTTCATTCCACCACCGCTTCCGGGATCAAGCGGGAACACCTCATTGGAATTCAATCTGAGAAAATCAAGAGAACACATAAAAAAATCGGGAATCCTCCGGACTTCCAAACTGAAAATCCGGGTCCTTACGAACCTTGGTGAGCCGTTTTTCTCAGTGGGACGAAATCTTCAAAATGAGATCCAGAAAAATCTTGGTCTGACCGTAGACCTTGCGGCCTATCAGTCAAAGGATTACACCACCTATATGAATCTTGGAGACTACGATGCGACGCTGATTACTTGGACCGCAAAGGTTCTCTCCCCGCAGGACTTTCTTCTGCCCTACAGCCGGGAAGCGGCTTATAACCGAATGAACTATTCGAGCGCCCCATTTGAGAAGCGAATCTTTGAGGGTATGAGTGCGAAAACCAAGGCGCTCGCTTCCCGAAAGTTTCTTGAGGCCCAAAAGCAACTCGCCATCCAGGACGCCGTTGCGAGCCCCCTCTTTCGGGAAAGAGCAGCGTTCGTCATTCAAGATTCAATCAAAAAAGTTTATTTCAATCACATGGGCATTCCTCTGCTGAAAGAAGTAACCCACTAGACTCACCGGTGCTCACTCGGTTTTACTTTACAAACTGGTGTCATTATGATACCATGCGTCAACCTTCGGGTTGTTTATGCGTAAACTGACAGGTGCCTTTCGACTCCCCAAGCTCCCCACCTCTCTTCAAGAGACGCTTTTGCATTTGCTCCTCGCAGCCGTGATCTCTGTCTCCGTGATGGCT
Source organism: Bdellovibrionales bacterium (assembly GCA_947457605.1). Taxonomy (GTDB): domain Bacteria; phylum Bdellovibrionota; class UBA1018; order UBA1018; family CAIMNF01; genus CAIMNF01. The sequence goes on along the minus strand of CANGWP010000006.1, from coordinate 28,572 downwards.
TTTCCTTTGGGTTTTATAGAAGCCCCCCTTTTTGACATTAGGCAAAACTGGTCAGCCAAGAAAACCATTGATGAGCGAATTGCGATCATCACGATTGATGACCAAACTCTGAATCAACTGAGTGAAGTATCCCCGCTGCCCCTGAAGTACCATCAAAGAGCCGTAGAGGAGCTCGAAAGACAGGAAGTTCGAGCCGTTGGGTACGTGATGGACTTCAACAAGGTTCAGCAATTGGATGACCCCGGATTCAAGTCTGAATCTGTTCAGGATTTCTACCGCTCTACTGTTCGTCTCAACGCCCAGGGAATCCCATTCATGCTGGGCATTCCCTATGACATGGGCGGCGAAGTGAGCGCACCCTACCCACTGAACCAGATCCCCCAGTCTGTTGCCATCATTCACAAGGATGGGGCAACTTTTGGACGCGACAAAGTCACCCGGAGGGCCCTCGTTTCTCTCTATGAAAAAATGGCCTTCGAAATGTCGCTGGCAAACCGCATCTACTCCAACGAAACGATTCTGAATCCCCCCGGAACCTACAAATCAAGCGAGGCGGATGCCCAGTATTTTCTGTTCCGCCTTCACCAGAAGGAAGGCCGAATCTACGATCCGGAGTATGAAAACTTCGCATACCCGCGTTACTCATTCTCCGATTTGGTAGAAGGAAAAATTCCGGATGGGACATTGAAGGACAAGATCGTTTTGGTTGGGACCTTCCAAAGAGAGACTCCGTCCGACTTTACGCTGATCAACTCGTTCCAAGATTCTACTCCGGTTCCCAAGATCCTGATCCAAGCGAACATTCTAGACTCCATTTTGAATCAACAAGGATTGAGGGAAATCCCGGCTGGCATTCTCACGGTGCTTTGTTTTCTTCTTTCGTTGGTGGTTGTAATCGCCTCCTTTCGAATTCGCCCAAGCAGGCTCATTGGCCTGACACTGGTACTGCTTGCCGGAATTGCACTCATCGCTCTGCTCCTCTTTCAGCCGATTCCTTTTTTTGGAAATCACTGGCTCCCTCTTGGAGCGCCATTTCTATCCCTGACTCTCAGTTTTTATCTCATGATCCCTCTTAGACTTTACTCGGAGCACCGCAAGCGGTTTGCGCTTGAGAAAGAGAATCAAGTCCTCCATGAGGTCGAAGAACTGAAGACAAACTTCATTCAACTGGTGACCCACGATCTAAAGACTCCGGTTGCCCGAATCCAGGGACTGACCGAACAACTCAGGCGCTCACTTGGAAATCATCTGCGATCCGAAGACAGCGATCTCATTGAGCACATGCTGAGCGCAAATCACGAACTCAACAATTTTATCGGATCACTGCTGGAGCTGACCAAGTTGGACAGCCAGGGCCTTCGGGTTTCACTCCAATCAAAGGACGTCAATCCGCTCCTTGAGGCTGTGATTTCAAAACACCGTTTCAATGCCGGATCAAAGAAAATTTCAATCGAGACCGACTTTGAGCCGCTTTTTCCAATCCGGATTGACGCTGAATTGATTTCCAAGGTCCTGAGCAATCTCATCGACAATGCAATCAAATACTCTCCTGAAAACACCACAGTGCGAATCAGCACGAGGGAATCCGGAGACCGGGTTACCATCACAATTCAAGACCAAGGCGTGGGAATTCCCGAGTCTGAGATGCCAAATCTTTTTAGCCGCTTCTACAGGGTCAAAAATGACAATACCTATCGCGTGAAGGGCACGGGCCTCGGTCTTTATCTTTCCAGATATTTCATCGAGGCGCATCAGGGTTCGATCGAAGTCTACAGCACTGAGGGGCATGGCACTACATTCACGATCAGCTTGCCCGTGAACCTGAAAGACCAGGAAGTGAACCAGCCCGGACTGCGTTTCCAAAAGCCTGTAACCAAGCCTGTCGGTAAGAAGGAGAATCTGTATGCGTAATATTTTGGTAGTGGACGATGATGCGGATTTGAGAATGACGGTAACCTCGGCTCTCGCCGAAGGGCAGTACCAGGTCGATCAAGCCCAGGACGGTGAGGAGGCAGTAAATCGAGTAAAGGCAGGTCAATATGATCTGGTTCTCATGGACGTGAACATGCCAAAAATGAGCGGCATCGACGCCCTGAAGGAGATCAAGGAACACGATCCTTCCATCATGGTGATCATTCTTACGGCTTTTTCAAACATTCGGGATGCCATTGAATCCACGCGTCTGGGTGCCTTCAACTATCTGGAAAAACCTGTCCGATCAGACAACCTTGTTTACATGATCGATCAGGCATTTCGAAGCCAAAACATGGTCAAAACTCTGTCCTACTCGGCACCCGTCTTCAACCTACCGAGTGGAAATGAGTTTGTCGGCGAAAGCAATGAAATGAAGAAAATCTTCAGCGTAATCGACCGACTTGCACGCGTGGACACTGCGGTTCTGATCCGGGGAGAAAGCGGAACAGGAAAGGAACTGGTAGCCCAATCCCTGCATTACAATGGACCACGAAAGGAAAATCGTTTTGTGGCCGTGAACTGTTCTGCGATTCCGGAGACACTCATGGAAAGTGAATTTTTCGGCCATGAAAAGGGGGCTTTTACCGGTGCAGATTCAAGGAAGATCGGAAAATTTCAATATGCCGAAGGAGGCACCCTCTTTCTCGATGAAATTGGTGAAATCCCTCCCTCCATGCAGGTGAAGCTTCTTCGCGTACTTCAGGAAAAGAAATTCACCCCCGTTGGTTCAAACCGTGAAATAGAAATGAATGTTCGAATCGTAGCTGCCACGAACCGGGACCTTGAGTCCATGGTAAAGGAAGGTGCCTTTCGAGAGGACCTCTTCTATCGATTGAATGTTCTTCCGATCAAGCTGCCTCCTCTGCGCGACCGAAAAAACGACATCGAATCTCTTGCACGATACTTCATTGATAAGTTCAATCTTCGCTACAAAAAACAAATCAAAGGTTTGAATGAGGATACCTTGACAGCACTAAAGGCCCATCGTTGGCCCGGAAACATCAGAGAACTTGAAAATGTACTTGAACACGCATTTGTTCTTGAGTCCGGATCAATGATCAGTCTGGAATCTCTTCCTGAGAGGATAAAGGGCATTCCGTCACCACTGCCTGTTTCGGGAGAGGGCGCGGCCGCCGAGGTCATGCTTGAAGAAGGCTCCGTACCCATGGAAGGTGAAGCCATGAGCTTCAGAATGAGCATCCAGAAGTTCGATTTTCAGGCCAGCAAGGAGGAGTTTGAAAAACAGTTCCTGATCAATGCTTTGAAAGCGTTCCGTGGAAAGATAAACCAGACAGCCCTTCACGCCAACATCCCCAAGAAAACACTGCTCCGAAAACTCGAAAAATACGGGATCAGCGCTAGAGACTACACCTGAAGAGGAGATCACCTTTCTTTAAAGCGGGACAAGTACTCGGATTGAGCATCTCTGAACTTGAAGTAGTAAGGCTCGGGTTTTGACTTGCTGTTCTGATCGCGTACAACCTCACCCACTTTGTCGAAAATGGTTCTGCTCAGACTCAAATACTCGTCATTGCCGGCATCCACGGAAGCCATGGTTGCCAGCTCCTGATCCTTGATGACAAAGGAAACCAGTGCCTCTGTATCGAGATCTTTTTGCCAGGAGTCCAAGCTCCTCTCGAAGAAATAGGCTCGCGTGGAGTAATCCCACTTTCCAGCTTGGCCGAAAATGCCGACCCACCTTAGATTGCATTTCGAGCCATTTTCATTGCTGGAGCAGAGTTTCACTCCATGATTGGCCAGATACCGGAAATGGCGTAGCCTGCACTCGGAATCAATTCTCAACTCTCGGTCCTCGCGTTCATTTTTTCCCTTAAAGATTCGATCCAAAAGCCGAACCATGGTTCTACCAACCCTCGGAGCACAGTGTCCGGCAAGCCTCGAAAAATCCCTGGTTGAGCTATTCTTCAGCCAGGCTTTTTCAATTGCCTTATCCTCAAATCGCAATACCCCCATAAAAAGCGCCATCGTCACCAATAACGAAACAAAGATCATGAAGACGGCGCGTGCCTTGAATACGCTGCGAAGACTAAACACAAGAAACAGTGCCGCAAGAAGCAAGAGCATGAACACCGAAGGGCTCGCACCTGCCTGTGGAGATGGATTGAATATCTCCGACTCAAAACGAAAAGCCATCGAAGAGAAGAACAGAAGAAGAAAGAGGAGGTATGTGGCTAGAAATCGATCGTTTCTCATAAAATAGCCCGGAGTTCAGGATTGAAATCCTTTACCCCGGGCCGGTTCTGAATCACTCGGTAATTTTGGCTTTCTTTCTCAGGTCGAGCACAAAACTGCGAAGAAGCTCTTTCTGAAAATCCGCTCTCACTTCTTGCTCCACCTCAGCAAAATCCTGAACCTTGCCAACTTTTCGATCCACCACTTTGATCACGTGAAAACCAAAAGCGGTTTTAACGGGCCCAGTGATCTCACCAACCGGAGTCTTGAATGCTGCCTCCGTAAACGCCTGATCAAACATGTTTCGAGAAAAAAAACCCACATCGCCACGGGTGTTTTTTGCGGTGGGATCCTTGGAGCGAGTCTCGGCAACTTTCTGGAAATCGACCCCGGGTCTCTTCACTTCCTCCAAAACACTTTCAGCCTCTTTCTCGGTAGCCAACAGGATGTGCTGCGCATGAATCTGGTCAGTGGAGTAACTTGTCTTCCGCTTTGTATAAAAATCTTTAACCGCCTGTGGATTTACCTTTGAAGCAAGCTTTCTTGCCACCACAGCATTCACCAAAGCTTGTTTGCGCATTACATTCAATGCGTCTTGAAATTCCTTGGTGGATTCGACCTTTTCTGAGGTTGCGGCCTGGACCATAAGCTCCTGATCAATCAAATCTGAAATGATCTTCTTTCGCACATTCTGGTCTTTTTTCGCTAACTCCCTTTGTTGAAGAGGAAGGTTGGAAATCACACTTTGAAAATCGGCATCGGTGATGACTTTGCCATTTACTGTCGCAAGGTTGCCCGCGAAGGTCTCAAGTCCAAATCCCAAGCCCAAAACCACCAAAAGAACCATTTGTGTCTGCTTCATAGTTTTTTCCTTGTCTTTTCTGTCTCTTAGGAAAAATTATGGCACGAAATTTAAGGATAGAAACCTGAATTCACCAAATAAAACGGTCCGAATCCCCAGAAGGGATTCGGACCGACACAAATTTGACTTGTCTCCAGATTAACGCTTGGAGAATTGATAACGGCGGCGAGCACCGGCCAAGCCGTACTTCTTACGCTCTACTTCACGCGCATCGCGAGTGAGGAAGCCTGCCTTTTTCAGGCTTGGACGAAGGGCTACATCCATCTCATTCAAAACACGTGCGATCCCGTGACGGATTGCGGTGGCTTGAGCGGAAATTCCTCCGCCTGCAACATTGATGTAAACATCAAACTGCCCGTTATTGTTCGTAAGGTCCATGGACTGCATCGCAATCTTCTGAAGCGCTGGACGAGGGAAGTATTCTTCCAAGGATCGTCCGTTAACACTCACGTTTCCAACCTCACCCTTGCGAGGGCGAAGGTAAACACGAGCAACAGCTGTTTTTCTCTTACCAATGTGATGGATTTCTTTTTCTAACATAATTCTTCCTTAAGACTTTTTTGCAGCTTTTTTGGTCAATGCAGATCTGCGCGTCGCAGCAAGAGGAAGCTCGAGGAGCCCCTGAGCAGCATGAGGGTGCTCGGAACCGGCATAAACCTTCAGTTTTTTCATTTGGTGGCGAGCAAGGGATGATTTGTTGGTCATTCCCCAAACTGCGCGACGGATTACCTCTTCCGGCTTCTGCTGAAGCATTTCACGAGCGGTACGCTCCTTCAAACCGGAGATATAACCTGAGTAATCGCGATAAATTTTTGTGTCGAGTTTATTGCGGGTCAGAACTACTTTGTCGGCATTCAATACAACGACGAAGTCACCAGTATCCACATTTGGAGTGTAAGAAGTTTTGTGCTTACCAATGATCACTTTTGCAATCATCGACGCAACACGACCAACGACTTGATCCTTCACATCAACCACATACCACTTCGGAGCATTCGGACCCTTAATTTCGAAAAAATGGGGGCCCACTTTTTTAGCAAGATAAGACTTTTGTTGAAACATAGCCGTAAAGGTTTACCCGACAAGGGCTTTTCCGTCAATGAGGATCTAAATAACCCCTAACGAAAAGTAAAATACGTTTGTGGCCTCTCCCGGACGTGGAGACAATTTGAAGCCCCAATCGAAGTTTACAGGCCCTACGGGTGTAATGTACCGAAACCCGACTCCGCTCCCAAACCTAAGGTTTCCTAGGGAAAAAGCATCAGTTTGAAGGTTTCCTGCGTCCAGAAACGGCCCAACGGCGATCTGGGGGGAGGGATAGAAATCTATCTGCGTTCTGTAATTGATGTAGGTGAGGTAGTTCGAGACCCTTCGATCCGGATTATTGGCCTGAACGTTGATTTCCTGCTCTGTGAATCCACGAATTGAGTTGATTCCCCCGAGAGCGAACTGCTTGATCAGAGGTATCGTGATCTGTGGATTCAAAACGCCACTGGTGTCATAGGGATTCTCGAAGTTTTTCAACCACCCACCCCGAACACTCCCGTACCAAACCAACTCGGGAACGAAGTTCCAAAGAAAGTCGGATCTCGCCTGGAAGCGACCATAACTGATGGGAATCGGATCAATCTGTGTTCCAAGGAAGCGATTCGCATATTCGAATGAGGAACTGGCAAAAACCCCGCTTTTTGGAGAAAGCGGGTTGTCCCGAAGATCAAGCTTCAGACTTGGAGTCACGGAACCGATCGTAATTTGCTGGTTTTGAGAGCTGTCACTGGCATTGAATTGCTGAATCCTCTCAAGGGCGTAGGACAAGCCCCCCGACAACCTCCAAGGCCGATATACAGTACGCTCAAGATTCGCACTGAATGCAAAAGTCTCCGCATCGAATTGAATGTACTGTCGCTTTTCGGCAGAGATGCTCGGCCGAAATGTGGTTTCATCAGCGAACGCCCAAGGAAGGATGTAACTTACCTGCGCGGTGTACTCAACGAAGCGATAGATGGAAAGTCGTCGATTTACAGTCAAGTCCAGCGACCAGGTATGATTCAAGCCCCAAAGGTTGGAGTAGGAAAGTCCGCCGAAGGCCCGAATTCCAAGATCATTTCTAAATCCAATCCCCGCAGTGGTATTTCCCGGAACCGTCTCTTGGACAGTGATTCGCAGCCTTTTACGCAATGGGCTCCCGGGAACATCCTTCAGCTCAAGATTCACCTGGCTGAAAATTCCGAGCCTTCTCAGGCGTTCCTCCACCTCAAGAAGTCTGGCTTCCGAAAGAGGATCTCCGGAGACCAGGGGAATTTCGCGCTCAATTACCTTCTTTCGAGTGAAATCATTTCCAAAAATATCCACTCCTTCAAGCGTGTAAAGCGATCCCTCCTCTATTTCGAAGTGCAGATATGCAATCTGATTCTTCTCGGAGTAGGTAACCACGGGACGCACTCCATCTTCCTCGTTTTGAATTCTGAAATCGAGGTGCCCCCGGTCCCGATAAAGTTTCTTGATTCTTTCGATCCCGTCTTCAAGCTTTCCAGGATCCAGTGGCTCCGACTCCGAAAGTCCCAGGCTTCTTTCAAGTTCAGAAGTAGGCACGATGTGATTGCCGGAAAAGGAAATCGACTGGACCCTTGTCTGGAGACCCTCACTCAGGAAAATTCGAAGCTTGACTGACTTGCCATCGGAATCCTCGTCCGTCTTGATCCCGATCAAACGCGCTGAAAGATACCCCTGTTTTCTTAGTTCCTCGATCAGATTCCCGGCGGCCGTATCCACCATTTTAGCATAGTGAATCCGGGCACGGATCCGGTCCGGCGCGACCTTGAAGAAAATCCCCACCAACTCTTCATCGCTGAAAGCCTCATTGCCATCAAACACCACCGAGTCGATCTTGATCTGTGTTCCCTCCTGGATCTCAAACAAAACTTTGCGCGCTTCTTTTCCATGGGATTCAAAAAAATAGGGGGTGATTCTTACATTGCGGAACCCTCTCTCCACATAAGCATCCCGGATCCGGGAGCTGATCACCCCGACAAAATCGCGGCCTAAACCCGTCTTTCTTTGATTCTCGATCAACTCCACCAACTCGGTTCTGGAGAAGTAGGAATTCCCCTGGACTGAAAAAACCACTTTCTCCCCGAGTTCCAGTTCCAAAATCAGTTCGATTCCGTCTTTTCCTTCCCGTGTTCTCAGTTCCTTCACCCGTGAATCTATGAAGTTTTGTGCGGTCAAGAAGACTTCCACCGACCGTTTGATTTCCTTGATCCTGTCACGATCAAAAAGTTCGCCGCTCTTTATGGATACCGTCTTTTGCAGCTTCCTTTCGAGCTCCTCGGTAAACCCCACCTCCTTTGAATCGAATCGGACCCCTTGCAGGAGAAGCGGACTCCCCAGATCAATTGCAAAACTCAAGCGGTGGGATTCATTTCGCGACGTCATTTCGTAAGTAACCTGACACTGGGGATAGCCCTTGTTTTGAAAAAACTCCCTTAATTTCTCCTGGGCCCTATCCACCCTCACCCGTTCATATTCATCTCCAGGAAGAAGTCCGGTAACCGACTTTGCTTGATCCCATTGCTCCTGGGTTACGCCCTCCGTCCTGATCTCATCAATGGGGAAAGCGGATACCGGCCTCCCCAATACGATCGCGGTGAAAAACAGAATGAAAAAAACGGGTTTTACATTCATTTGAACCGTCGATTGAATTTAAGGTCGAGCCCGAATGAGGTCCTCGACTCCCGCGTGTTCACTCCTTCAATGTTGTTCCAAACCCCGAGCATCGAAACGCCCTGACTCAATTTATACTCGGCATTGACCTCGCGTTGGTTTCGCGATCCGACACCGACTGTGCTTCCAAAGGACAAAGAAACATTTCGTCCAACATTTCTCTTCAAGACAACTTTCGGCGCTGCAATGTTTTCCGAAAGATTTTGTGGACGGAAAATACTGTTCGCCGCCTGGGAATCGACTGCTTCCTCGACGTCGAACTGAAATCCGGTTTTGTTTTGTACATCCTTGCTGAAATCCATCGAGTGGAGAATCAAGGATGCCGCCTCTCCCTGACTCACGAACGTTCTGTCACGGGTGGTGAAACGGCCCGCTTGCGTGCCAACTCCACCCGACGACAATACCGCGAAAATCTCATTTTCCTTCAAGTAGGGAGTGCTCGAAAATTCCGCTTTCCATTGGCTTGCACGCCCGAAAACCAGGACCCGGATCTTGTATTGATTCACCTCGCTGATTGCCGAGGCGTTGAATTTTGGATTCAACTGGTAAGGATCGTCGAACTCAATTGTGGCACTCTCAAAAATGAAGGGTCGATCCTTGAAGAGCACTTTGCCCCCGATCAAGCGTCCATCACCGAGGAGTTTCGGCTGTGATGGCTGTCCCAACAACCTGACCCTGCCACGGAATTCCGCATCCACAATCTCGTTTTTGACGAAAAAACCCTGATTCGCGTTCACGTTGAAGTCCAGTTCAAAGAGGCGGGATGCCGCCTGTTTCGTTTCATCCTTTGGCATGAAGCGACCTCCCCGACTTGCGGCTCCGGCTCCATCCTGTGAGAACGATCTCGTGAATATGGCCTGATTCAGCTCAAAGTTCCCCCCGATCTTGTAAGGCGGTTCGGTGCCTTTCAAGGTCAATGTGCCGCGGCCCTGGATCAAATCAAAGGGATCCATCTTGATTTTATTGTTATCGAAGGATCCTCGAAGATCCATCTCCGGAAACCGATCCGTGAATGTGTCGATCTTCCCAGTCATGGAGAAAACCTCGTCTCCGAGGTAGGCGTCGAGGGATTCGATGAAAATACGTCCGCGATTGATCTGAATCCTACCATCGATGTCCTCAAATGGTGTTTGCATCCATCGGGTGGTCACTCTTCCCTTTGAAAGATCTATTTGTCCATCGAGGCTGAGAGACTTCAAAGGTCCGTGCAATTGTATCTCGGTTTTGGCCGCTCCGGAGGCAGTACTGATGGATGAGGTGAGCAACTCAGCGATCCCGATATCCGTGAATCCCCTCAGTCGGAAATCGACATCTCCCTTTTTCCCATCACCCTGAAGCGTGAGTTCGGAATCGTTGAACCGAAAGACAGATGGCTTGAGCTGAAAATACCCGAGTTGGATAGGAAAACTGATGGGATCCGCAAGCGAAAGCGAAAATCCTTTTTTGTTAAGATTGTATTTCGTAAGTTCGACCTCGCCTCTTGCCAGCTCAGCCTGAGAGCTCAGGAAATCCAATTGGATGTGCCCTGACACCCGTGCTTTCAACTCAGGATCATCCACTAGTTTTGGATTCAAAATCAAAAGAGGCGGAGAAAAATCAAGATTGTCCAAATCCAATCTAAAGGAAGATGGTTGTTTTGGTATCAAGGAATACTTCATCTGGCCCAAAAGTTGCCCGCCAAATAAACTTCCATCTGCTCTCAGTTGCCGTTCCCGGATTGTGAGGGAAAAATCTGAAGGCTTATAGCGCTCCCCTTTTACTTCGGTATCGTACCCTTGCATGATTGTTTCGGACTCAATGGATCCCATCTTTCCCGAGCCGCTACTCCGGATCCTGATTCTGGAGCGGGCCGGGATTTCCAACCGCTCGAAGAAGTCGAAATCCGATAAAGAAAGCGACTCACTATCAAGTTTCCACTCCATTGAGTCGGAATTGGAATCGAACCTGACCTCTCCCCTCAGAGATCCTGTTGATTTCAGAAGGTCAACCCGCTTTGCGAAATAAACCCCTCGATCGTACCCCAGATCCATTTTTATTCTACGGGATCTCTCTCCGAGCCAGACCCAATCCGATCCTTCCAAACGGGCCGCAATGTTCAATCTCGGGGTGTCTACCTTACCCCCCACATCCACCGCCCCGTGAACCTCTCCCTTCAATCCTGTGGGATACCAGCTGATTTTTCGCGTAAGGTTATTAAGAATTATGGACAAGTCCTCAACTCGGCCCGAGTGGATCTCGATCGGCAAGTGAAGATCGTCACCGCCGGAAAGATCTATGAACCCCTCTTTCAAGGAGTAGAATGTGTTTTGCTGATTCGCCCGAATTCCCGTGAAACGCAATTCGGAAATGCCGTCATCGTAAGTGACCCTGCCTTTGAGGTTTCCAAAGTCCATCCCCAAATACTGCGCTTTGCTGAGTGCTGTATCAAAGTCCAGTAACAACTCGTCCGAACTTCCGTGAATCCTGGCTTCAAGGCTTCCTTCCCCTCGGATGGGACTTTCCGCAATCTCACTGATCTCTGACATGTCCACTGGCCCCTTGGCCGTGAAATCAAATCCCGCCGAACCATGAATTCCACCACTTATTTTGAACTGTGATTTGCGCAGTCCAAGAGTAAGATCCCGGAAATCAAGACCGTCCGAGCCAATCTCCAATCCCCCCTTCAGAATCACCGGGAGGGCTGGCTTTAAAATGTGTTTCATCACACGCTTTTCACCCATCTTCTGGTTGGTAAGACCGAACTGGTGGATTCCAAGATCAGGCTGTAACTTCAGCTTCCAGGACTTACCTGTTGGTATGAACTGGGCCCTGAGGCTTCCATTCAGATTCCCCTCGAGAGGATGGACCGCCTTGGGGACGATGCCTCCCAGCCAATGAATTTCCGCATTCTTAAAATTCAGAACGCCCTGAAATTCGCGACTCATCTCGAACGGGATCTCCATTGAACCGACGCTCAGGCGACCACGTTCACCCTTGGCACTTTCATCCTCCGCCTCGAAGGATTCCAGTCGAACTCTCTTGTTCGACACATCCAACTCCCCCTCGGCCCGCACTGATGATGCGCGTATCTGATCACGACTGATTCCGTGGCCATCGAGTTTGAATTTCGCCTCAAGAGTGGCAATCGGATCCTGAAGATCCGCGGTGACCGATCCTTTTGCGTCGATCTCTCCACTCCAAAGGGGATCGTTCCGATTGGTAAGAAAAAAAGTTCCCAAATCCCCGGTAAGCGCTGCAGCAGCTTCCAATTTCGGTCTCGCTCCGGGATCCAATAGGTTTCCGCTGATTTGACCTTTGACATCAAGGTGAAGTCCGGAAATGTCGAGTGTAAAGGGATTCAGTCTCAAGCCCTGATCGGTGAACTCGACGCTCCACTGCAATTGATTGGCTTCCTTGAAGGGAAACTGTCTCAGGGAGGCGGGAGGATTGATTCGCACTGCTCTGACGATTCCGCTCGAAAGAATGCCGTCCCTCTCTCCAACCCTTCCCTTTGCCAATTGAAGGTCCTTCACCACAAACTCAGTTCCAAACTCGGGATTCCCGGCCCCGGGGAGCTCTGAGACCACATTGAGATAAGTATCTACAAAATGAATCCCATTGATCTGAAGCTGAAAGAGATCTTTCCAGTCGAGGCGAGTCCCAATTTTTTTAGGCTTTGGATCTGAGCGAAAGATCTGCGAAAAAATCCTACCCTGTACCGCTCCACCATTTACTTCCAGTTCCTCGACCCGAAGCACCCCCGAAAACATCTGAAACGGCGCAAACCCCGCTCGGAGTTCCTTTGCTTCCACATCGCCTTCCACAGGGAGATTGGCGATGTTTTCTTTCTCAATGTGAATTTTCGGGTTCGCAATTCCGATTCCCGGAGGAAAAAAATAAATCTTGAGGTGGCTGAAATCACCGATAACACCGAGCTTTTGAGGGGACCTTGCGGAAATCAGCCGCTTTACCGATCGACCGAAAGACTCACTCTCAAGGTAAAGCACTCCTCCGCCAACCGAGGTCACGGTCACCGCAACGAATGAAAGTAAGGCGATTTTGAGTCTAGAGATTCTCTTCACAGGAGCCTGATTCTGAAGTTCGCATCCCTGAACAATGGGTCGATCTCAACCACTTTTTCAAACCATGCTTTGGCCTCAGCCCTACTCCCCAAAATCTCCTCTGCCAGACCGGCCAGATAGTACAAGGGCAACTTCAATTCATGCGAGATTTCAGGCTCATTGAGAATTGGGGCCAGGAACATTTTTGCCTCAAAAGCATTCTCAAGGCGGATCAGTGCCTCGGCTCTCAAGGCAACGATCGAAACCCCGGCCTCATCCAATGATGAGTTTTGCAATCGAACCTGCCGGAGTGCCTCCATCAGCTCACGGTCTGCATCCCGAAAACATCCCATTTCAAAGAAGCCCACTGCCAAATCAAAACGTTCGCGCGGACCAAGCTCCATCGTGTGAATCCAATTTTCCTGCGTTGGGTTAAAAGCACCCGATTGTTCCTCAATGGTGATCCCGAGATCGGCTTCGAGTTTCCGCAGTATCCCTTCGGGATCCTCCAGCTTTTTTCGATCGACAGACAAGGATTGCGAACGGTTCAAAATGAGATCCAGCTCGGCTTTTTGAATATCTTTTAAAAGTCTGGAAGCTCGGGAGTAAGAGGGACTTGAAATCAGAACCCGATGCAAAAGTCTCTTTGCCTCATCAAGCAAACCCTCCTGAAAAAGAATCTTGGCACTCTCCACCTCATCTTTCGCGGAAGGCTTCGGCAACTGAAGGTCGAATTTGGATTCGGGTTTTTCTCCCGTATTATCAGCCACTTTTCACGGATTCCTCTATGAAAAGGATAACGCCTTCAAGACTATTTTTGCAGGAATTCTTCGATAAATCGCGTTGTATATCTGGACTCGACAAATTGCTGACTTGCAAAAATCTGACGATGGATCGGGATCGTGGTTTTGATCCCTTTCACCACAAACTCGTCCAACGCTTGACGCATTTTCGCAATTGCCTCCTCCCGATCTTTGCCATGAACAATCAGTTTTGCAACCATCGAGTCATAAAAAGGAACCACTTTGTATTCGTCATAAACGAATGAATCCACTCGAACCCCGAATCCTCCAGGAACGTGAAGCGCAGTGATCTTGCCGGGACACGGATGAAAGGTTTCAGGATCTTCTGCGTTGATACGGACCTCGAATGCATGTCCGCGCAATGTGATGTCCTTTTGCGAAATACTCAGTCGCTCTCCTGCGGCAATCCGGATCATTTCCTTGATCAGATCCACACCTGTTACCATTTCGGTCACGGGGTGCTCCACCTGGATGCGTGTGTTCATCTCCATGAAATAAAAACTAAGGTCCTGATCCACGAGGAACTCGACCGTTCCGACGCTTTCATAATTCACGTTCTTGCACAGGGCAATTGCTGCCTCACCCATTGCCTTCCGGATCTCAGGAGTCAGAACAGCACTCGGTGCCTCCTCGATCAATTTCTGGTGTCTCCGCTGGATCGAGCAATCCCTCTCTCCAAGGTAAACGCGGTTTCCGTACTTGTCGCAGGCAACCTGAATCTCGACATGTCGTGGGTACTCACAGTACTTTTCGACGTATAACGAGCCATCGCCAAAAGCATTCTTGGCTTCTTCGCTGCAGCGCTGGAAAGAATCCTGCAAATCCTTGGAATTCCGGATGATGAAAATTCCCCGACCCCCACCTCCGGCAGCAGCCTTGAGAATAACCGGGTATCCGATTTTCTCGGCGGCCTCGATCGCTTCCTCCACACCCGCTACGGCGGAAAGGGTTCCAGGCAACATGGGCACACCGGCTTCACGAGCCTTCGCTCGCGCACGTGTCTTCTCGCCCATCGCCTCAATGTTCTCAGGAGTCGGACCAATGAAGGTCAATTTGCAATCCCGTACCAATCGAGCGAATTCGGCGTTCTCTGACAAGAAACCATACCCAGGATGAATGGCTTCCACTCCGGTGACTTCCGCCGCCGAGAGAATGCTCATCATATTCAAGTAGGAAAGCTTTGGAGAAGGAGGGCCGATGCAGATCGCCTCATCGGCAAGCTTTACATGGAGTGAGCTTTCGTCTGCCGTGGAATATACAGCCACCGTCTTGATGTCGAGCTCGCGACAAGCACGAATGATTCGAAGAGCGATCTCCCCACGATTGGCGATCAAAATCTTTTTGAAAGGCGGTTTTTTCGAATTCATGTCTAACCTATCAGGCAGTATCAATCACGAAAAGTGGCTCGCCGAACTCCACGGGCTGACCGTTCTCAACCAAAATCTGAACGATTTTACCTGCGAAATCGGCCTCGATCTCGTTCATTAATTTCATCGCTTCAATGATGCAAAGGGAGTCGCCCGGGGCTACACGCTTGCCAATCTCAACATAGGGGGCAGCCGTTGGAGACGGGGAGCGATAGAAAGTTCCCACAAACGGGGATAAAACTTTTTTATAGGTCGAAGGCTCTTTTGCTTCCGTGGGCGCCGCTGAGGCAGAGGCCTGAACATTCGGCATCTGAACTACCGTTTGAGCCGACGCTACCGAAGGAAGGCCCGGCATCGCATAATGATGAAACCCAGCCATTGCGGTTTTCACCACGATCTTCTGATCGCCTTTGACCCATTCGAACTCTGCGATTCCCTTGTCCTTCAAAAAATCAGCCAGCTGGTTCAATGCATCAACTTCGAATGGAAGCGATGAGCTCTTCTTCACTGGAACAGCACTGGTTTTCTTCTTTGACTTACTTATTTGCTTTTTCGACATATGTTGCGTCTCTCGTATCGACTTTAAGAACATCTCCTTCGGAGATATGGAATGGAACCTGGATCACAGCACCGGTCTCAAGCGTGGCGGGCTTGGATCCTCCGGTCACGGTATCACCGCGGAAACTAGGATCGGTCTTCACAACTTTTAACTCAACAAAAGTGGGAAGATCGACCGTGATCGGCTTATCGTTGTAAAACAGAACTTGAACCTGCATGTTGTCCTGCATGAACAAGGACTGTTCCCCGATCTGCTCCTCACTGATGATGATCTGTTCGAAGTTCTCGGTATTCATGAAATTAAAACCGCTTCCATCCTTATAAAGGAATTGCATGTCCTTGATTTCAACGTTCGCCGCCGGGATCTTATCGCCTGACTTGAAAGTTCGCTCAATCACATTACCGTTCAAAAGGTTTTTGAGCTTTGTTCGGGTGAAGGCACTACCCTTGCCGGGACTCACATGCTGAAACTCAACAATTTGAAATGGGGTATTGTCGATCTCGAGTTTCAGGTTTTTACGAAATTCGTTGGTAGGGTATACAGATGCCATAGGTTCTCCGGTAAAGAATCGGATACCAAAGGTCAACTGAGGTTCGCAAGTTTAATCCGCTGAACTCGAAGCAGTAGCGCCTGAAGTAACTCGATTCGGTTGATCCATTCCTGCTTTTTTACCAAAGGGTCTCCCGAAATCGCCCGATCCGCCGCTTGAACCGAAAAACTCTTGAGCGGAAACGGGTCGTCCTGCAGAACAAGTAAACCATCTTCGTAGGCCCTGGACTCAAGCTCTTGAACAAGTTTCGCGATCTCCTCATCCTTGGGCATGAAAAACAGCAGCACTTTATAGGCCGCAAGAGCCTCGGCGAGCTTTCCAAGAATCAGACAGCTTTCTGCGAGAATCTTCTGCGCAACCAGATTGTCCGGGGCATCAATCACAACGGGTGACAACTCCTTTACCGTGGCCTCGTAGTCCCCCTTATCGAAGAGAGCTCTCGCAAGAGCCACTCTTCCCCCGATAAAATTGGGATGATAGCGGATCCCATCACGACAGATTTCGATCGCCTCATCCAATAATCCGGCCTTTCGATATGCCTCCGCCAGGGGCGCAAACACCCTGGACCGGGGATCCGCCTGGTACTTCTTCAGATAGTGATAAATCTGGGGATTTCCGCGTGATGGCTTCATAAGTTGGCCGGTTTGGCTTCTGGCTCTTGGGGTCCGCCATCATTGAGGGATGTTTTCTTTGCATTGATTATTTTTGGTGTAACAAAAAACATGAGCTCGTTTTTGTCGGCCGTTTGATTCTCGGTTCCGAAAAGCCAACCCAGAAGTGGAAGCTTTCGAAGAAAGGGAAATCCGGTGGATGCGCTTGTCTCCTGAGAGCTTTGGATTCCTCCAAGCACCAGTGTATTTCCGCTGTCCACCACCACCTCGGTGTTTACACTCCTTGGAGCGATGGTAGGCTGTGCGCCAATGGCTGTTTGAACAATATCCCTCTGCAGATTCAACTTCATGAAAACCGAACCATCGTTTGTGGCTCTTGGAGTCACATTCAAGCTTGTATTATAATTGAGAAATGTGAATCCGTTTTGCGGGCCAGCGACCGTATTGGTGATCGTTTCCACGGCCAACTGCCCTCCCTGGATTAAAGCTGCTGTTTTTCCGCTAAGAACAACCAAACGGGGAGATGTGATTACATTTGCACGGTTTTCTGCCTCGGAATAATTCAAAATCGCATTCAGTGTGAATGAGCTTCCTATGCCGAGCTTAAATGAGTTCACGCTACCCTGAGCGGCTTGTTGAGAAGCGCTCTGACCTATGCCTCCGGGAGCGCTTCCGCCTGATGATGACCCTGCGAGCGCGGCACCATTAATGGAAAGTGAACTTGAACCCGCACTCAATCCAAATTTTCCGTCGATGGTATGCGTGAAACTTTCGGTTGCATCAATTACCTTTGCCTCGATCATGATCTGAGGCGTTTGAACGTCCAGAAGCGCGATCATCTTCCGGACCCGCTCCACGCCCTCAGCCGTATCCCGAACAATGAGACTTTGAGTATTTTGATCCACCTGAATGCTAGAAAGTCCTGCCGCTGTCGAATCCGCCTGGGTTGACTGAGCCGTACTGAGAAAACCCTTTAAAAGAGCACTTAACTGATTCAGATCCGCATAGCTGATCGGAAACACCCTGGTGATCCTGGGTGCGGCTTGGGATGCCATTTTTTCCGCATCGAGAAATGACTGTTTCTCCTTCAAAAGAACATCCCGTGGCATCACCCTGAGGATGCTCTCGAACCTTTCGGCTGCCAGATTCAAGGTAGTCATGACCACATCCAATGCCTGATCCCAAGGTACATCCTCGAGAGATACGGTAACCTTCCCTGATACTCCGGGGCTGACAACGACATTGAACCCGCTGGCCTCACCAATCAACCTAAGCACCTCGTTGATATCGGCATCCTTGAGCTTAAGCGTGATGGGGGACCCTGTGAATTTCTTATCCTTCGCCGAATTCATCACTGTATCCAACGGATTTGCATCCTGAGCGCGCACTCCAGACTGAAGTCCCAAAACCAGCACAAGACCCACAGCTAAATTTCTATTCATACCTCAATTCCCGCCCTTCCTGTCCAGGGATCGAATTTCTCCATCCATCCGCATTTCGAAAACGTCGGGGAGACGCTTCCCTTTTTCGTCCACGTAAAACTCAGTCACCCGCACTGAATCAGGAGTGATTTGTGTTACACGGCCCTCACGAGCACCCACCATGTCTCCCACCTTGACGAAAAAAGTTTGGCCCTTTGGTGATGCAATCAGAGCTCTGGGTTTTTTTGGACCGGTAATCACGCCATTGAGTTTCAGATCCCTAAGTTGATATAGCTCAAGGTCCGACTGCGCCTTCGCTTTAAACTCCTTCACAACTACGGGTGCCTCAAAAGGATCACGAAGAGACCGAATCAAATCCTCATTCAATATCGCTTCCATGGAAGAATTTGGCGACTCTATAGGTACAGCCGCAAAGCCTGTTGAGCCGGCAAAGGGAGAAAGGGAAACAAGGAACAAGATTGAAATCATTTCCTTGCCCCCCCATCCTTTATCTCCGCCTCTTTGCTAAGGGCATCCTCTTTACTGACGGTGTACTGATACGCATTCACCGAAATGGATGAATCCAATGTGACAGATCTGGAGCTTAGACTGATCGTGCTCTTTTTTAGGTTGAAACTCCCCACCCTCAAGATACGCTGCATCTGAGAGATTCGATGCATGAACATCAGAATCTGAGAAAAACTCCCTTTGATATCAAGCCTGAACTCCTGTTCAAGATAGAATTCCTTTTGGGTCTTTTTGCCCGGCTCCATTTTGTCCACACGGATTTCAAGCTTTCTCGCTTCTGTCAGTAGAATCTTGATCAAATTTGGTATGTCAGCAGCCTCCGAGAGAGCGCCTTGATACCCCGCAAGCTTTCTTGCTTGTTCCCGGATTTCCTCTTTTTTTGCATCCAAACTTTTTAAAAAGGCCTCACCTTCTTTTTTCTTCTTCCGCATGCCTTCAAGCTCGGCATCCGCCTGCTTGACCTGCGCTTGAAGTTTTTGGATTTCACCCGACTCGGAGTACTCGAATTCATAAACATTATAGGCAAGATAAGCAAGAAATCCGACGAGCAACAACAGCGATGGAAATCTCTTTAGAGCCTCCATCACTCCACCTTCCCTTGCAATGTGAAGTCAGCTTTCATTCCCTGACCATCCGTGGAGGAACTGGACATCAACTGAACATTTGTGAAATAGATGCTTTTTTGGAGCCTTGCCATGAGATCGGAAATCAAACCGGCATCCAGACTTGACCCGGCCAGCCTGTAACTTTTTTCAAGCGAAGAATATTCGGTAACCCACATCTCTTTGGGCATGGATTGGGCCAGAGTCATCAATGATTTGGTTGCAAAATCCCGGTCTCGGATCAGCTTTTCGATCGTATCAATTTTGTTTCGAATTACAGCCGAGTTTTGCTCAAGTTGCTTTTTGATATCCTCGTATCCCCTCACACTCTGCAATTCACGCTGGAGCTTTTCGCGGTCTTTGCCCCGATCTGCAATTTGTTTTTGCACCTCCGCAGTCCGTTTTTGCAGGTAATCCTCGTAGAATTCGTTGGCCCCGAAAGCAAGCCCCAATGGAATCCCGATCACACTGATTACCGTCCAAATGTCTTCACCGCGACCCTCAAAAATCGATTTGAGGGAAAACCCGCTCCCCTCAGGCGTCGAGAAGGACGCTCCGCCACCCCCTGACATCTGCTTTTTACGTGCGAGATTGATCCGAATCATTTCGAATCCCCCGATCTGAGTGCAAGTCCAATTGGAATCACCGCTTCACGCGCAATGCTCTCAAGAAATTCGGGTGTGTGCTTTTTGGGATTCACCTGGACGCGCTCAAACGGATTCAAAAACTCAACCGGTGTTCCAACATATTCCGAGACAACTTGAACCAGCCCCGGCGCCCTCGACGCGCCCCCTGAGAGAAATACCACGGAAACCGGGGGGCCGACAGAAGATGCATTGTAAAAATCAAGCGACTTCTTCAGCTCAGCCCCAATCGTGTGTGAGGTCCGGCTTACAATTTCTGAAACCTCCTGAGGGAGATTTCCTGAAATCTTCAGTGCCTCCGCATCCATGATCGAGGGCAACTTGAGCTCCCGTTGAATCTCAAGTGACACCAGACTGCCGCCATAGGGGGAGTCTTTCGTAAATAAGGGCACACCTTCGGAACAAATCACCATCTTGGTGCTCATTGCCCCGATATCTGCCAGAAGAACCGCCTGATTGAGTGGTGGATCATAATTCATCTCAAAGCAATTCTGAAGAGCAAACACCTCGACATCGAAAACGTTGATTTTCAATTTCGCGCTTTCAATCACACTTCGATACTGGTCAATGAAGTCTTTTTTCACCGCAACGATGATTACTTCAACCTGATTGTCCTTCAGTTTTCGTAGAACCTGAAAATCGACCACCACATCATTGATATCAAATGGAATGTACTGTTCCGCCTCCCAAAGCACCTGATCATTGAGTTCTTTCATGTTGGTGACACTCAAGGTAAGGGTTTTAATGATCACCCCACTGCCGGAAACCGCAGCGCAAATCTCCTTGTTTGGAATCCGTGCGCGCGAAAAAACATCTCGAATCGCATCTGTAATGGATGATGGATTGATGATCTCCCGCTGGTCCGAAAGCGAACCCTCAACGGGACTTGATTCAAACGCAGAAAAAATCCATCCTTTTCCGCGCTTTTTGATTTCAACCGCTTTGGTGCTGGACGCACCGATGCTCAGACCGATCAGGGATTTGCCTGATCCGAATAGACTTGAAAGACTAAAGCCACTTCCTGCCCGTCCTTGAGCGGATGCCATCTTTGAAAGGTTACACAGTGCATGGGCAAATTACAATTGATTGGCCCTAATTTACGGAAATTTTTGCCGATTCGCCCTCGAGTTCAACATAGGAAGCGCGCTCCATCCGCCCCTCTGCCAGATCCTTGACGGGCGCAATGACAAGAACCAGCCGGGTCTTCACGCCATTCAACCCATAAACAGGATCAAAGCAAAACTCGTCAGCTCCCAAAGCAATGGAATGATGAGTCAGATCTTCAGTCGAAAGGACCTTCAAAGCGCCCTCATGGTCTTGCCATTTTCCCTCTTTTTCAAGAGATGGTTCCGACTTGCTCGCGCAGTCAGCCACAAACTCAACTCGAAAGCCGGCGCCCTCCGTGAATCGGAGAATTGCGGGACGCTTCTCCTGAATTGCCCGTGTCTTCATGTGTTCAAGCTCGAGCGATAATTCAAGCGCCGCCCGAAGAGATTGCCACTTGGGTGAGCGTTCCCGGATCACAGGAATCGAACACAAGCCAAAGAAGAAAAAAATGGCCAGAGCAATCGTCCAGAAACGCTTCCTCCGCTCTCTGATCCGAATCTTTTCGTAACGCTCGAAATTTCTCCACTCTTCCTCTAGGGGCTGATCCATCGCGATACCTCGAAGAAGAGTTCTACCAAAGCCCCGAGAACGAGGAAAGGCCCATAAGGAATGGCCGTTCTAAGTGCATTTTCGGATCGATTGAGCTTGGCGATGAGGATTCCGACCAGACTGCCCACAATCGAGCTGATCATGATGGAGGCCCAGATTCCCCCAAAACCCAGAAACACCCCGATCGTACCCATGAACTTGATATCCCCGCCCCCAAGACCCGCACGATCGGTGACCTTCTCGTAGATAAGAGCGAAGAGATAAAAAAAACCAAAACCCACGACGGAAGCAATCAAGAGGGGAGCGAGCCCTCCGCGAAAATCCCAATATGCGGTGAGAGCTCCCACTGCCCATCCGCCAAGACTGAGTTCATCAGGAATGATTCTATGGTCAAGATCAATGAAGGTGATGGCAAGTCCAAGTGAGATGAAAAGCCAAATTCGAAACTGGGAGATCACTTCAAACACTCCGACGGGAAGATCCCTGAACGAAACCCAAAACAAGAAGGCAGTAAGAAATTCAACCAAAGGATAGCGCCAAGAGATCGGGGCTTTGCAGGTAGCGCACTTGCCGCGAAGAAACAGGTATCCAAAAAGCGGAATATTGTGAAACCACCGCAACCCGGTGCCGCAGGATGGACAGCGACTGCCAGGACGAATGATGGATTGCTCGAGGGGAAGTCTGTGGATCACCACATTCAAAAAGCTTCCGATGATCAAGCCAAATGCGATGACGAGTGCCGAGTGGATCATTCAAAGATTCTTTCTGAAATAGATCGCGTTTCCAATCAGAATAAACATCAGTGCCCATCCGAATCCGTATCCGGCCCGAAGGAAAAACTCGGAGGCACTCAGGGGCTGGTCATAATACACCCTCATATCGAGAAAAAGAGCACTCAAGTCGGGAGTAAGGTTTTGCATCAAAGTGAATCCCGCGCCTCCCCCTTTCTGCGTGAGAAAAGCAAGCTGCTCATGATTGTGGCTGATAAAAACATAGGTGATTACACTCATGACCGAGAGGCCGGGCTTGAAAAACATTGAAAAGAAAGTCGCAAGAGCAACCACAAAAACCGACTCGACCCAAATCAAGCCCATTGCTTGAATCAAGGCGAGATTCACCCCGCCCCCCGTGGCCTGAAGCCCAACCCACAGAACCAGGGTCAGAAGAAACAAGTTGAAGAGTAGAAAAACCGAAACCCCAAGCCAACGGGAAAAGTAATACACCACTCTTGAAACAGGGCGAGCAAGAATCGGATAGACGAGTCTCGATTCGGACTCGAGGCGAATGCTTCTGGCTCCCGCACTTGCAGCTACTCCGATTACAGAAAGTGCGTTGATGAATACCCCGAAATCCACCATGACCCGCTCTTGATGCCCGTAGACCAGAAGCGCCCCGAGGTATCCCATGAAGAGCAAGAAAAGCGAGACAAACAAGATATTGTACAAAATTCTCTCGCGCACCAGACCCTGGATTGATTGAATCAGAAGAGCCATGCCCACACGATAATTCAGAGCCTGAATCATGCTTCCGGCCTCCACGAGGATGGCTCTCCCAAGAATAAAATTCTCCCCGACTTGAGTTCGAGGACCCGGTCTGCGAATTCATGAACATCCTCAAAGGCATGGGATGAAAAAATCAGTGTCTTTCCAAGCTTTTTCCAATTTGCAAATCTTTCTTTCATTCGCTCTCTCGACTCCGGATCGAGTCCGCTCATGGGCTCGTCAAGAATCAGGAGCGCCGGATCCCCCAGCAAGGCAGTGGCGAGCATAGCCTTTTGCAGCATTCCCTTGGAGAAGGTCTTGAAGCGTTGACTCAGATTCTCGCTTAGCCCAACCTCCTTTGATACCCGGTCAACCTCTTCGGCAAAGCCATCCCGAGGGTATCCGATCAGGTCCAAATGGAGACGCAAATGGGATTTGAATCTGACTTCAGGATCAAGATAAGGACGTTCCGGCAAATATCCTAGAGCGCCCCTTGCGCTCGAATCGAGGTTGTTGATTCCGTGAATCTTGATCTCTCCCTGGTTCGGGAATTTGATCCCAAGAATGAGCTGAAACAAGGTGGTCTTTCCTGCACCATTGTGCCCAACGACGGCGAATGATTCACCCCGATCGACCCGGAACCCAACATCCTGCAAAAGGCGTTTAGCCTTAATCCTGAATTCAAGCTTCGACACCTCCACGGCAGCGGCATGCTTATTCATAGGCCTTTAGTTTCTCCTCAAGTCTTTTCTTCACCGCTGTGTCCGGAGTTGTTCGAATCATGGCCCGTAAAATTTGCTTCCCAAGCCTCTTTTCGGACCCTTCCTTCTCAAGCCACTTTCTCATATCGTGCAGGTATTCAGGCGCTCCGGGCGCCACATCAGCCCCGAGATAATCCTTTTTGGCGGCTACGAAATCGTTTTTCAAAAATCCATTCACATAAGCACGATAAAGGTACAAAACATACGCTCTCTTCCAGACCTTTGGCGGCACATTTCCAGACTCATACACCTGGATTCCACGATTCAAAAGCTCGAGTGACGAATCCGGATCAGAGAGAATCACCGAGAAAGCAATCGACCCTTCTTCATAAGTCTCAAAGAAAAGAGGATCCAAAGACTGGATCAAACGATAGACCCGCAGAAGCTCGGGAGCCCACTCTTTGGTTATTTCGCGATCACCGATGTACTGAAACGTCCTGATCCAAAGAGAGTCTACCGCTGCCGGCCAAAATCCGAATGCGATCATCCTGAAAAACTGGGGTGTCAATTCATACGCTGTGTCCACTCTGACTTCGGGTCTTCTGAATTCAACAGCCCTCGTTAAAAACAAAAATGAAGCAAGAAAAAAAAACGCAAACAGCAGTGGTGAATGAAAAAAAGTTCGCAATTTCATGGCTTCGGATTTATTCTACAAACGAAGCATTACAATTCAAATGCTAAAGGGGTACTTAATGAAGAAATTAATTAATATGAACCGGTCGGGCTTTACTCTCGTGGAGTTGATGGTTGTGGTGGCCATCATTGGTATTCTGGCAACTCTTGCAATCCCACAATACAATCGCTTTCAGGCTAGGGCCCGACAAAGCGAAGCGCGCATTCAACTCGGCGCTCTTAGGACAGTGGAAAACGCGTGGCTTGCGGATAGAAGTTCTTACTCAGCATGCTTATCCAGCATCGGTTACACCAGGGATGCTGCAAGGTCCTATTACACGGTAGGCTTTTCGAATACCGTAGCCCAGGGTACCACTTGCGGGGTGACGGCAACGCTGGCATCTTGTTTGAACTGGGATTTCAATGGAACCCAGGGCGCGTGCACTGCTGGCCCAAATGTAAACCACTATTTGGCAACCACCTCGGACGGAGGCGGAGCCTTGGAAGGAGAGGGGACTCTCGGAAGTACCATCACATCCTCTGCCTTTACCGCACAAGCTCGTGGCAGAATCCGCGCCGGCGCGGCCGTGCAAGTTGACGTTTGGCAAGTAGATCAAACCGGAAACATCCAAAACACCGCGGTAGGCATCTAATTTTAGTTTTACATCACATCCATGAAGGGGCTCGCAGCGAAAGCTACGGGCCCCTTCACTCTTTAAAGAGTGTCGCCGCGAGCGAAACATCTCCTTTTGCATAAATGCGTGCTTCCCGCTGGTAGAACTTCCGGACTTCCGACAGTACCGCTTCCAAATCCACAGGCCCCACCGAAAAATCAGCCCGAAGTATGAGTTCTTTCGGCGCTCCAGCGGCTTTTCTTGCTGCATGAACGATCTCGCTTGGCAAAGTTGAAACCGAGATCTCGGAGCCTGACTCAAGCGTCACCACCCGCTCCATCACGTTCTCAAGTTCACGGATATTCCCCGGCCAGGCGTGCGAAAGAAGCACTTCGAGCGCATCCAGCGATACCCCTTTTAAGTTTCGTTTTTGTTTTTCATTGAAGCGATCAAAAAACACCTGAACCAGCTCTTCAACATCCCCCACCCTCTCGCGAAGCGGCGGGGTCTCGAGCATGATCACATTGAGTCGGTAATAAAGATCTTCCCGAAAAGTGCCCTTCTTTACGCCTTCCTCGAGGTTCTTGTTTGTGGCAGCCACGATTCTCACATCAGTTTTGACGGTCTCATTTCCACCCACACGCCGGATCGCGCGATCCTGAAGTGCTCGCAAGAGCTTTACCTGCATGGATACGGGCAGCTCCCCTACCTCATCGAGGAAGAGCGTGCCACCGTCCGCCACCTCAAAAAGGCCTGGCTTATCAGCAATCGCCCCCGTGAAACTCCCTTTTTTATGTCCAAAAAGCTCGCTCTCAATCAGACTCTCGGGAATCGCCCCGCAGTTGACCGCAATGAAGGGGCCATCCTTCACCGGACTCAACTCGTGGAGTGCGCGCGCAACCAGCTCTTTTCCGGTTCCGCTTTCGCCAATGATCAGCACGTTTGTTTTTGCGGGTGCGACCTTCAGGATCATCTTTTTCAAGGCTTCAATCTTTACGGATTTCCCAAGAATGGGTCTTGTGATCGTGTCTATCGACAATGCTTCTGCCATATCTGCGCCCCTTTATACCGACTCAATGCGATTCAATTGCCAGAGTTCCCCGCCATTTGAAAAACAGGCAAATACATCGCGATCAACAATCCTCCCACAATTCCGCCCATGAATACGAGCATGAAGGGCTCGATGAGCTTCAACATGCCCTGAACGGAAGTTTCGACCTCTTCCTCATAAAAATCTGCGACCCTCTCAAGCATCTTGTCCATGTTTCCGGTGCTTTCCCCAACAACCGTCATCTGAATCGCCATCTTTGGAAACAGGGCCTGCTGCCGAAGCATTGCGTTACTAAAGGTGGCTCCAAGCTCGACCTCGCGCTTCATCATGCCAATTGCATCCTCGTACGCGACGTGACTTGCAGCAGCCTTGCAAATCTCAAGCGCATCCACAATCGGAACTCCCGAAGCCAAGAGGGTTGCCATGGTACGGGTGAATCTCGCAACTCCGCTTTGAATGATCAAGGGGCCGAAAACCGGGAGCTTCATTGAAATGTTTTGGATTACGACGCGTCCCTCATTTGTCTTAACGTAAGAACGGATCAGATAAATGACTGCGCCACAAACCACGGCTACCAATCCAAAATTATTGATGAGCCCATGGGAAAGATCGATTACGAATTTCGTGGGTCCCGGCAATTCCCCGCCAGACGATGTGATCATGGATTCAAACTTAGGAATCACAAGCGTTAGCATCAATACAATCACTCCCAGTGCAATTACGCTCACAATGATCGGGTAATTCATCGAACTCCGAATCAGGCGGCGCAGTCGATAGGAATTTTCCAAATATTTCCCTGAACGCTTCAGCATCACATCAAGAGTGCCCGATGACTCCCCGGCTCTAACGAGCGCGACAAATACCCGTTCGAACACATCCGGGTACGCCGACATGCACTCCCAGAGAAAGCTACCGCCGTTCAAACGATCCCGAAAAGAAGTCAAAATCAATTTCATGTACGGGTGGGACTCCTGATCCAGAAAGAGCTCAATCGCCTGAACCAATGGCACACCCGATGCAATCATGGTCTGAAGTTGCTTTACGAAGTTCATGAGTCGCTCTGGAGGGAGTGAATTCGCACCCCCCAGCATTCGTTTGATCGTGATCCCGACATCCATCTGCCCAAGTGCAACCTTTGAGATCCGGGTGGGCCTTAGCCCCTTGCTTCGCAGGAGCATCCTGAGTTCGCCCTCGTTATTGGCCTCAAGGCGACCCTCTACCTTCTTTCCCGCTCCGTCCTGGGCTACATACTGGTACTCTGCCATCTTGGGTTACCTCACACCATCTTCATCAATTCTTCAGGGAGGAGACTGTATCCCATGGCATCGGCCTTGTTCAGGTTGCCTTTTCGAACAAGGTCCGCGAGCGCCTGATTCATGGTTTGCATCCCGGTACCCGCTTGTCCGGATTGCATGACCCCATAGACCTGATGCATCTTGTCCTCACGAATCAGGTTTCGAATCGCAAGAGTTGGAACCATAAGCTCATACGCCGCAGACCGACCAGGCCGTCCGGAATTAGGCACGAGCTGCTGGGTCATCACCCCTGCGAGAGTAGCAGCAAGAAGCTGCCTGATTTGGGCTTGTTGGTGAGGCGGAAAGACGTTTACAACACGCGCAATCGTCTGGACCGCACTGTTGGTGTGCATGGTGGCGAACACCATATGCCCGGTTTCAGCGGCGGTCAGGGCCATTTCGATGGTCTCGAGGTCCCGCAACTCTCCGACCAGAATGAAGTCGGGATCCTGACGAAGTGCGTGTTTCAAAGCATCATGGAATGTATGCGAATCGGTTCCAACCTCCCGTTGGTTCACAATGCAGTTTCGGTGCGGGTGGGTGAATTCGATGGGATCTTCGACTGTCAGAATGTGTCCACTATCCTCGCGGTTGATAAAATCAATGATTGCAGCAAGTGAAGTAGACTTACCCGAACCCGTAGGTCCGGTAACCAGAAACAGGCCATTTGGCTGGCGCACAATTTTCTTGATGGTTTCGGGCAACCGCAGCGAATCAAAATCCGGTATCGTAACCGGAATCTTTCGAAAAACAGCCCCCATGCTTCCCCGCTGGAAAAACAAATTACCCCGGAATCGCGCCACATCCTTCACACCAAAAGAAAAATCGAGCTCATGATTGGCCTCGAAAGTCTTTTTTTGTGATTCGGTGAGAATTTCATACACGAGTTCCTTGATGGACTCCGGAGTCAACGGATCCGTTTTCGCCTTGGCAAGCTTTCCATGAATCCGGAACTGGGGCGGACTTTGATTTGTGATATGCAAGTCAGATGCATCCTGTTCAACCATCGCCCGAAGCAATGCGATCAGTGTAAGTTTTCCCATTTTAAGCGCCTCCCTGAATACTCTTATTCACTGGTCATCGACACGGCTTCCTCAATTGAGGTAAGCCCCGCGACAGCCTTCTTCAATGCCGAAACCCTGAGGGTCTGCAAACCAAAGTTCTGTATTGCACTTCGTTTGATTTCAATTGCGGTATTTCCTGCAAGAACCATCTCTTTCAGATC
>CANGWP010000005.1 GCA_947457605.1 Bdellovibrionales bacterium | reverse complement strand
TCGTGAACAACGCGGGCATTTCAGAAGATGGTCTCATTCTGAGATTGAGAAAAGAATCCCTCGACCGCACGCTTCAGACCAACCTCGTTTCCGCAGTGCTCTGTTCTCGCGAGGCCGCGAAACTCATGATGAAGGCACGTGCAGGATCCATCATTCAGATCTCCTCTGTCGTGGGTGAGATGGGGAACGCAGGACAAGTTTCCTATGCCGCAGCGAAAGCCGGCATGATCGGACTCACGAAGAGTCTTGCAAAAGAACTGGCCTCCCGTCAGATTCGCGTGAATGCAGTGACTCCCGGCTACATCGAAACCGACATGACCGGTGCACTGAATGATGCGCAGAAAAAAGCGATCACAGACAACATTCCACTGGGAACATTGGGTCAGACAACGGATATCGCTGAACTCGTGGGATTTCTTGCAGGTCCGTCGTCAAAATACATCACCGGACAGGTGATTGGAGTGAATGGCGGCCTTTACATTTGACCGAATACGCGCTAAAAACAGCCAACTATTATTTGAGTACTGGTACTTGAATCCAGCTTTGGAATAAGGAGAAGACAGCAAATGTCAGCAAATACAGAAGATAGAGTTCGTTCGATCATCTGCGACCAGCTCGCAGTTGAATCAGAAAAAGTAAAACCCGCAGCTTCCTTCATTGAAGACCTTGGTGCGGACAGCCTCGACATCGTCGAGCTCGTCATGACCATGGAAGAAGAATTCGACATGGACATCCCTGACGAAGAAGCTGAAAAAATGAAGACCGTTGGTGATGTAATCAACTACATCAACGCAAAAGCCAGCGCGAATCACTAAAACAGGCCGCTGAAAAAGACCACTCTGCTGCATTCCTTCAGATTGGCCTTTTTGAGCAATCTGGCTTCAACAGTTTCAATAAAAAAAGCCCCACTCCACCGGAGCGGGGCTTTTTTGTTTTTTTGGCCTCGAGCCTCATTTCCGCTCGACTATTTCTTCGTAACCTCGACCATGGCTTTCTTGATGGCATCCACATACTTGGTCTTTGCCATCTCGCTTACTTTGATTTCGATTTCCGGCTCGATCCCGAAATTCTCGATGTAGCTTGGGGTCTGATCCGCATTCAGATTCCTTCTCACAATGAGGGACTCGGTTTGCCTGAGTTCCAAATGGGAATTCGGCGCCTGGTTGTAGGCCACGACGTTTCCGCCGGCCCCCATGGTCCGGGCACCCATCACCGTTGCCATCTGATTGTCCTGCAGGATTCCGGCAAAGATGTCGCACATGGACGCGCACATTTCATTCACAAGCAACACCACCTTGAAGGGCTGCTCGAGATCGCGGTTTTCATTGATCGAGAACGGAGCCAGAGTTTCTGCACTCTCGATGATGGAGAGTCGGCTCCCCGTTTTCTTTTGCTGAAGGAAACTCTCCAGAAGCCGGCGTGAGTACTCACGCTCCGAATCGCTTCTTGCCTCAAGTGATTCAGTCTCGAACTGATCAAGCCAACTGTCACTGAGGCGATACTGGATCTTCGGCATCTCGATCTTTCCGGGCGACAGAAGCTGCGCCATTTTCATTCCAAGAATGAGCGAGCCGCCGCCATTGTTGATGGTATCCAGAACCAGATGCTGAACCCCGAGCGCCTGCATGGAGGCAAGGGTGTTCTTGAACTCCGTGATCACATCGTCCTCATCCGCATTCGGCGAGAACGTGTCGATCAGGATGTAGCCCACCAGTCGTTTTTCCTTGGTTTCCGTCCCATCGGCGGTTCGCACCTTGGAGGGCACCACGTAGGCGGGATAGGTTTTCGAGCCGTCCACATACACGGCACTTGCAGGTACCGCGCGCACTTCCTTCAGTCTTTCCATCGGAGTTGCAGACTCGAGGCTTGCACTGGCGACCTCATCCACCGGACTCCACGCTGCGATCGAATCGATCATTCGGAAGCCGTCTGAAAACTTTTTCCGAAGTCCGCGAGTGACCTTTGCGATCTGTTCCATGGGTTTGAGCACCCGTCCGTCAAACCCGATGAAGTTGAAGGAAAACAACCGGGTCGGATCTGCATCATCCGACACCATGAGAAAATTCGCGGACTTGGTCTTCTCGGTTGCGGCATCCTGCTCCTCGCGGAACTGAACCAGGTCCTTCAAAACCCACGGGAGCTTTACGGTGAATTTCCGATCATCCCGCTTCACGGACAAAACCACATCCTTCTCTGCCGGCAAGCCATTCATGGTGGAAACCCGGTTGAAGAGCTTGTTCATGTGAAACGTGTAATTTGCCTCACGGTTTCCAAGATCGCGCAGCGGTACGAGATCCCGATCAATCGCGTCCTTCAGAGACACACCATTGATCGTAAGAATTTCGTCTCCGACCGCGATCGGATAGGCTGAGTCCTTGGTGATGGTGGGCAGCAGTCTCTTTACAATGAGCGAATCCCCGTGCCGATACCCTCCGAAACCAAGAAAGGCGACCTGGGCCCGGTTCGGCAGCGACGAGTTCGTAAGCGACGCCGACGTATGAGCATCCTTGAAGCCCGCCACAAACTTCATCATGAGCTGGTAAAACTCATCATTGGTCTTGGTGAGCTTCGCGGCCTCGATCGTATCCGCCTTCCACTTCTCGTAATCAAGTCCGTGGAGCTTTTGCTTCATCTCAAGAGGCGCGTAATTCTCGCCAAACTGGGAATAAATCCAGTAAAGATCCGCGATCTTTTCCTCCGTCGTCAGCGTGCGCCTCGGAACCGGATCACATCCGGCAAGCCCGATCAGAACCAATCCCAGAACCCAACCCGAATTTAGAAGCGAATTTTTCATGACCGCGACCCTACCTCCGAAAACGCGGCATGTAAACAAAATTTGTTTATTAAATAAACGGGGACGATTGCCGGATTTGATTTTTATCTAAGTACCCGATAAGAAATAAGAACATGAAATATCATGCACTCCCCTTTCTTGCGGGCCTCGGGCTCGCACTTGCCCTTTCCGCGTGCACCCGGTTGTTCGGCGGAGGGAATTCCCAGGGACCTTCCAGAAGGCAACCTGACACTGCCACCTTACTCTCTCTGGCCCAAGTCACACGGGCCTCCGAGACCAGCACCTCCGAACTGGGACGCGATCGGAATTTCACCCACTTCGATATGAGGGTTGGCAACACCCCTCAGGAGCGCCGGAATGCGATTGAGGCCATTCAATCGGTGCCGGACTTCATCGGGAAGATCGCCTATGCCTCCCGTTTTGTGTCAGCCCTTGAGTTTCAGTTCTGGAAACCAACGCTCGACACACCGTCGCACCGGGAAGATTTACTCGCCCTTTCGCTCGATGAGGTTTTCATACAAGCCAAGGAATGGATCGAAGCCTCGGCCCTGGAGAACCTCCGGGCTCTGGGTTCAGCACTTCATTTTGTGAATTTTGCCCAAGAAGGATCCCTGCGCGCCCTTCCGGGGACTCCTGAGATGAATTTGAATCTCGCCCTCGAAGCGGGCCTACGCGCGAAAGACCAGATCGACAGTGGTGCACGAAATCCTGAAACTCTCCGGAAGTCCGAGAAACTTGTTTCCGAAAATGAATCCATCGCCGTTTTTCTGCTGCGAGTCCGGCAAAATGCTCTAAAATCACTCGGACTGAGTCTTGCCATGAATTCAATTACCGAAACGAAAGTCCGGAAAGAAGCACCACACGATCCACTGTTCCGGATTTTCGCGCCCGACTTTGCAACAAGAGACCCCTCCCAGATCGGGTACATTGCAAAAATTTTCGAGTTCGCGAAAAGGACCCGCCAGTTTCTCCAGTCTCTCGGGTATGACCCGAAAGATGAGGACGCCCTTCAGAAGATCCTCGCCCGCCTTGATTTCGAGCCCATCCTTGAGCGAGAAAACAATCCCGCCAAACTTGAAGCACTGAAGCGGCTCAGGGACTCGCTGCTGCCTTGAATGATGCCTTCGTGAGATGAAAATCCAAAAACTCCTCTTCTCCCGGGTACACCTGAAAGCGAATCAACCCAAACGGCACCGGCCCCAGAATGTACGTGAGCCGGGAATCCTCATGATAGAATTCGCACACCCGCATTTTTGAGCCAAGCACCATCAGGTCCCATAGCGCGCCCTGTCCCCGACGGAAGGAAATGCCCGGACTCCGGTCGAATGTAAGCAGCACCCCAGAATAACTCCTAAAATCATTGCTCGCTTCAAGGCATCCTCCTCCCGCACCGCCAGCATGCTCAGGGAACCCGCAGGAGATCAATCTTTTTCATTCAAACTCCGCCTGATTTGATGCATTTTCGCATTCCAAACAGGCTCTTCCCAAGGTAAATTCCCTGCATGTCTCGATTTGGAAAATATCGTGTAGTGGTTACTGGCATTGGCATTGTGAGTCCCGTAGGGAACACCCGGGAAGCCTCCTGGAATTCAATCATCGAAGGGAAATCCGGGATCGGGCGCGTGAGCCTGTTTGATCCGGGCGATTGTTCGGCCCAGATTGCAGGCGAAGTCAAAAACTTCGAGCCGACCGCAACCCTCTCCACTCCCCTTTACCCACGCGGCAAAGATCAGCCTCCGGTCACGCAGGCCGTCTCCCCGCGCGAGATGAAACGCATGGATCGCTTCATCCACCTCGCGCTCGTTGCAGGAGTGGAGGCCTATGCGGATTCAGGACTCGAGCAGGTCCGGGACAAAATTTCCGCGACCGAAATCGGAATCAACATCGGTGTCGGCATGGGCGGACTCCCCGGGATCGAGGACACCCACAACACCCTTCGCGACAAGGGCATACGTCGCATTTCTCCTTTCTTCATTCCCCAAGTGATTCCGAACCTTGCCGCAGGACAGCTTTCGATTCTGCTGAACACCCAGAACACCAATTATTGTTCTGTCTCTGCATGCGCATCAAGCGCCCACTCCATCGGTGAATCCTATCGCACGATTCAGCGGGGTGAAGCGACCGTGATGCTCGCAGGCGGCGCCGAGTCCGTGGTGTGTGCCCTTGGAATCGGTGGATTTGCGGCAATGCGCGCGCTTTCCACCCGCAACGACGAACCCACCCGCGCCTCCCGTCCCTTTGACGTCGGCCGCGATGGATTCGTGATGGGCGAAGGTTCCGCAGTCCTCGTGCTGGAGGAATATGAATTCGCAAAAAAACGCGGCGCGAAGATCTACGGCGAGATCGCAGGCTACGGCGCATCTTCCGATGCCTTCCACATCACCCAGCCGCTTGAGGATGGGGATGGCGGATATCGTGCCATGAAGAATGCACTTGCCGAGTCTGAACTTCCTGCCGACTCCATGGACTACATCAACACGCATGGCACCTCGACTCCGCTCGGAGACATTCAGGAAGCGATCGCCTGCAAGCGCTTGTTTCCGCATGCGAAGAATCTGCATTTGAGCTCCACAAAGTCCATGACCGGACATTTGCTCGGCGCGGCTGGTGCGATCGAAGCAGCCTTCTCGCTCCTCTCGATCCGGGATTCGATAGTCCCTCCGACCATCAACCTTGAAACCATTGATCCGAAATGTGCCGAGACTGGCCTTGATTTCACGGCAAACAAAGCCGTGAAAAAGCCGATCCGCACCGCCATGAGCAACAGCTTCGGATTCGGTGGAACCAACGTTTCGCTTCTTTTCAAGAAGGCCGACGCCTGACCCATGAATCTTTTCATTGCCTCGGATCATGCGGGATTTGACCTGAAAGCGGAGCTGGTAAAACGAGCCTCGCTGCTTCAGGTTGCGTTTACGGATCTCGGGCCTGAAAGCAGTGCAAGCGTCGACTACCCGGATTATGCAAATCTTCTCTGCAAGACCCTCCTCGAACAAGAAGCCAAAACATCCTCAGGCGCCTTGGGCGTCCTGATCTGTGGAAGCGGCGTTGGAGTTTCAATCGCCGCAAATCGGAACCCCGGAATCCGCGCAGTGCTTGCCGAATCCCCCGAAGTGGCAAAACTCGGGCGTGAACACAACCACGCAAACGTATTGTGCATGGGCTCCCGGATTGTAAGCCTGGAAACTGCGACTGAAATCCTGAAGAGCTTTCTTCAGGCAAAACCCGATCCGGGCGAGCGCCATCTGCGACGAATTCAAAAGCTCGGCAAGAAACCCGACTGACCCGAAATCAAAAGGAACCTCCCATGAGCAAGAACCCGTTTTGGAATCCCCTCTCCGTTCAAGATCCTGAAATCCACGCAGCCATCCGCGCGGAATCCACACGGGAAGAGGACGGACTCGAACTCATTGCCTCCGAAAACTATGCCTCGCGCGCCGTAATGGAGGCCCAAGGGTCAATCCTCACCAACAAATATGCCGAAGGATATCCGGGAAAACGCTACTACGGCGGCTGTGTGAACGTGGACACTGCGGAATCGCTAGCAATTGCGCGCGTGTGCAAACTCTTCTATTCGGAGGCGGCGAACGTGCAGCCCCACTCAGGCTCCAGCGCGAACATGGGCGTGTATCATGCGCTGCTAAGCCCGGGTGACACGATTCTCGGAATGAGTCTCTCCCATGGCGGACACCTGACTCATGGAAGTCCTGTGAATTTCTCTGGCAAACTTTTCAAAGCCTTCCACTACGGCCTGAACTCCGACACGGACCTGCTCGACTTTGATCAGGTTCGCGATCTTGCGCGCACGCATCGCCCGAAGGTGATCATCGCAGGAGCCTCGGCCTACGCCCGAATCATTGAATTCAAAACCTTTGGCGAGATCGCAAACGAAGTGGGAGCAAAGCTCGTCGTCGACATGGCCCACATCGCGGGGCTCGTTGCCGCGGGCTTGCATCCAAGCCCGATTCCCCATGCAACTTACACCACCTCCACCACTCACAAGACACTTCGCGGCCCCCGCGGCGGAATCATCCTGAGCAGTGCGGAAAACATCAAACCCGTAAACTCGCTCATTTTCCCGGGGATACAGGGTGGACCGCTCATGCATGTGATTGCAGCAAAAGCGGTCGCCTTTCTGGAAGCACTCACGCCTGAATTCCGGCTGTATCAGGAACAGGTAATCAAGAATGCAAAAGCTCTGGCTTCCGCACTCATGGAGCAGGGCTTTAAGCTCATCACAAACGGTACCGACAACCACCTGATGCTGGTCGACCTTTCTCGAAGCCTCGATGGCAGCACCTCGGGCAAGGATGCTGAAGCCTGGCTCGATCTTGCCGGAATCACCGTAAACAAGAACACCGTACCGAACGAAAAGCGCTCTCCCTTTGTCACAAGCGGAATCCGGATCGGAACTCCCGCCATGACCACTCGCGGACTACGGGAGCCCGAGATGAAACAAGTTGCCCTCTGGATCAAGGCGGTCATTGAATCCAAAGGAAACGAAGCCTCCCTGAAATCAATCCGCGGACAGGTGCTTGAGCTTTGTCGCAAGTTCCCGGTGTATGGAGATCATCATGCTGTTTGATACAAGCTTTGAAACCGAAGGCCAGATTGAGATTCGCGAGCTTGCCCGGAAATTCTCGAAAGACCGGATCGCACCCATCGTCGAGCATGACGAGGAAACCGAAACCTTTCGTCGGGAGATCATTCGTGAACTAGGTTCTCTTGGTCTGACCGGCATTCCCACCTCGGAAGCCCATGGCGGAGCGGGCCTTGGCTATCAGGAGTATCTCGCTGCGATCGAAGAGATTGCTGCAAGTTCCGGCGCCTATGCGGTCAGCGTTGCCGTATCCGGACTTCCCCAAGTCATCCTCGATACCTTCGGCGCGGCGGCACAGAAATCAAAGTACATCCCGAAACTCGCCTCGGGTGAGTGGATCGGATCCTTTGTTTTGTCAGAAGCCGGAAGCGGCTCGGATGCCGCGAGTTTGCGAGCCTCGGCGGAACTGAGAGGCGATCACTATGTGCTGAACGGCACGAAACTCTGGATCACCCAGGCTGATGAAGCGGATGTCTTCATCGTCATGGCTCGCACGGGCGGACCCGGGGCAAAAGGCGTTTCCAGCTTTATTTTGGATCGCAGCATGAGCGGGATCAAAATGGGAAAACGCGAGAAAAAAATGGGGATGTGCATCTCGCACACCATGGAGATCATTCTCGAGGACGTAAAAGTCCCCGTTTCAAACCGGATTGCAACCGAGGGTGACGGAATGAAAATCGCATTCACCGCCCTTGACTCAGGCCGGATCACGATCGCGGCCACCGCCCTTGGCATCGCTCGGGCCGCAATCGAGACCGCAATCCACCATGCCAATATCCGCGAACAATTCGGAAAACCGATTCTTGATTTCCAAGGAGTCGGATTCATGCTGTCTGACATGGTGAACGATTATCAGTCCGCAAAACTGATGACCCAACGGGCTGCCATGCTAAAAGATGCGGGCAAGCCCTTCTCGATCGCCGCCGCCCAAGCAAAGGTGATTGCAACCGATATGGCAATGAAAGTGACCACCGATGCGGTTCAGATCCTGGGCGGCTCCGGCTACACCCGCGAATTTCCGGTGGAGCGTCACATGCGGGAAGCAAAAATGCTTCAAATTGTCGAAGGCACGAATCAGATCCAGCGGCTGGTGATTTCTCGCGCCATGAAGGAAAAGGGAAACTGAATCATGAGCATCACGGCATCGCGTTTTGGAAGCGCCCCCCTCCTTTTGGATTGGAGTGGAATTCAGACGGAGATCAACCCCGCACGACGCGCGGAACTCCATCAGCATTTTGATCGCATGCGGGTAAAATTGCACGACCAGGTTTCAGGCTTCTACAACGCGGTTACCGATTCCACCCTTTCCGCCATTGATGCTTCCGAATCCCTTGCATCCGGCTTTCTTTCGAATTCCACCTTCCGGCACTGCGTATTCATTGGAATCGGAGGCAGCAGCCTTGGTCCGCTCTTTCTCATTGATGCGCTAAAACATCGGGCGAAATCCCCGATCCAGTTTCACTTTTTTGAAAATCCGGATCCAATCGACTGGACCTATCGGATCTCGAAACTGAATCCGGCCGAAACCCTCGTCTGTGTGGTTACGAAATCAGGAACCACCTATGAGACGCTCTCGATTTTCATGCTTGCCTACGATTGGTTGAAGCGGGTACTTGGCAAAACGGCGGCAAACCGCCACTGTGTCGCGATCACGGATCCTGAAAAAGGCGAGCTGCTTGAATTCGCCCGGCGCGAGTCCATCGCAACCCTCCCCATCGCTCCATCCGTCGGAGGCCGCTTTAGCATCTTCACCCCGGTTGGACTTTTCGCAGGCGCGCTTGCGGGCCTCAACATGCGCGAGCTCCTGACCGGCGGCAAGAAGGTGCGGGATTATTGCGAAAAGGCCACGCCTGAAAAGAATAATTTTCTCACCTGGGCCGAGGCCCTTCACTCGCGCTCAAAAACCCACGGCACCCACGTCATGATGCCCTACACCACTCCGCTCAGACTTCTTGCCAACTGGTGGGTACAACTTTGGGCCGAGAGTCTCGGCAAAGACGGAAAGGGCTTCACTGCAGTGCCTGCGCTTGGAGCGATCGATCAGCACTCCATGCTTCAACTCCTGCGTGACGGGCCAAATGACAAGGTGATCTGGTTCATCAATGTCTCGGATTTCAAGATCCGTGTGCCGATTCCACCGATCGACTTCAAGGTGAAAACTTTCGATTTGCTGGAAGGTCAGGAACTCGGAGACTTGCTCACCACTGAGTTCCGCGCAATCCAGAAAGTGATGACCAATCAAAAACGGCCCCATCTTCAGCTTCAAATCGAGGAGTTGAACGAGGAAGCCCTTGGCTCGCTTTTCTTTTCGCTTTCCGTTCTTACCGCCTACATGGGTGAGGTCATGAGCGTAAATCCCTTCGATCAGCCCGGCGTGGAAGAGGGCAAAGTTTACATTCGGGAAAAACTGGAACAGAACAAAAGGGATCAACACTCGAAGAGCGACAATGCTGACGAGGGCGTTCATCGCCTGAGACTTCACCGCGAGTGATGAATTCGGCTCAGGACGTACTTTTTCCAAAGCTGTTCCAATCGCTTCTTCAAAGAGTCTTTTCGTGCACTGCCTAATCGACTGGCAGGAGCCACTTCACGAAGCATCTCCCTTCAAAAGGTCCACGATCTTTTCCAGGCCATTCCGATCGACCTCGGAAAAATCATCAAGAATGTCACTGTCCACATCCAATACCGCAATGATGGCCCCCGAATGATCCCGAACCGGAACCACGATCTCGGATTTTGAAGCAGAACTGCACGCAATGTGACCCGGGAATTTGTCCACATCAGGAACAACGACCGTGGAACCCTTGCGGTACGCGTGCCCACAAACGCCCCGGTCAAACGCAATTCTGGTGCAGGCTACAGGACCTTGGAAAGGGCCCAAAACCAGAGCCCCATCCTTTACCCGATAGAACCCCACCCAAAAAAAACCAAAGGCCTCTTTCAATGCCGCCACAACATTGGCAAGATTCGCAATCCAATCCGTTTCACCCTCCAAAAGGGCCTTCAGTTGCGGGTGAAGTGCATCATAAATCAAGGATCGATCCGTGGTTTTTGGAAGATCTAAAGACTCGGCCATTCCTGTCGGTATGCCATTGATGACCTGACCCATGCAAGGCTCTTCCAAAGTCATTTTGTTTGATTTACACTTTTCGGAGCCATGGCAAACCCAAAGGATGACTCCAAAGACCGCACCACGACTCTTGTTCTGGACCAAGAGACCATCAATCGTGAGCTCCAAAAAGCAAAGGAACAGCCCGCCTGCTTGATTTTGATCCGCGGCACTCCCCAGGGACACCGTTTCTTCATCACCGAAGACCAGATGACCATCGGCCGTGACCCCTCTGCTGATCTGTGCATTGCAGATCAATCGATTTCCAGAAAGCACGCTCGAGTGACTCGTACCGAACACGGAGTTACACTCGAGGACCTCGGATCATCCAATGGCACTTCCGTGAACGGAAAGAGACTTGAACCGGGCAACGTCGTCACACTCGCAAAAGAGGATCTTGTAAAGCTCGGAAATTCCATCGTGAAGTATCTGCCGGCAGGCGAGATCGAGATCGTTTTCTACGGCAATCTCAATCAGGCTGCCAATACCGACCCGATGACCAAGTGTTTTAACAAGGGGTATTTCCTGGAGGCCATGGAGGCCGAATTCAAACGGGCAAAAGCGCTCAGCACGCCCCTGTCCCTGATTTTTTTCGATCTCGATCACTTCAAGAAAGTGAACGACACCTGCGGCCACGAGGGTGGTGATTATGTTCTCAAGGAATTCAGCAACCTGGTACGGAGCCTTGGCGTAATCCAACAAAAGGACATATTCGCTCGCTACGGCGGTGAGGAATTCTGCCTTCTCCTCCCCTCCACAGTCATTCAGGATGCCGAGAAAACCGCGGAACTCCTCCGGGGCAAGATCCAAGGCCATTCCTTCAATTATGAAGGCCAACGAATCCCCGTAACCTCAAGTCTTGGCGTCTCCGAACTCAGGTCCGACATGGAAACCGCATCCGATCTCATCAAGTCGGCTGACAAGGCCCTTTACGAATCCAAGCAAAATGGCCGGAACCGAGTCACCGTTTCTCGTGGATAATCGACTTTCTTTCGTGTAATCCCTCTGCATGTCCAAGATTCAAATCCTGCCCTCCCTGATTGCGGAGAGGATCGCAGCAGGAGAAGTCATTGAACGCCCGGCAAGTGCGGTAAAGGAACTCTGTGAGAATGCTCTCGATGCGGGAGCCACTTCTTTGGAAGTCCACTTGAAGCGAGGCGGGACTGACCTCATCGAAGTCATCGACAACGGCTCCGGAATGGCCCGTGCGGATCTCGAAGTCTGCATTGGCAGGCACGCCACCAGCAAGATCAGGGAGTTTGAGGACCTGAGCCGCCTGACCACTCTTGGGTTCCGCGGAGAAGCGCTCCCCAGCATCGCCTCAGTCTCAGAACTTACCATCGCCTCAAGAATGAAAGGTGCCGACTCCACCTTCGAGATTCGCCTCTCTCAAAGCGCCACAAGCCGTGCGCCTTCTGATCAAATTGCAAACATCGGATTCTGCGGTTCCCCCCATGGCACAAGGGTTCGCGTCACTTCGCTGTTTTCCCAGGTTCCCGCCCGCTTGAAGTTCCTGAAGAGCCCCGGAGCCGAGAGCAGTGCGGTTCGAGAAATCCTCGAACGATTGGCACTCACCCATCCCGAGGTTCGATTCAAGCTCTTGAGTGACGATCGGGTGCTTCTTGACCTTCCGATTGAGCCGCTTCGGGATCGGGCCGTTCGAATGCTCTCGGATAACAATCCCTTTGAAGTCAAAACACTCCGCCTCGAAGGACGCTATTCGATCGAAATCATCTGGCTCAAAGGCCTAAGCCTCCCCCACACCCGCTCCCTTTATCAGATCGTGAATGGAAGGGCTGTTCGTGACCGGACTCTTCAAACTGCGATTTTGAACCCGCTCAAACAGTCCTTTTTGCCGGGAAACTTTCCTGCCTGCGTGGTGAAGCTCGATCTCCCGGCGGACGAACTTGACGTAAATGTCCATCCTGCAAAAACCGAGATCCGTTTTCTTGAATCCGGAAAGATCTTCGCTCTCTGCAATGCCGCCTTTGAAAAAATCATGCAAGAAGACCGAACCCCGCACCTGGAGGCCGGGAGTTTTCAAATGGATGCATCTTCTTTTGCCCCGGCATTTCATTCTTCGGGCGGATACACTCCGCTACTGGATCTTTCCGGAAAATCCGAACCTTCCGATTCCTTCATCGATGAAACACCGATCGGGGATTATCGCGGAGTTTTGTTTTCAACCTATTTTGTATTCGAGAAGGGCGATGACCTCACCCTCATTGATCAGCATGCCGCCCACGAACGAATTCGCTACGAACAACTCAAATCAAGGATTCTGAAACAGGAATCCGTGGAAACCCAGACCCTGCTGGTTCCCGAGATCCTCAAGTTTCCGGTGGAGCGGGTGCTCGAGCTGAAACCGAAGCTCCCTCTTCTTTCCTCGATGGGATTTGATGTGGAGATCTTCAGTGAGGAAACCCTTCTTTTCCGATCCATTCCTGCAATCTGGGGCAACCGGGCTCTCACAGAACGCCTTCGAAATCTTCTCGAACGATTGCTCACGGTGGATGTCGCGGCCGGAACCATGGTGTGGGACGAAACACTTTTTGAAAAAATCGCAATGGAAGCCTGTCGATCCTCCTTCAAAGCCGGTGACATGATCGAAACCGCATCCGCCCTGGACCTTACCCGCAAACTGTTTCAGTGCGAGCATCCCGGGAACTGTCCCCACGGAAGACCAACCTCGATCCGGATTTCAAAAACGAAAGTGGAAGAATGGTTCAATCGATTATCCTGACGGGACCCACCGCAGTCGGAAAAACTTCAATCGCACTTGATTTCGCGGCAAAAGCCGGGATTGAAATCATCAACGCAGATAGCGTCTGTTTTTATCGCGACTTTGACATCGGCTCCGCAAAACCATCCAAAGAAGAGCGAGCGCGTGCCGCTCATCACCTGATCGACATTGCAAGTCCCGATGAGACCTACCACGCAGGACGATTTTTACGAGACTGCTCCCGGATTCTGGAAGAGATCCATGCACGTGGAAAGCGAGCCATCATCGTGGGAGGTAGCGGATTTTATTTGAAGGCTCTTCGCTTCGGACTTTGGGATGCGCCCGAATCCTCACCTGCTTTCCGCGAATCTCTGGGCAAGACTCCGACCCCGGAGCTATTCCAGCGTCTCAGCTCCCTTGATCCTGATCACGCCGGAAAAATCGCTGCCACGGATCGCTACCGCATCATCCGGGCACTTGAGATCCTCGAACTCTCGGGACGAAAACCATCAGAGCTTGAATCCTCCATGCCCGAAAATCCTGATCCGAGGTTCCAGCTTTGGGTTTTGGACCGGGAAAAAGAGGAGCTTGATTCCAGAATCCGGGACCGCGTGAAAGCCATGCTCGATGCAGGCTGGCTGAAAGAAACCCGGCGCCTTCGCTCGCTTTATCCGGACTCACGCGTCCTTCGTTCGGTCGGGTACCAGCAGATCCTCGATCACCTTGAGGGAAAGGCACCTCCTGGCCGCAAACCCAGAGCGGGGATCCCGGGCCTTGCGGACGAAATCGAACTTGGCCACCGGCAGCTCGCAAAACAACAACGGACTTGGTTTAAAAATATGGGTTTTGACCGTGAATTCAAGCTGGATCGCGACTTGGAATCTTTAAAAGATTTGCTTATGAAGTTCTATCAGTAAAGATTAGACGATCTTTCGGGTAAGATCGGGTATCGATTACCCTTTAGGGAGATTTTCACTATGGCTCGTGGGGACAAAATTTGGCTCAACGGAAAGATTCTCAGCGTTGAAGAAGCAAAGATCAGCCTCTTCTCCCATGCCCTTCATTACGGGACCGGGGCATTCGAAGGGATTCGCGCATACAAACAAAAAAACGGTGGTGGCGCAATTTTCAGGCTTGCGGAACACATGGAGCGCCTTCAGGACTCCGTGAAGATCATTGGCTTTGAGATTCCGTTCACCCTGAACGAAATGGTTCAAGCTGCGATTGATGCTTGCAAGGCCAATCAGTTTGAAGAGTGTTATGTCCGGCCTCTCGCATTCATTGGCGATGGTCCGCTGGGCGTATTTCCCGGCGCAAATCCAAAGGTGGAGCTCGCAATTCTTACCTGGGAATGGGGCAGCTATCTTGGTGACAAAGGCATCAACGAAGGCGCCAGACTCAAGACCTCGACCTTTGTTCGTCCCCATGTGAACAGCGCAATGACCAAGGGAAAAATCACCGGCGCCTACATCACCGGCGTGGTTTCCAAGCGCGAGGCGATCAGCCAGGGATACGATGAAGCCCTGATGCTCGATCCTGAAGGCTACATGACGGAAGGCACGGGCGAGAATCTGTTCATCATCCGGAATGGCGTGATCAAGACTACTCAGCTCACTTCGATCCTGAACGGAGTCACTCGCAATACTGTCATGGAAATGCTGAAAAAATTGGGCTACCCGCTGATCGAAACCCGTTTTACCCGCGACGAACTCTACTGTGCGGATGAAGTGTTCCTCACCGGCACCGCTGCAGAAATCACTCCGGTATCTTCTGTGGACGATCGCAAGATCGGCCGAGGAGACCGCGCAGGAAAGCCCGGACCGATCACTCAAAAAATCCAATCCTCGTATGCGGGACTGGTTCGCGGCGAAATCGGCGAGTTCCCGAAAGAATGGCTCACTCCGGTTCGCTGAACCCGCCCTTCAGGATCCTTTTTGAAGACCAGCATCTTGCGGTTCTTTCAAAAAGTCCGAATGTGCTATCCCAATCCGACTCTTCCGGAGAAGCTTCCCTTGTGGATCTTCTCCGCATCCACTTCGGGCGGAATTACGTGGGACTGGTTCACAGGCTTGATCGCAATACAAGCGGACTGATGGTAGTGGCAAAACGATCAAAAAGTGCGGATCGTCTCACTGCGCAATTAAAATCCGGAGAACTTGACCGTCGCTATCATGCAATTCTTTTTGGCTCTTTTCCCAACTTCGAAGAACAACGATGGGAACACCATCTGCTAAAAAACGAAGCCACAAACGAAGTCAGAATCGTGACACCCGCAACTCCTGGAGCAAAACACGCAACCCTTTTCGTCCAGCCACTTCGAACCTTTTCCCACCCGGAAACCGGTGATCTCATTACTATTACCGGTTTTCGACTGGAGACCGGACGATCCCACCAGATTCGAGTTCAGTCCTCCGCTTCCGGTCATCCTCTGATTGGAGATCAGAAATACGGAACAGCCAAAAGCATGACGCTCTTTCCAAGGCCTGCACTTCATTCCTGCCAGATCGAGTTCTCTCATCCCATCAGCAAAGAAAGAATGAAATTCGAAGAGCGATATTCCTCTGACATGATTCAATTTTTTTCCACATTGCTTGAATAACTTCGAATTCAGCCGCTACACTAGAAAGGATGATTTTTGCAGTTTTCTCTCTTCTTTCATCCCTGACCTGCTCCAGCACCGCACTGGCATCCACCGAGGCCAAGATCTCCGGCATGAATTCCGAAGATCTTGGAACGCTTACCGGAGACGCCCGCTTCTCAGGCACAGTGGGTTTCGATTCTTCCAGTTTCTTTTACCGCTCTGAAAGTCGTGGCTCAGCCGCCACCACATTGGATGCCAC
Organism: Bdellovibrionales bacterium; assembly: GCA_947457605.1. Lineage (GTDB taxonomy): Bacteria > Bdellovibrionota > UBA1018 > UBA1018 > CAIMNF01 > CAIMNF01. The sequence goes on along the minus strand of CANGWP010000005.1, from coordinate 13,663 downwards.
TCTTCGCGGAAAAAAAGACACGAAGAATTTCCATTCCGAGGGCGACCTTTCGGCCTACACCTTCGTCACGAACACCCCCGCGATCGGGGTCGAATCCCGCGAGATGTATGTGCAAACCCAAAAAGGCACTCTCGGAAATTTTGACATCGCATTTGGTCGAAAGATCGAGGAATGGTCGAAGCTGGATCGAACCTGGAGAATGATGAGCCTTTGGTCTCCCCGCTGGACCTGGGATGAACTCCACCCTCAAGTCATCGGCATGACCGGACTGTTTCTGGGCTACCGGACGAAAAACTTCAAGGCTGTTTTCTTTGGCTCCCCCATCGCGATTCCGGAACGAGGAACCCCGGTGGAGGAAAAAGATCACAACATTGTTTCCTCAAATCCATTCTGGAAACCTCTTCCGGGTGAAATCACCGTTCTCGGTGCGCCAACCAAGGTCCACTACTCCCTTCTCCTGCCTTCGATCCAACAGATTCTCCTCAGACCGAACTTCGCTTTGAAAATGCGTTACGACTTTGATGGTGGAACCTTCATCAGCATGAACTCGGGAGTACTACCCGTTCACATGGTGCAGATGGCGGCCGAACCATTCCTGGAAACCAGTGGAGCAAGCAGCCGGCTTGATGTGAACATTCGGCCACAATTCCCGATGCGAAACATCAATACTTTGGAAGTAGGCTATGAGAGTCCGGCGAATGACTGGAACCTCTGGCTTTCGGGAAGTTATGAGCAACCATTCCGTTTTCAGAATGGTGACACCTGGCTCAACCCGATCATCACACCGAGCTCAATCGTCAGTGCCGGCACCTCGGTTGACCTTACCAGCAACTTCCGTTTCAATGGATCCCTTCTCATCATCAACGAGCAACCCTTCTCCCGATCAAGCCGGGTTCCTGATGTAAGCGTTCAATTGCCATCCCGTTTTCCTCTCAAGCAGGGAATCCAAATCGGTGGAAACTGGAGATTTTCAGACATCAACGAAGGAAATGTGAACTGGATCCAGGACTTGATTCAGCAGAACCATCTGATTTCGATGGATGTTTCACACTGGATTCGCTCTGCTCGAATCAGCGTGGGAGCCGGAATGGACGTGATTCTTGCAAATTCCACCCAAGGATGGGTTGGAAATTACTACGGGGATGACCGATTGAGGGGTTGGTTGAAGTATGCATTCTAAATCAAGGGGCAGGATGCCTCTTCTGAAAATCACTATCTCCGCAGCACTCATGATGAGTACCGGTTGCGGAATGCTCGGCAACAAGACCCTGCCCAAAGCAGGCGGCGGGAACGGCGTCGCAGACAATGGCTGCCTCAACAATTCAAAAAATCTGGTTGGAAGATTCCTCGATGGAAGCATTTCCAAATCCGAGTGGAAGGGCGCATTCGATTGTGTCAATCAGTCCCTTGGATTCTTTACGGACTATGTCCGCGGAACCTCCCAGGATGCCTACACTCCTGGCGACATGTACAACCTGGTCAAAGGCTTCCTGATCACGAATCGCGATGTAAAGCCCGAGCTCCTGATGGGCGCATTTTCATTGAAATCCGCCCTGTTCGGCGGATCGAGCCGTGAGTTCACCAAGGAGGAAGTGGAACTACTGAAGAATTCGCTTGAGCGTCTGCAATCCATCACCGGAGAACTCATTCCCTACCTTGGAATTCGCCAGCATCCGAACCCCACACCCGCAGAACTCCTGGAGCTTTCAGCCGCATTCAAAAGAGCGGGTGACCAGCTTGCCGATTTCGTGAACACACTTCCGGTCGGCGCGTTGTCAAGCGGTGCGCTGAACACCTTGATTCGTGAACTCACCCACTCTCTTGAGCTTCCCATCATCGATGAACTCGGTGACAAGGTGTTTTTGGCGAAGTGGATGATGTTCAATTCGAGAAGGGATGCAATTGAGGATGGCGATTGGCCCAGAATCTTTCGCACCTCGTTCGGACTTGGAGGAATCGCAATTGCGATCAAGACCGCTATCGGACCAGACCCCTTGAGCCCGTCCGCGAATCTCGCTTCGCGGGTGATGAATGACACCGGATTCCGGGATTTTCTCTGGGAATTGCTGGTTCAGGCACGTCCCTACATCGAGGAGTCCCTGACCGCTCACAATGGGATGACCCCGTTTCCGCTCTTCGACCACGTGGTGGATGCACTCCCCGATTCATTTTTGAACTCCCTTCCGAAACGCTCCATCAAGATGGCCTTTCGTCCGCTGATCCGCAAAGTCCTTCTCTCGAGCACGAAGGGTGGTGTGGACCAGGCGGTGATCGACACCGTCTACAACTTCATCGGGGACATTGTCGCGGACCTCAGAGCACTGGATCGCTTTTATGAACGCACCGGAATCGATCGTGAATCCGTAAATCCCCAAGTCATGGCCCAGACGCTGGAAGCCTACGTGTCTTCCATTGGGGATCCGGGCGAAAGGGCCCGTTTTCGAACCATCAAATCAAAAATCCTCACCTATCGTCCCCAGTTCCGGAAGAGGCAGGGCACAAACGGAGAAATTCATACCATCCAGTTCGGACCCGGGATCGGATATTCGCATTACCAAAACTTCCTGGTGCTTGCGCTCGAGCGAACGGCCCGCCACATTCTTAAAGCCTATGCTGGAAATCGCGACTTCCTTGTGGATACCGAGGTTACCGCCTTCTTCAAGGACTTCTCTGACATCCTTTTTGCGATGAAAATTGTCGATGCGACCATTCCGAATTTCGGCGGCAAGCGATTGCAGGACATGGATCTCTTCACGGATGCGAGCGACGGCAACCTTCAGGGCTCGCTGGTCGAACTCGTGAACTATGCGATGATCATCATTTCATCGGGCGAGCTTACCGATCGAATGCGGGCTGAAATCACCCCTGTCTGCGATCAAGGCCTTGGCACCGACATCATGGGATGGACCTTGGTCCCCGCCCAGTGCCTGAGGTCCCAGTTCCATGACCGCCTTGATTACTGGATCTCGGATGATTTCCCACGTTTGAGCGCCTTCTGGCGTACCTTGAATGCGGAAGAGAAGAGAAAAGCCATGATCTGGCTCGAGCATGGGTCCAGAAGGAACGGATACACCGAAGAGGAATACGGAAAGTTCGATATCGGTGCCCTCGGCGTAATCCTTTATTACACCGAAAGCCTGTTCAATCGATTTGATTTCAATGCAACGGAAACCCTCTCAAAAGCAGAGGTGAACTCCGCCTATCCGGTTTTCAAGGAACTCCTTCGCAAGACGGCCAGCGAAAAGGGCCTGAACACAGGCAATGACTTCCTTTTGAAGGGAATCTATACTTACATCGTTCGGTACCAGGAGATGCCCGCCACCCCTGCGAGCGTTGCGAATCTCGCAAAACTGGCGTGGTGGATGGCTACCTACTCCCTTCCAACGACCAGATACAGCACGGACCGATATGGAGTTTTCAACATTGTTTGCCAGATCGCTAAACCTGAGAATCCAAACCAGGCTCCTCCCAATGCCGAGGTCTGCAAGCCCTGAATCGAGACCCCTCCGTGTCTGATCTCAAACAACGAGTTCAGATCACAGACCTCGAGTTCAAAAATGAGAAGACACCCTACTCTTCCCACTTCCAGGATGTGTATTTTTCTCCTGAATCCGGGATTGAGGAATCGAGATATGTCTATCTCGAAGGCAGTGGCGCTCTAGCGTCTTTCGCCTCCGGGAGCGCTCGAATCACCATTGCCGAGATCGGGTTCGGCGCCGGGTTTAATTTTCTGCTTACCATGAAGGAGTTCTTGAAGTCCGGCGGGCCAGGCCAGCTTCATTATTTTTCTTTCGAAAATCACCCGGTCCGAAAGTCTTCGCTCGAGCGCCTCTTTCAAAGCCATCCGGATCTCAAGGATGAGTTTCAAATGCTGATTCGGGAGTATCCGGTTCTCACACCGGGAATTCACCTGATTCGACTGCTGGAAGGGAGAGTCTTGCTCTATCTCTGTCTTGGAGACGCAACAGAACTGCTCTCCCGGATCGAGTTCGAGGCCGACCACTGGTATTGGGACGGGTTCGCTCCAAGGCGCAATCCGGAAGCTTTTTCGGAATCGCTTTTTCTTCAGGTAAAACGACATTCTAAGAAGGGCACAAAGGGAGCAAGCTTCACCTCTGCAGGATGGGTGCGACGGACGCTTGAGAATTCCGGGTTTCGAGTCACCAAAAGAGAAGGATTCGGACACAAACGGGAGTGCATCACGGCCGTTTTTGAAGGCGAGGACGAGCAGCTTCCAAAAGCCCCATGGTACTCCCGAAAATCACAAAAATCACTCATTCCCCCGATGAAGACTGCCGTGATCGGAGCGGGCCTGGGTGGAACCGCCATCGCAAGAGCTCTTGCGGAAAGGGGACATGAGGTTGCCGTGTTCGATCCGCATGGAATCGCAGGTCGTGCCTCCAGCAACCCGGTCGGACTGTTCAACGCCCAACTCAGCAAAATCCCGAATCCGGTAAGCAGATTCTCCCAGCTCTCCCTTGTTTGCCTGATGCGTGAACTTGATCGTCTGGGAATCAAGACAAGAAGGGGAATATTGAGAACCGACATCGAGGATCCCTCCCCTCTGGTGGCCTCCGAGTACCCCTCAGACTTTTACGAAGTCCGGGACTCAGGAATCTTTTTTCCGACTTGCGGAATGATTGATCCTCGCGAACTCTGCAAAGCGCGAATGAGTCATCCCGGGATCAAATTTCAATCGGACTCTCTTTTCAGTGTCGAACGAAACCAAGACCGGATTTCACTCACCCTTGTCAAACAGAAGGATACTCTCGGTTTTGATCACGTGGTGTATTGTCTCGGAGCAGATGCAAAACTTGAGGGTGCATCCGAATTCCAGGACTACCTCCACGGGCTGAATCCCACCCGTCCCATCCGGGGACAAATCCTGCTCACCACCCCTGTCGGAAAATCAGAGTCCCTTCCCCACGCACTGGTAGAAGAGGGATACGCAACTCCGCTTCAGGACGGCTTTCATTTGATTGGAGCAACCTATCAGGCGAAAACCGTTCTTCCCGACCAGGAAGAGATCGACACCCGGGCCCTGATTTCCGCAGCCCGGAAATGGTCTGAATTTCAAGATCTAAGCATTGATCAGGTGAAAGGAAGCAAGGTCGGATACCGCCTTTCCACCCCGGACAAGCTTCCCATGATCGGCCCCCTCTGCGATCCACATTGGATGAAGCAGCATTATTCGAAAGCGTTGAAGGGCGCTAAGGAGGTTTCAGCCCCCCCCCTGGAATCCCCTCCTGGCGAATGGCTCCTGACCGGACTCGGCTCCCGAGGGATCACCTATTCATCGCTTGCCTCCGAGATCCTCGCAGAATGGATGACCGGAAACCCGGTCCCACTCGAGCAAGACCTGCTCGAACACATCCATTCCGCTCGTTTTTTCGTGCGAAAACTCAGAAAAGCTGAGGTAGAGTGAGGCATGCAAACTGTAAGCGCCCTGCTCATTGTGAAGAATGAAGCCAAATACATCGAGCGCGCTCTTGAGTCCCTGATCTGGTGTGACGAGATTGTGGTGGTGGATGCGTTCAGTCAGGATGAAACCCCCCTGCTCTGTCAGGACAAGTCCCGCGCTTGGGCCGGAAAGATCCGCTTTTTGCAAAAAGAATGGATGGGCTTCTCGGCCCAAAGGAATTTCGCCATCGATCAGGCGCGAAGCTCCTGGATTTTCTTCCTCGATGGCGACGAAGCATGCTCTCCGTCTCTTGCCACCAAGATCCGATCCCTTCTGGACAGTCCGGATCTCAGTCCTGCGCAATACAAGGTTCGAAGGCAGGAATACTTCTTGAAAAAGCCGATTCATCATGGAATCTGGAACCCCTCCTACCACATTCGTTTTTTTCCGAAAGACCGTCTGCGTTTTGTCGGCGAAGTCCACGAGGGCGTGGAAAGTCCGTTCGAGACAATCCCCCTGGAAGAACCCATCATTCACGTGGAAGATCTTCGAATCGAGCGCATCATGCAAAAATTAAATCAATACACCACGATCCAGGCGGAGAACGATCACGCCCGCGGAATTCGAACCCATCCGCTTCGAATTCTCTTTTCCTTCCCCGCCATGTTTTACAAAAACTATGTCTACTATGGTGCGTGGAGAGACGGCATGGAGGGCTTCATGATTTCGGTACTCGAGGGCCTCTCTCGAACCGTTCGTCATTTGAAGATCTGGCAGATCGACCGCATCAAGACCCGCAAATAAAACAAACAAAATCGTCGCGACTTTGACAAACGCCCGACAAATCAAACTCAACCTCCACTTTGATTTCAACTTTCCTCTTGCCCCTCCCCCTTAAATGACTATGATTTAATTAAACTGCTTTTGTTTATGCTTTAACGCTATAAGTCATTGGAAAAAAGCAATTCTTAAAAAACATTGACAATTTAAGCGGGTGAAATAAACTTCAAATTGAGTACTGTTTTGGTCAACAAAAGACTCGAATGGCCTCAGGAGGAACGTATGCGGAAAATCGGAATCATCGCGGCTGTGCTCGCGCTTTCAGTGGGAACTTGGTTTTTCATGCAGAAAACCGAGGATAAATCGAACACCGGCACCTCTTCCGAGCCCGCCGCTCCCTCCAGCCCAACTGCAGAATCAAAATCAACCATTCCTTCTGAATCAGAGGCAACCACAGAGAACCCGGCCAACGGGACATCAGAAACCAGCGAAGTTGGAACTGCCGGAGCGAGCGCGGGTGTTGCCGCGATACCCTCCAACTCCGAGCCTGGAGCGAATTTAAATCCCTCAATAGCCCCTGCAATCAAAGAAGCTTCCGCCTCAAAAGAAAGCTTACCAAGGATCGCCGCTCCAGGCTCCACTGCAGAGAGCGCTCCTGTCGCAAGCGCTCCCTCCAAAGCGGCACCTATCAAGAAAACGGCCCCCGTGGCAAAGTCTGAGACTGCCAAAAACTGCTACACTTTCGAATACCGTCATCAAGAATCCGCAAAATCAAAGGACATCGAAAGCTTTCTTGATTTCTCAAATGCGTTTCCTGTTGCTGCAGAGAACGTGAATAAAAAAAGCATCTGTGTAAAGGTAAATCAAAAGCCTGTCGAATTCCAGGTGTTGAAACTCAAAGGCAAGGAAGAAATCGTCATCGGACCCGTGGTCGGACCTGAGAGCATCATTCGCGTTTCCTACTGCACCGGAGCTGCACAATGTCGCGAATCCTGCATTCCCCAGAAGAAACGTTTTATGGACGACCTTCTGAGCGATGCGCATGCGGATGATTTTCAGGACTCCTGGGGAAAAGCGGGAGCTGACTCGAACTCACAAGAATTGAAAGCGAAGACCAAGGAACTTCAGTCTCTCGCCCGGACCAATAGTGGGTTGAACGATCGGGCAATGATGCGCGATTGGAATACGCTTCAAAAACAAGAGTGGACCTGTAACCAGAAATAAGGAGAACGATATGGAATTTTTTGAATTCATTAAAAATAACTTTATGCATGTGGCCCCGATCCTTGCCGCGGGAATCATTGCAGGCGCAATCATTGTGGAGCGGGCCCAGACCCTCTTCAAGGGCTACTCCATCGACAACGTGGACGGATTCTTCGACAAGATTCGTGAACTTGTCTCAAAAGGCAGACTCAATGATGCGGTCGCCCTCTGCAATCAGTTCTCCGGCAAACCAAGCGCGGATCTGATCAAAAGCGCCTTGGAACGCGCCCATCAGCCCGAGGAACTCATCATGAACTCAATCGAGATGGCCCGAAACAAGTACTCCGAAAAGATTCAAAAGCGCACAAGCTACCTTGCAACGATTGCAAACGTGGCCACCCTTCTCGGACTCCTTGGAACCATTGCAGGTCTGATTGAGTCATTCGCAGCCGTTGGACACGCGGACCCCCAGCAAAAGGCAACGCTTCTTGCCAACGGGATCTCCACCGCAATGAACGCCACCATGCTTGGCCTGGCCGTGGCGGTTCCTTGCATGGTTGTTTTCAGCTTCTTCATCAATAAGGCGAACCGCCTGGTGGCTGAACTTGAATCCGCAGGACTTCTTGTGCTTGATTCAATCATGGTATCGAGCCTCGGAACTCCGGATGATCGGAGAAATTCATGAGCGCGAATTTCGGAAGCAGCAATCAGCAGGACGTCGATATCAATATCACTCCGATCATTGATTGCTTCACCGTTCTCATCACCTTTTTGCTCGCCTCGGCAAGCTTTCTCAGCATCGGGTTCTTCGAAGTGAGCACACCCGGAAATGCTGTCGATGCCGCTCAGAGCGAGCCGGATACGGAACTCGTGGTGAGAGTGAAAGGCAATCAGATCGCGGAATTCCGTGAAAAAGGAAAGAAAAACGGCACCCTCCGCTTCGACCTTTCAAAGCCGGAGTCGGTCAAGACCATGGAAGCCGAACTCGATGTCCTGAAGTCCAATGATTACAAACTTACCCAGATTCTGGTTTCTGCCGACGATGAGGTGGGATTTCAGTCCCTATCCCAGGTAATGGGTCACTTAAACCGGGTAAACCTCCCCGTCATTGTCGGGGAGTTTTAGGAGTTCCCTTATGATGAGATCCAGAAGAAGACGACTCTTCAAGAAAAACAAAGCCCCGAAGGATTCGGGACAGATGAGCCTTCAGATCACCTCAATGGCGGATATCTTTACGATCCTCCTCGTTTTTCTTCTGAAAGGAATCGCATCCGACGCCCTCACCATTTCTCCGTCCAATGGAACAAGGCTTCCCGCAGGAATGAATACGACCGCCCTTAGTGAGTCCGCGCTCCAGGTAGAGCTTTCAGACAAGGGAATCCTGATCGAAAAGGAATTCGTGACCGGGTACCAGAACTTCGAGAAGCCTTTCAATGATAGACTCGGGAAAGAGCGGGAACGGCAGAAGCTCATTGCCAAGTCCAACGAAACGGTGAAAGACGATGCCAGGGCCATTCTGCTCTCGGATCAGAACGTGCCCTTCTCCACCATGAAGATGGTCCTTCGCACCCTGGCAAAGAATGGCTACTCAGAAGTCAAATTCGGAGTGATCAAGGAATGAAATCGGGAATGGGCCTCAATACAATGCTTTTTGCGATTCTCTCGGGAGGCCCCGGCCTTGCCCACGCTGGTCAAGCGGTGGCTCCATCTGCAGCGGTTCAGGATATGGCCGCCCTTTCCATTCAAGACCAGGGAATCGCAAAGCTCAGAAAACTCCTGAATCAATACCGGGGAACCCGGCAGGAAGCGGATCTTTTGCATAGACTCGGTGATCTGTACCTTGAAAGCTCTGGAATTTCCTTCCGGATCAGCGAAGGCATCTCCATTAAAAACAAGTCCCGCCTCCATTCTGATGCCCTGAAGAATGGGGTACAGGCCCTGAGCGAGCTCATCGCGAAATACCCGTATCATGGCTACTCTCCGATCGCGCACTTCAAGCGGGGGAAGGCATACCGGGAGCTCGGTCTCCTGGAGCTGGCAAAAGCCGATTACCTTTACCTTGTCCAAAACCAACCTCGGTTCGAATATCTGGATTCAGCACTGATGGACCTCTCCGACTTTGCCCAGGATGCAAATCAACATCAGGATGCACTTGGCTACCTTGCTCAAATCGAAAAAATGCAGGAATCCAACTTTTACGCCATCGCACTTCACAAGTCCGCATGGAGTCATTTCAACCTGACCCAGTATCAGGCAGCAATTGAGAAACTCAAAAGAGAAACCGAGTTTTATTTCGTAAAGATTGAAGGAAAAAAAGACGAAACAACGGCAGAGACCGCTTTCCTCGAAAGCGCCTTCAATGACCTCGCCCTCTTCAACTTCGAGGCGATCAACAAGAAACAGGATTTCGCAAACGTGGAACAGGCACTTGCCACCTTCAAGAATTTTGACAAAACCGGGGTGCATTTTGGAACCGTTGTTTTCAAGTTTGCAAAACTTTTGAAGGCCTACACCCTAACCTCGGAGCTCGAGCAACTGAAAAACCAACTCATTAATAAATACCATGATCTCCCTGAAACCTCAGAGGTTGCCCTCCTTCTGTACCAATATCACTTTCAAAAACGGAACTGGGGCCAGATCTCTCCCCTGATCGGCGAACTGAAGAGCCTTCGAAATGAGAAGATCCAGCCAAAAATGGAGCAGATTCTTACCAGTTCTCTCAATGATCTGCACAAGCTCGTGATCAAAAACAAGATGGCGACTGAGCGCGGGGTGCTGGTAAGGCCTTTGATCACCCTTACAGAATCTGTGGAAGAACTGTTTGGTCGCGACAACTCCACCTCTCTCGCCTCAAAATACTCACTCGCAGAAACCTTGTTTGAGTTAGGCGAGTACGGAGAGGCTGCGAAGCGGTATTCCGAGCTCATGAAGCCGGAATATGCACAGGCACTTGAATCAAAAAAACTCTCACTACCCACCATCACCCTTCGCTGGCTCTCGGCACGCTACCGGGAATTCAAGAAACAAGACCTGATCCCTGAAAAACTCAAGGTTCAAGCAATCATTGCGAAACCGGAACCCGTCGCAAAAGAGCAACTTCAGGGAATGCTCGAGTGGGTTGGCGTCATTGCAGGAGCGGATTTCAAGAAAGCCACTGCGGACGAACAAAACAGCCTGCGCGCATACCTCCTGGAATCATACAAGATCGGCTACCTGTACTTTGATCGTGAGGCAGCAGTCCAGAATTTGATTCAATTCGGAATGACGCGATCTGAGACAGATGAGGGAACACTTGCCGTTTCGATTGCTCTCGATACGCTCTCTCAGAGCGAGGATTGGCATAGGCTCTTTGATCTCATCCAGAGAGTAAAGAACCTCAGATTCAAATCAAAAACCCTCCCTGCCGCACTTGCCGACATGTCTGCAAGTGCGCATCTGAAGATCACCTTGAAGACCCAGGACCCTGCGGAAGCTCTCAAGCGGACCGAGGAATGCTCCAAGAAGTTTGCGGGCACCAAGATCAAGGTCGAGTGTGAAATCATTCATGCCAAAACTCTCATCTCGATGAATGAGACGGCTCGTGCCGAAAGAGAACTCGGACGGCTGATTGAGATGAAGCTCGAGGCTCAGAAAACTCAATCCTTGATCCTCCTTCGAGCGGACGCACGACGAAAGCTCGGGAAAATGGATGAGTCCATCCAGGATCTTGAACGATATCAGGCACTGACCCAGTATCAGGATGTGGAGATCACAAAACAGATCCTCGAGTACTCCTGGCTCAAGAGTGACCAGGGCAGACTTTCCCAACTCCTGGGCAATAAGGCGGTTTGCACTGGAAAGAATGCTCCCGCGTGCGAGCAGTACCGTCTGATCCGTCTCCTCGATCAAGGACAGGAAGCAAGCATTGCATATGCAACCTCTTTTCGGAATACCCTGAAAGCCGAGAAGGACGTTCAAGCCATCTGGGCCCTCATTGCCATGAGAAATCCGAAAAAACTCGCCTTCCAGGATCGGCTCGTGCTGGTACAAAGACTCTCCCACTCCTGGGAAAGCTTGAATCCAAACCTTCAGATTCACCTTGTTCCGAAACTCATTTCCCGGACCGGTGAAATTCTGGAAAGCATCCGGATTTCAGCACCTGGAATCGCTCCCCTCACTGCGGATCAAAGCAGCATTGAACGCCGCATGCGTTTGATGCAGGAGCTTGACCTTGCATTTTCGAAGACGATGAAGCTCAATTGGATTGACCTGAAGAGAAAGGCCATTGTTGAGCTCACCCTGATCTATGAAAGACTGGTTTCTGATCTGAAGGGAATCAATACCCCGGAAGACCTCATGAAGCCTTTCCATACCAAGGTTGCCGAAATGAAATCCGCAATGGACAAAGTGGATCAGATTTCGGTGGTTCTGAAGGCTCCGAGTCCTGATGCCCTCCTATTGGCAAAAGAAGTCAAGGCTTCACTTCCCGAGTCGATCTGGGCGGAATGGAAGAAGGGCGTTGAGCTGAAACAGAGAGATTACCTTCTTCACCTTGTGTCGGCATATGAGCAAAGCGAGCTGGGCGCAAAAGGGATCGCTCCGATTCTCAAGGGGTTGGTCCTGCTTTTGAGCGGAACCCCGTCTGAAGCATTTGCACTGATTGAAAGCGCTCCTGACTCTCCTTGGAAGACCAATGTGAGTCAGTTCTTCCAAAGGAGAAAATTATGAAAATCACAAGCTCAATGATTTTTGCAGTTCTCGTTTTTCTTGCATCCCCTGCTCTTGCAGAGGAATCAAAACGTTCGAAGAACATCAATTTCGAGGACGAGCTCGTTGAGGGTATCAATCGAAAGCCTCTTGATGCTTTCAATCAAATCAGCGAAAGAAACCAGAAGTCCAAAAACCACCTGTACAAGAAACGGTCGGGATTCACTGACCGGGACGAAACCCTCCTCACGGAGATGAGGTTATTGAAATGAGCGCTAATTTTTACCAACCAAAATACCTGGTAAAGTTCGGAAAGAACCTCCCTCTCCGCTGGGATGGAAGATCCATGATCAGCCTTGGCCACCCGGTCCGGTACATGCTGGAGCGCAGGGGCAATTCCATTTGGGTCAGGAATTTCACTCTCGAATCAGGTTCCGTCGAATCGCTTCGCGTGCTTGATTTTGACCATCTCCTCACTGGCGCACCCGCTCTTCTATCCACTCAGACCAAAGAAACCATCACCGTCACCGAGCTTCGCACCGTTGCTCCGGTGGCATGGAATCTCGTTCCAAAAAATCTACCATTCACGCTTTCGTCTGCCATTACTGCGGCAAGCGAGGACATCCTGTTCAAGAGGCACCTGAAGCAAGGCCTTGCCATGCTTTCAGTGCTTCTGATCACAGTGGTTGGATCAAAGTTCCTAGAGCCTGAAGTAAAGACTGACGAGGCAATCATTCCCCAGAAGTTCGCAAAAATTATTCTGACCAAGCCAAAGGAAGTGAAGTCCCCCACCAGCGGTGGAGTTGCCAGCGCCAGGGCCCAAGCCAAAGCCGTTGCTCGCGCATTTCAGACCAAGACCGTTCAAAACAGCCTTCGCAGCATCCTAAAGAGCGGACTATCGAAGTATTCCGTAATGGCCACCGGAAAGGCAATCCAGAATCTTTCTCAAAAGATCTCAGCAAGCGAAACCCTACTTGGATCAGGGCTTCAAAAGAAGGCCGACGGTCTTCTTGGTGCTGCTGAGGTGGGAAAACCCAGAGTCGGAAGCGACGGCGGTTATGGAAGTGGACAAGGACTTAGCATCAAGGGCCAGGGGAACGGACAGTTTGAAGTCGGCCTGAATACCCAGGATGCCTCTGTCGACGAAGGCCTTACCAAAGAGGAAGTTGCTCGTGTGATTCACAGTCACATGAACGAAATCCGCTATTGCTATGAGTCCGGGATTTTGAAAGACCCTACCATTGCAGGGAAGCTATTGGTGGACTTCAAGATCAATGCGACGGGAGTTGTACCCAATGCCGGTATCTTGGAAGCCAGCCTGAAGGACTCCCAGGTAACCCAATGTCTGCTCGGAAAACTGAAGACATGGAAATTCCCGCACCCCCGGGGTGGTGTCGTGGTTGCGGTAACCTACCCTTTCATTTTCAAAAGCTTATCGAGGTGATGAATCATGAAGATCCTTTCACTCCTACTCTTGTTTGCAGCTTCCCTGGCCCACGCCGAGGTTCAGGACCCATGCCAGACCACCGAGCACTGGAGCCTGAATCGCAATGGCTCATCCCCCGGCTGGCTCAGGGAATTTCATGAGTTCTC
>CANGWP010000004.1 GCA_947457605.1 Bdellovibrionales bacterium | reverse complement strand
TTCCAAAAAACTCACCTAGAAAATGAACCATTTCGCGCGCGCGGATGAAATCACTCTGAAAACGATCCTCCCAGTCCACAAGGTGCTCCGTCTTCACATCACAAGGCCCCCGGAAGGCAACGAGAGCCGAGCCCTCTATCCTCCATTTCGAAAGAATGAAATGGGGTTTCAGTTCCGGTCCAAGGTAGGCCATCGGGGATTCCATCCACTGGGTCTTCATGCCGATCCCCCCTTCTTTGCGCGCTCAAAGCGTTTGCAGGATTCGCACACTCCGCAGGCGGTTTCACCACCCGCATAACAGGACCACACATGCTCGAAAGGAAAAGGCTCAGGAAGGTTTTTCAGGGCCTCCACGATCTCCACCTTGTTCATCATCTCGGTGTAGGAAACCACCTTTACTCCATTACGGGTCGAGTATTTGAGCGCAAGGGTTGAGACCCCCAGGAACTGCGAAGAATTGTCCGGAAAGGTCGCGGCCTCTTCCTTGTTGAACCCCACTACGACTTGTTGAATTCCTTTGCTCTCCGCGATCGCTGCCGCAACATTGATGAAGAGACCGTTCCGATTCGGCACCCAGACTGCTGAACCCGTTTTTTGCGTGGTGGGAAGATGATCCAGGTCCGAGGCTGAAAGATGGGGAATCCCAACACCTCCGGCGGTGAGCGCACTTCCCCCGAGCTCGCCAAGCCACTTGAGATCCAGAATCCGATGAGGAATCTTGAAATGGTTTGCAAACGCGATGGAGCTTCTGATCTCGCGCGCGGCGGCTTTCTGCCCGTAATCGATCGTAAGGGCAAGCACGGGCTCATCGAAATGGCGTGCAAAGGCGAGATTAGCGCTGCTGTCGAGTCCCCCGGACAAGAGCACCAGGGACTTCAATCGGGATGGTTCCACCGCCTTTAACTTAAGGCGGGATCGCCCCAATCGCAATGCTTTTGATGAAGGCGGATCTAAAGCAACTTTTTCGCTTTAAAGAGCTTGATTGCGGCCTCATTCGCATACACGTTGGGGACAAAATTGATGTAGCCCGAAAGGCGCTTCACGATGGAGTTATCTACCTCGATCAGGAGTTTCGGTCCTCCGCGCTTCGTCACGATTTTCACAGGCTCAAGCTCAAGATAGAGGGGGCCTTTGCGTTCCTTTTTGTTGAGCTTGTCTTTGGACATCGTAAACGAGATGTCCTTTGCCGGAATGTCGGCCAGGATCCACTCCTCCCCGGTTCCATGTTCCTCGATCACGTGCTCGAAATCATCGACAATCGCCCGGATGCGCTTGATCCGTTTTTCGCGCTCTTTTTCAGAGCCGCTCGACTCAAGGATCCTGTGCTCGAACTCCGGATGATGCACCGTCTTTGGCGCCTTCCGGTAGAGCAGCATCTCGATCAGCTCATTGGTATGGCGGTCGTCCAGCAAGCCCAGGTGCCGCACTTCCTGACAGCGATTCAGAAAATAAATGTCATTCCACCAAAAGAATCGCTCATCCCGCTCCTCAATCATGGAAAGAAGGTCATGAAACTGGTGAATGAGATCCTCATCGAGAAATTTTTCCGCAATCTGGGTTGAGATCACATCAAACTTCGAGGACTGCTGGTTTTTTACCACCTGCGAATACCAGTTGAAGCGCGCAATCAGGAAATCCTCCACCGCGCGCATGGCATTTTCGCGCACCCCGAAGCCCACCTGACCCCGACCAATGTCAAAGGTGGTGAGGTTGGCCAGAATATAATCGCGGTCGAATTGCCCGTATTTGATCCCGGTATAATAGGAATCTCGAAGCAGGTAGTCCATGCGATCGGCATCCAAGTCCGAATGCATGAGCTGATTTGCGATCACATAGGGAGACTCGCCTTTGATGATCTTTGAAATCATCGCCACATCAAAGCCATAATCCTCAAGAATCCGGGTCACCCCACCCTCATAGCGGGTGTTCTTGATGATGAAGGCGCCCAAGTGTTCGTGGTTGTTCGAGAGCTTTTTCGCGCGTTTTGGCAGCCTTCGCTCATCGTTGCCGTGCCTCATGTAGGCGTACTCGACAGTGTGCGAGAACGGAAAAGTCCCGATGTCGTGCATGAGTGCCGAGATCCTGAGACTCTTGTGGAGCATGGCCTGGGGTGAAGTCGCCTTCGCATCAAACAGCTCGTGATCCGGAACCGCAAGTCCCAGAGCCCGAAGCATTTGATCCATGGAGTGCATCACCCCGATCGTGTGCCCGAAGCGATTGTGTTCGGCGCCAGGAAAGATGTAATTCGCAAAGCTCAGCTGCTTGATCCAACGAAGGCGCTGAAAAAAAGGAGAATTGATGATCCGCTCTTCCCATTCGGTGATTGGAACAAACCCATAGAGAACATCGTAAATTACTCCGCGTTTCACTGGTCCACGCCTCCTGCTCTCCAGAGCTTAGCCCAAATCGAGGGCACCTGCACCTTGCATTTGGACAGGCTCTCGGGGTACCTAAGACCCCATGGAACGCCCAAATGCAATGAGCCCAAGACCCGCAACCGTGGATGACATCCCCGCCATTCTTGAAATCGAGCGCGAAAGCTACCCCGAGCCCTGGTCCGAGATCCATTTCCAGAAGGAAATGGACACCGCTTACTCCAGGGTGATGGTTCTGACCGATGACGAAACGGATTCCATTGTGCTGGGCTATCTTGTTTACTGGCTTCAGGCCGAAGGGGTCTCTCTTTTGAATGTTGCGGTTGCACCGAAATGGCGAGGCCTGGGACTCAGCCGGATTCTTCTTTCGACCATGATCAATGAAACCGTCCGCGAAGAGATCCCCCGGATCATTCTCGAAGTGAGGGCTTCAAACCAGCAGGCCATCGGAGTCTATGAACACCTGGGATTTAAACGCACTCATGAGCGCAAAGGGTTTTACTCCGACGGCGAATCCGCAATCGTCATGGAATTAAAGACAAGCGACATTCCGGCAATTCTTCAGTGAATGAATGGAAGATGAATCGCGTAGAAGCGTAAAGATCCGACGCATGGTCTGTCTTTTGGGATTGGTATTTTGCCGACTCTCGCGAGCGCAGGATGCGCGAAAGCGAGGCCGCGTGATGCGGCTCGGAGGAAAAAAATCAATCCCAAAAGACAGCCTGGGCGTCTAGCTCTTTAGGGGTTCCGGCCCATATTCAATCGACTCCACCCGGAACTCGTTTGCAGCAAGCGCCTCGTCCCGGATCCAATCGATGTGCTCGACCTTGGATGCCGACATCACATCGCGCGAAGCAGGCAAAAAGGCCTCGATCGTTTTTGGATGCGCCTTGAGCGCAACCTTGACCACGGGTCTTGCGATCGACACCTTGGAGACGGTCTTCTGCTGATTGATCACGCTTTGGGCTGCCATGGCAGCATCAAACACTCCAGGGTCGCCTACTGGAATTCCGTCAAAGTCAGCAGCCTCAGGATAGGACGCATGATGAATGCTCTTTGACTCATTCTGGAATCCATAACTCCAGACTTCTTCGGTGGTGTACGGAAGGAACGGCGCAAAAATCTTAAGAAAAGTTTTCAGGCCAAGCCTCAGAGCATGCACGGCGGACGCCTTCGCTCGCAGCTCCTCTGGCGCAGTCTTCTCGCCCCAGGTCCTGCCCTTCACCAGCTCAAGGTACGAATCCGTGAAATGCGACCAAAAGAATCTCTCGGTTTCCATGAGCGCCTGCGCAGGCTCGAAGTCCTCAAATGCACGGTTTGCATCCAGCACCTGTTTTCTGAGTTTTGCCAAAAATGCGAGATCAAGAGGCTCTGAAACGCCCCCCTCGACGGCACCCTGAGAGAGCACGAATTTTCCCGCATTGAAAAGCTTCATCGCAAGCCTTCGACCGATCTTCATGATGCCGGGATCAAAGGCGGTGTCGACGCCATAACGGGCAAGGCCCGCCCAATACCGGACCGCATCCGCTCCATGCTCCTCCAGGAACTGGGATGGAGTCACGACATTACCTTTCGACTTCGACATTTTCTTTCGATCCGGATCCAGCACCCATCCCGAAATCACGATGTGCTTCCAAGGGATTTTCTCCTCATGAAGCATCGCTTTTGCGATAGTATAAAAGGCCCATGTGCGGATGATCTCGTGGGACTGCGGCCGGACGTCCATCGGAAAAAGTTTTCGGTGACGCGCGGGATTCACTTCCCAGTGCGAGCCAAGCTGCGGCGTAAGCGAAGAGGTGAACCAGGTATCGAACACGTCTGACTCTCCGATAAATCCTCCGGGCTTTCCGCGCTGGGACTCGGTGTAACCTGCGGGCACATCCGACATCGGATCCACCGGGAGACTTTCTTTTGCAGGAAGAATCGGACGGGTGTGATCGATCACACCATTTTGATCGACCGCGTACCACACCGGAATGCTGACCCCGAAAAACCGCTGGCGACTGATGCACCAATCGATGCTGAGATTCTCGGTCCAGTTCTTAAAGCGCGAGTACATGAACTCCGGATGCCACTGGATCTTCGAGCCGTACTCGATGATCTTTTCTTTTTTATCCACAAGCCTCACGAACCACTGACGGGTGGTCAGAATCTCGACCGGACGATCGCCCTTTTCATAAAACTTCACGGCGTGCTGGATAGGCTTTGGCGGGTTTTTCAAAAACCCGTTTGCCTGCAGGATTTCCACAATTGCTTTTTGCGCCTGCTTTACGGTTTTTCCGGCAATTGCCTGATAGTGGGATGCGGCGACTTCGGGATTGCCTGAGGGAAACTGCGAGGACCCGAAATTCAAGGCCTGAAGTCTGCCATCCCGCCCTATGATTTGACGAAGCGGGAGTTTTTGTTCGCGCCACCACTGCACATCGGTTTGATCCCCGAAGGTGCAAACCATCAGAATCCCGGTCCCCTTTTCAGGATTCACAAGCTCGCTCCCGAAGATCGGAACCGAAATCCCAAACAGCGGACTCACCGCACGCTTTCCAATGAACTTCTTGTATCGCTCATCGGTCGGGTGGGTCGTGATACCCACGCACGCGGGAAGAAGCTCGGGCCGGGTCGTGGCAATCGTAAAGCTTCCACCGCCCTCCACCTGAAACTCGATGTCGTGAAAGGCACCCGGGATCTCGCGATCCTCAAGCTCTGCCTGCGCGACCGCAGTCTGAAAATCAGTGTCCCACAGGGTTGGCGCCTCGACCTGATAAAGCTCCTTTTTGGAATGGAGATCAAGAAAGCTCAACTGCGCGATCTTGCGTGAATGATCATCAATGGTCGCGTACTCGAGGCTCCAATCCACCGAAAGTCCGATGTGGCTCCAGAGTTTTTTGAAAAGCTTTTCATCCTCATGAGTGAGCTTGTGGCAATGCTCGATGAAGTTTTTGCGCGAAAGATTCCGCTGCGGAAGCTTCTTTGACTCAAGCTCTTTTTCAGTCATGGTCGACAGAATGGGCGGCAAATCCAGACCCGCCACATACGGTTCGTTCGCCTCACAGCGGATGTGAAAAAAGTTCTGCACCCTGCGCTCGGTCGGGAGTCCGTTGTCATCCCAGCCCATCGGGTAAAAAACATTCTTTCCCTTCATCCGTTGATAGCGGGCCAGAATGTCGGTTTGGGTGTAACTGAAAATGTGCCCCACATGGAGAGAGCCGGAAACGGTCGGAGGAGGAGTGTCGACCGCGAACACGGGCCGCGGGTCATTCTCTTGGAACCGATAGGTCCCCTCCACTCCCCAACGCTCCTGAAGCACTGCCTCGACTTTTGGAAACTCAAGATTTTTGGGAAGAGCGGCAAAGTCAATGCCATCAACTTTTTTGAATGTTTTACAGGTGTTCGCCATGCCAGAACGCTAGCATCAGGCCCTAATAAAGGCAATTTGCGCGTTGCTGGTCATTGGTGCGGATCGATCGACTGATCCGCCCTTGCTTGCCGTCAAACCCGAGAGCCGGATACATGAGGGCGTCCACATAATCCGGATCTGCGCGAGAACAACTCGGGATTCCGCTTGAGGAGCTTCCCGAGCAGGAGTGATCAAGCCCAAGCAAATGCCCAAGTTCGTGGGTGACTACACTTTGAAGATCCGGAATCGGTTGACCGGAGTTGAAAAAGTTCTGGAAATTGATCTGCATCACCCCTGAAATGAAGGCGCGATAGGTGGAGCCTGAAACCGCAACCGGACAAGTGCTGGTCAACGCCATCGCGGAACTCCAATTTGCTGGCCAGCCCGAGCGCGTTTTTTGAATCAGGATGGGCGCCGTAAACCCATTGGCAGAAACCAGATTTTGCCCACAGATGGTGGCGCTCGTGAAGGTTTGGGTCCCGGCAGGCATGGAGTTCGTCAGATAAAGCTTAAAGCCTTTGGATGCCTGAAAAAAAGCATTCCAAGAGCCAATGGCCGCTGAGATCGCCGATACTTCAGCGCTCGAGAAGTCATTTGCGATTACGGCAACCGGGACAGGCTTTGCCTTCCAATGGCCCGTAATCGTCCCCGTTTGATCGGATGGGATCAAGCACTCCTTGGTGACGGATTGGCCCTCCTTCCCGCAGGACGAATTCAAAGCGACAAGAAGGATCAATAGTCCCTTTTGGATCTGCTCTGAAAGATATGAGCCCCTGAAATGGTACATTCGCCCTCTCCACGATTTCCATTGGAAGAGAAAGTCTCTTCTTATATCTTACCATTATTATCGGGTATTAATTTGAGAAAGTTTAGCCCCTTTTTACTGGCATTCCTGAATGGGCACGGAATCGGCCGTGTAAAATTTTAGCCAATAAAATCATTTATTTAAGATTGCGCCTTCAAGAAAGTTGGAAATTCCAAAAATTAGCAGAACATTTAACCGCAAGTAATTGATATCATGAGTTAAAAAACAGCAAAGAGTCGACGCATGCCCATTCAAAGGGGCCAGTTAGCGGCGTTTCGGTGAGATCCCGAGACTCCGAGCCTCTTCCGCAGGAATGCGCTCGACCTCTACTTGAGGGATAAGTCCGAAGCCCCCGGAGATGGCCCGGTTGGACTCCAGGGCAAAGAGAGCGAAGAGAACCAAAGCCGACGCAGCCATGAGCCACCAGATCCCCTGACCATACCCGGGAATTCTGAGGGACTGCTTTCGAATTTTCGGTTCAACTTGTTTTGACATCAGGGTCACACTCCTTAAAAAAAGATTTTAACAATATTCATTTAAAAAAATGAACCGTTAAATGCGTGCGTTTGCGTTTTTTTCAAACGACTCCTGAATCAGATTTGGAATTCTTAAAAACTCCTGCTCCCATTTTTCCGGCGAAACCGAATCCGAAAACAGGAAGTCCGGCCTGGCGCTCGCGATTCCACAGGGGTCAATTCCCAAAAAAGCAGCGGGATTTGGAACGCAATTGATGGCAAAACCGCTGCTCGTATAGCCATCCCGGATCTTGATTCCAATCGACGCGACCTTTCCGCGGGGAGACCAAATCCCAAGGCGGGCCCCGTCCTCGATCGCAGCCTCCGGAAGATAAATCCTTGCCACCGGTTCCAGCAGCGCCAACATTTTCATGACGGCGACTCGAACTCCGCGCTCATGGCCGGCAAACTCAAGCAGCGGAGTCAGCACAAAGCCCACCCACTGGCCCGGGCCATGCCAAGTCTCGTTTCCACCGCGCTCGCCTGCCACCACCTCGATCGGAAGCGTTCTCAGGTAGGCCGTACGCTCATCACCCAGATGAATCTGGCGCGCGCCAAGGGTCAGCGTGGGAGCGAGCTCGGCAAACAAGATCGCGCTCCCACGGTTCGGACGCAGGGATTCCAGCACTTCATCTTGAAGCTTGAGCAAATCGGAAAAACGGAACGGATGCTCCGGCGAGTGCCGGTCAATATAAACGGACCACATCGCCTTCTTGAAAGTTCCCGCCTGTGTGAATGGTTGCCATAGCGCTGTCGGTCCCGATGAAATCGCTGACCTCGAGCGTGCCTTTTAAAAATCCCTCGGAATGACCTAAAAACACCTTGGTTACCGGATCAATGATGTCCTCTCCGGTGGAAAGAACCTTCAGAATGTCGCCCGCCAGAATTCCGGACGCCTTACCTGCGTTGATATACACCTTGCTTCCTGCGATCTTTGCAATCCGGCCCTGCCATTCCATTTTCTCAAGCGCAAGCACCGCATCCGGAATCAGCTTCTGAGCCGCAAGATAGAGTGCCTCTTTTGCAAGTTCTTCGCGCGCAGCCTTGCTGGTCATCGCATCCTCGTCAATCATGATTCGAGTCGAGTTCGAAGCAGCAGCAGACCGGGGGTATGTGCCCACCTCGCGACCCGTGGCCACATCAAAGACCTTCATCTCAAGATCTGCAACCACAGAACTCTCGGCCGAGCGGAGGATCCCCACCTCTTCCCGTGTCTGGCGAAACTGGATTTTTGAAATCCGACCCAATATCACTGCAGAAACTCCATATTTTCGGCCTTCCCGCACCAGCTGGGATACCTGCACCCGGTCTCCATCGACAAAATCCTTGGTGACTGTGTTCACAAGCGCATCTTCCGGAAACAGAATCTTTCCCCCAATCGAAAACTCGCGTTTCAGTTCTGAGGCCACAAAAGATCCAAGCCCCTCGTCTCCGATGGGCGTATCGTTCCAAAACGCGAGGAGAAGCACTTTCTTCTTTGGCCCTTTCAATCGCTCGAGGGCTTCGGACTTCGGAGAGGAATCATCGCGGTCCTGATAATATCCGCCTTGCGCATCCTCATAAAATTCACGATCTTTTCGGTACCCCCCACCCCGCATGCAACCCGTCAAAAGTGAGAGCAGAAGAGTCAGGCAGGAAATGAATTGAAATTTTGAGAAACGATTCATGTTCAAATCCTACCATCAATCCGGGGGGATTATCAAAGCATGAGGGATGCGCCAAAGTTCAATCCGTAGACCGAAGGCGTTGAGAGGGTGAATTGTCCGAAAATCCCGATGGGTCCCAGGTCAAACTGCGTTCCGAAAATCGCACGCGTCTGAACCCAGCTTGGAGCCGCACTCTCAGGAGCCCCCGTCACCACAGCGGTTCCGGAGAACTGGGACGCTGTGACCGGTCCGGAGGAAGTGCCCGTAAGATTGCTTGAGCCGACGTTCAGATCGATTCCGATTCCAGCGTACAGGTTCCAAATCCAAAATAGTCTGAATCCGGTGGTCACTTCATTCGTTAGACTCCACACATCCGAGTTCACTCCAAGATCGACTGTCCCGCTCCAGCTCATCGAGGTTGGTCCGGATTGCTCCGTCAACTGAAAGGGTGTCGAGTAGCGGATATCGAGATTCGCGTACGAAAGACCACTTGAGATCCGGAACCCGTTGAAGCGGATCAGGGGAGTCCAATTTTGAGGCAAATAATACTGGTAACTGAGACCAAGGCTTCCATGATGCGACTGAAGCGCGATCCTTCGCCCGATCCAACTGCTCAGGTCCATCGTCGAAAAGGAGGCAAAAACCATCACTCGCGAAGCATCGAGGGAAAAAAGCTTCGGAAACTTTTTCCCCGACACTCCAAAGGTGAAACCACCCTTTGCTCCAAGCCCTACCGGCGGAAGCTGGTTTGGCGGAGTGGTGATTCCCTGAGACAAGCTTGCTCCCTCTCCCAACGAAAGCCCGCTCCCAAACCCGTACGCAAAGAAAAAATCGCGATTGGCAATCAAAGCTCCCGGACTCAAAAAAGCCCGCCCGGACATCGCATTGGCATTTCCAACCTGTCTCAGAAAATTTTCCTGAGTGCCGACCGAAGCCAGACTCGAATTGAACTGACTCTCGAGCGAATCAGCGAGCGCATTCAAGAGAGTGGCATCCCCCGGGGGCGTGACCACTCGATTGGTGATGGCCAGCTGAAACGCCTTTGAAGGAGGAGCGACAAGCCCCCCAAGGATCGCGATACCCGTCGCCCACAATCCCGCTCTTGCTGAAAACGCTCTTTTTTTCATATCTTCATCTTCCGATCCGCACCTGAACTTGCCTAAGATCCGCTCTCTTTGGTAGAGCCTAGGGCATGCCAAAAGCCACTTCCAAATTCTGGCTCCTGAAATCCGAGCCCGATGTTTACTCCATTGACCGATTCGCAGACGACAAGAAAACGAATTGGGACCATGTGCGGAACTTCCAGGCCCGCAATGTACTCCGAACCTGCAAAAAAGGCGAATTCGCTTTGATCTACCACAGCAACGATGATCGGGCGGTCGTGGGAGTGGCTCGCGTATGCC
Organism: Bdellovibrionales bacterium; assembly: GCA_947457605.1. Classification (GTDB taxonomy): domain Bacteria; phylum Bdellovibrionota; class UBA1018; order UBA1018; family CAIMNF01; genus CAIMNF01. Next base: position 20,048 of record CANGWP010000004.1, on the reverse strand, counting down.
GGGAAGCCTATCCCGATCCTGATCCCGAAAAGCCGGGCGATTGGTCGCAGATCGATGTGGAGTTTGTTTTGAAACTCGATTCTCCGGTACCGCTTTCCACGATCAAGACCACAAAGACTCTGGCCGGTCTTCCGCTTCTGAAGCAATCAAGGCTGTCCTGCATGGAAGTGGGCGCAAAAGAATTTGAAATCATTCTCAAGATGGGGGGCTCGTGGGAGCGTTTTCAAAAGCGAAAATAGAATGGGCGCCGTTTGCAGTCTGTGCCCCCACAGAGAAAGCCCCCTACCCACGCTCCCTCACCACCCCCGAGGGCCTTGGAGACCGGCTTCGTTTTGTGGCGTTTGCAGAAAAGCAGGCCGAGAATGCGTTTTTCCTTGCGGCCCACTCGTATCCAGCACTTCCTGAATCCGTAAAAAACACCTGGCTTGAGCTTTCGCGCGAAGAAGCAAAGCATCTTTCCTGGCTGCTTGCCCGAATGAAAGAACTCGGGGTGGATCCGGCCGCGCGCCCCCAGAGTCTTGCTCTCTGGAATTCCTTTGATCGCTGCTCCACTGCCTCTGAATTCGCACTTTTCATGGCAAATGCCGAGGAGCGGGGCCGGATTGCAGGAGAGCAGTTTTACGAAACCCTTCTCAAAACCGATTCCGTCACGGGAGAGCTGTTTCGAAAGATCGCAGAGGAAGAAAAGATGCACATCGCGCTTGCAAGATCAGTCATGCAGGATCTTGGGATTTGATCGAACTTAGAACTGGAAGCTCCCCTGCAACGCAAACTTGATCGCATCCCTTTGAACGGTCGAAATGTGCTCGTACCTAAGATCGGGGCCGATCGCAAAACTCGGGCTCACAAAGATCTCATACCCCGCACCCACTCCGAACTCAAAGTAGCTGCTCATGTTGTTTACGCCGCCTCCGCCAAACCCCGTGTTGTTTGTAAACATGGCAAGCCCGATGTTGGGCCCCAAATAAAACCCGCTCCCGCCAAGCCTCGTCATCAGCACTTGAACATTGAGATCGTGAAAATCCTGATTGACGGAAACAAACCCTGCCGGAGTGGACTGACTTACGTAATCGTAGCTGAGTGCAAACGAAAGTCTCCCGAAATCAAGATTCATTGCGTGAAACCCCGCCTTCGCACCAAACATGAAATCCATGATCGTGCCGCCGCCGAGGTTCTGGGTAGGATTGAAGTGACCTCCAAGCAAAAGCGAAATCCATCCTTTTGATTCGGCGCCCCTCATGGAGCGATCGTTGCTGGAGGGCACATCGCGCTCAACGGATGCCACATCGGATTTCTGAAACCGCTCCGTGCGACCGGTGCTAAGCCTGATGTCGACATACCGGTTGGGAACGTCATTCAACACCGTTCCCTCCACCACTCGCCCGTCCCTCAGGATCACCTGATCGATCGCATAGGCCTGCCCGATCCCAAAAACGATTCCCACGCATCCAAGAGCCCAAACCATTTTTGCAATTCTTGCCATCTTGATTCCTTTCTTCATTTTCCAGAACTCCCAAACCCGCCCTTGCCGCGCTCGGAGCTTGAAAGCAGCTCGACTTCTTTGGTGGCTGGAGTGGCTACGGGCTGGATTAAAAGTTGAGCAATTTTATCGCCCGACTGGATTTCCTGGGGCTCTTTTGAGAGATTCCACAGAATCACCCCCACCTCGCCCCGATATCCGGAGTCGATCACACCGCCCAAGGTCTTGATTCCCCGCTTTCCCATCGAGGATCGATCCCAAATCAGGCCCACAAAGCCCGGATCAAGTTCGATTGCAATTCCGGTTTTGAAGACTCTGCCCTCGCCTGGAGCAATCGTGTGGCGTTCGAGCGAGAAAAGATCAAGGCCTGCATCGTGTTCATAGGCGCGAACCGGAACCTTGGCTGCGGGGTCGAGTTTCTGCATTTGAAGGGTTTTCATGACCCGCGACTCTACCAGACCTTTTCGGGATTTCAATGTCCGGAATTCAAATCGATACTTGCCAAATTGCAAAAAAAGACCGAAAACCTTCGCAGCAACTGGAGCTCTTGAATGAAGGCATTTTTACCCGCTCTGATTCTCCTTGAAACCTTGGTCCTGTCTCTTTCCTTGTCTGCGCACGCTTTGAACCTGCGTGACTTCCTGAGAAAGCAAATACCACTTCGAGCTTCTGTAAAGCTTGCCTACTTGCGCGAACTCCAAACCTTCAAAGTGGATCCGATTTATTGCTCCAAAAGTGATGCGCATCCCGGAATGTTTCAGGCCTGCAAGGATGCTTACCTTGAGGAACAACAAAAGCTCCTTCAACCCGACTGGGGCCGGGATTGGATTTTGGAAGATTCAAACTGGGTGCCAACCTTTGGTGAAGTACTCACATTCAGAAAATCAAACATCCTGAGTTCCAACTCTCCGATGAGTTGCGAGGCTTCTGTTTCCATCCCTGCAAACAAGCCGAAATCCCGGCGCTTCTCGTTTGATATCTATTGCGATCACTGAGCGACCATTCAAAAACCCATGACCACCGAAAAAACCGACAAACTGCGCGAAGAACTGGGTGCCGCGATTGGCCCCGTAATTTGGGGGGATTTGCGAAAGCACCTGGCTCGCGATGTGATCATCATTGTAGCGCCCGAAACCCCGCTTCTGGAGGCTGCCATGGCGATTGCGGAAAACAATCAGGAGAAGGTGACTCTTTGGATCAAAGACGGAGTCCTGACCAAGCCCAACACGCACCAGCTCGGACACTGGGAAAAGAACTTTGATATTCCGTTTTTGTCAGTGGTCGTGCAGCCCTTCATTTTGATTCAGGTTTTGAATTGAGGGACCAACCCCCTTAATGATCAACTGTTCTTTGAGCCAAGAATCCCCATCACTGTCTTCACGGTATCGGCGGTCTTGACCTGAAGCTGCTCGCCTGTGGTCAGCACCTTCAAAATAAGCTCACCCTTTTCAAGCTCTGAATCCCCGAACAGCACAGCCACCTTCGCCTCGTGCTTGTTTGCGATTTTCAGCTGCGCTCCAAACCCTGAAACCTGAAGTGGCGTCATGACATTGAGGCCTCCGGCTCTTAAATCCCGGGCCACTTTTTCGGAAAGCCCGCGAAGCTCCGCTTTTGGTAGACTCACAAACACATCAATTTCGCCTTCAAACTTCGGCACCAGATTGTGGGTTTCCAAAAAATTCTGAAGCGAAACATCGCCCATCCCGAATCCCACACCCGAGAGCGACTCCTTGCCTCCGAACATCCCGACAAGATTGTCATAGCGACCGCCCCCGAACATCGCGCGCCGGTTCTCCGGGCTTGTATCATAGATCTCAAACACGGTGCCCGTATAATAATCAAGCCCCCGCATGATGGTCGGGTCAAATGCCACTTGGTCTGCCACTCCCGATTCCGAAAGCCCCTTGAACAGCTCAAGCAAATGGTTTGCTCCCTCGCAGGGCATCTCTTTTGCAATCGAATCAAGGCTTGAGCCAAAGAAACGCTTAAGCGTCGCAACCTGATCCTCGCGAACTCCGGCCTCAGATAGCCAGCCCACGAATTTGGCCTCATCCACCTTGTCCTTGGCATCAATTGCTTTCACCACTTTCAGTGCCTGTTCCGCCGTGAGCCCAAGCGTGTCCTTGAAAAAGGAATCCATGAGTTTTCGGTGATTCACACGAACTTGGATTCGCTCGCCTCCTCCGAAGCTTCGCATGAGTTCGACCGCCAATGTAAGAAGCTCGGTCTCAGCAAGAAGCGCATCCCCGCCAAGAACATCGACATTCAGCTGCCAATGTTCGCGAAGCCGCCCTTTCTGCGGACGCTCGTAGCGCCAAAGATTCGGGATGCTGAAAAGCCGGATCGGACGCGGAAGCTCGTGGATTCTTGCAGCCACAAGACGAGCCATGGTGGGTGTCATTTCGGGACGAACGGCGACCTTGCGATCCCCTCGATCGACAAAGTGATAGAGCTGCTGGTTGACGAGCTCCTCGCCTGACTTTGCGGCATAGAGCTCAAAGCTCTCGATCATGGGACCGCCATATTCGAGGTAGCCAAAGGACCGGGCAGCCGAGGAGAGCTTTCCGAACATCCAGTTTCGAAGCTGCATGTCTTTTGGGTAAAAATCGCGGGTGCCCTTGTAGGGTTCGGTGGAAATCGCCATGATTTCAAGAGCTACCAACGCAGAACCCGCTTGCCAAGGACTGTTTTGCTCTGAAAGACTGGAAGTCAAAATTCATGAATCAAAGCCCCTCTGAGACCCATCTTCTGACCTGGATCACCCCTGTCATTCCCCAAAAGGAACTCGAGGGCCTCTATGCTTGGGTCAACGGGAGAATCACGGAGGCAGGCCTGTCTCCTTTGTCTGCATTTCCCCAGATGAAAACCTCCTTTTGCTTTGAACCAAACGAGGCTCTCCGGCTTGATTTTGAAATCGATTCCACGACTGAAGGCTCCTTTGCCAGACTTCGGGAGTCCATCTGGAGCGAGGTCTTTGCAGCCTCTCACCCCGCTCCACGCCCCTACCTGGTTTCTTTGAGACCCATGATTTCGGTACGCGCCCCTAAGCTTCTTGCGTGCTTTGACATGGACAGCACGCTCATCAACGAAGAGGTGATCGATGAGATTGCCCGCGAGGCTGGCTTCTTTCAGGAAGTCGCAGCCATCACGGAAGAGGCCATGCAAGGAAAGCTTGATTTTGAGGCGGCCCTTAGGCGTCGGGTGAAATTTTTTTATGGCATGCCAAAGGCCCAGGCGCTTGCCATCATCCCCAGACTCACCCTGAGTCCGGGCGCCGATGCGCTGATCCCGTTTCTTCGCTCCAGTGGCGCGAAAACCGCGGTCGTAAGCGGCGGTTTTGAATTCATTCTAAAACACTTCCAAAAGCAGCTCTTTCTCGATCAGGTGTATGGAAATCATCTGGTCACGGATGATCACGAGTGTTTTATCGGAGAGCTTGACCCTCCGATTGTGGATGCCGCTTACAAGAAAAAACTCGTCGCCCAAATGAAGGAATCGTATCGAGCAACCCTCGCTGGAACCATCACGGTCGGCGATGGAGCAAACGACCTACCCATGATGGATGAGGCCGGAACACAGGTTTCGTTCTGCGGAAAATTGAAACTTTCTGCCCACTGCAATTCGCTCATATTGGATCGAAATCTTCTTTGGCTGAAAGCCCTGATTTGATAGCCTTCTCTCATGAAACCGGAACCCCGAAACATCGCGCTTGATTTGATTCTCACCATCTTGCTATGCGGACTTTGGAATCTGGTGGTTCAAAGTTCACAAGTAAAGACCCTGAATTATCTCTTAAAAACCGAGCGCTATTCGTTTTGGAAGGTTTACCTCCTGAGTCTTCTGACTTGCGGAGTTTATTTTGTTTTCTTTGAGTACAAGAAAGCAGAGGAGATCTCGGCACTGACAGGAAAAGACTCCGACTCGGATCCGATCCTTGCCGTTGTGCTCTCGATTTTCGGGCTTTCAATCGTGTTTGACGCCATTGCGCAAAGCAAACTGAACTCAATTCTGGATCAGCAAGCCGTAATCGAGGCGACTTCTTCAAATCAAGGACCACCCGCCCTCTAAAATGGCGCGCCCCTAGAGCTCCATTGATTGGAGTTTTTTCAAACCGAACTCCTGAATTGGTGGCTGGATCGATTGATTTTGTACACGTCAGGTTTGGATGGCAAAATTAAAGGCTGCTCAAAAATGCCAAGATGTGGTCGTTTTGTTTACCGCCCTCCGAAATGGGGCATGGTTCAAGTGCGTTGATCTACCTTGCTTTGGATTGATGGTTCTTTGGCCGACTCTCGCGAGTCAGGACTGACGCAAGCGAGGCCGCAGGATGCGGCATGGAGGCTAAAGAATCATCAATCCAAAGCAAGGTACCTCCAAATATCTTGAAATAACTCCCACTCTCGGAGGGCCAGCAAAAAAAAGGCCCGCTTCCTGGCTAAAGGAAGAGGGCCTAGGCAACTCCCGTGGCTAAACGGGATTTACCGTTGGAGGAAAGTTATTTTTTGAGGTTCTTGTACTTGTTCATGAACTTCTCCACACGTCCGGTCGTATCCACACGACGGTCTTGACCGGTGTAGAACGGATGGGACTTGGAAGAAATTTCCACCTTCGCAAGTGGATACTCTTTTCCATCTTCCCAAGTAATGGTTTCCTTGGTTTGAATGGTGGAACGAGTCAGAAACGCGAAACCGCTCTGAAGATCCTTGAAAACAACGTCACGATAAATTGGATGAAGATTTTCTCTCATGGCTCTAGCTCCCGATTACTTCTTGGAATGGCTTGGCATTTTGGTTTCCGTAAACAACACGTGCTTACGGGCGACGGGATCATACTTCTTGAGCTGGATCTTGTCGGTCTGCTTTTGCTTGTTCTTGGTGGTATAATAGCTATACCCGGTTTTTGCTGAAGAGATCAGCCTTACTTTTTCGCGCATTTGAGAATGTACTCCGAACAGTTTCCGGGGAAAGGCTCAATGCCTCTCCAAACAGGCTGCTGACACACAGCCTTCGCCGGATAGGTTATTTTCAATCAAGACTTAGGAGGATAGGACAAATCCGCGAAAATTACAAGAACGAGAAGAGGAGTTTGACATCCTCATCTTCGAAGCGCATTCCCCCACCAAAAAAGTAGGAGAATCTTCCGTCCACCTTTCTAAATCCTTCCACTCCACCACTAAGGTAAAATATCGAAATTGGCTGATAAATCGAATAGATACGAGAATCCGCCTGGGCAGTCCAAATTCCATTGATGGTTTTGGCCCGAAAATACAGGTCAGTTTTCAGCTGAAGTTGTTGAGTATTATCTGCCGGGCCAAGATTGACTCCAAAGGATGTCGCCCCATCCCCCCGAAGAAGACCTATGCTGATGTCGTAACGTTCCTTGATGATCTTTCCGAACATTACGGACATACTGAAGCCGCCCTTGTCCTGCACCGTGGAACTCACCACGTTTGGACCCGACGCCCCTGAGATCTCGGTGGTGGTAACTTTCTGGGAAAACACCCCCCTTGGGTCCATGTCCACCCCGATCAAATAATAACGATCCGGTTTCGGGTAGATCGAAAGAAGCACCGAGGCCCGGGCGGCATCAAAGGCGGAAAGCTGCTGGATTCCAAGATTCATCTCAAGCCGCATTTCACCCGCTCGTCCAAGCAGTCTGTTCAGCGCTTTCAGCGCCTTCTTCAATTCTTCGGCGTACGCCGGATCATTCAGCACCATCCCCACCGAGCCTTGGCCTTGATTGATCCGGGTCATCTGATCCCGCATTTGATCGATTGCATCCTCAAGCTTGATGAGCGAGCGCTGCGCAGTTTGCGTGAGCCCGCCTTGCGGAGAAAGAGTCTTTGATGCTTCTTCAAGTGTCTTGTTGAGCTGGCGGATGGTGGAGCGGATTTCCTCGGGGTTGATCGATTCCTTCAAAGTAGTGGTGAGGCTTTTCATCTCACCCATCAGCGCTTGCATGTCGGTTGATTTTTCACCAACCGGAATGCTCTTCGTGTCTGCTTGAGCGCGCCCTCCGATTCCCTGGAGAATCATTCCCCACACAGCCGGAAGTTTTGGGGCAAGGCTTGAATGGGACTCTTTTGCGGGTGTTCCGGTCCCGGGAGAAATCGAGGGTTTCGGCTCGGTTCCCGGTTCCTCAAGGGTGTGCTCGCCCGTGTATTTCACCGGCTTCAATTCCAAGAACCGATCCCCTAAAAATCCTTCGCTCCGAACGTAGGCCTTGGTTTCAGAAGTCATGGCAACCGGCGCCGTCACACAAATCCTGAGATTCACACCAGCCGGAACAAGTCCGATATCGGAAATGTACCCGATGTCGAGTCCAAGCGACTTTACGGGTGATTTCATTTTGAGTCCGGTCGCGTCCTCGATGGTCACCTGAACCGGCTCACAAGGTCTCCACCAGAAAGGCTTGTTGTTGATGTAAACCGTAAGTCCACCCAAAAACAGGATTCCTGCCGCAGTGAAAATTCCCGTCTTGAATTTTGTCACCCGACTTGCCTCATTTGCGTTCGCCATTGATCTCTCCACCCCGCATAAATTTCAATTCCCTAAACTCATTTCAAAAACAACCGCTCAGCCCGGAGCGGAAGAATCATGGTCCAAAAATAATCCAAAAGCAGAATCATCAGGCACGCGGCCACCACGGTGGATCGCGTGGACAACCCGACCGAACGAGCGCCTCCGCTTGCGCGAAAACCGAAAAAACACCCCATCCAGGCAAGAGCGGCTCCAAAGGAGACACTCTTCACAAAACAGTGAAGAAGATCAATCCAGTCCGTCCACTGCCGAAACCCCTTCCAGAACACCGGGTAACTGAGATCCAAAACCGAACACGCAATGATCGCAGAGGAAATCGTGGACACCCCACCAAAAAGAAACGCAAGAAGCGGCATCATGGCGGCCCCCGCAAGCACCCGGGGAAGAACCAGATACTCATACGGGTTCACGCCCATCACCTCGAGCGCATCAATTTGCTCGGTGACCCTCATGCTGGCAACTTCGGCGCCGATCCCTGCACCTGCCCGACCCGTTACCATGATCGCACCGATGACCGGAGCCATTTCGCGAAAGATGCCGACTCCAAGAGTGCCACCCACCAAGGCTTGGGCACCGAAGAGTTCAAAGGATTTGTACAGCTGATAGCCGAGCACTGCGCCGATGAAAACGGCGGCAACACACAGGATGCCAAGACTGCTCACTCCGATGAATTCGCATTGATTGATGAAGATTCCCGAACGCCGTCCAAAATGACCAACACTCTGGAGCGTGCGCCCCATGAACAGGGTCAGCTCCCCGATCCACTCCACCGAAGCTCGTAGTCTTTCTTTAATGTTCACGACTCCCTCATCTTGCCTGTGAAAGGGCCGAAATGAAAAGGGAATTTTGCGCACCAAGACGTTGAAAACTCGATTTTCAACACCCTGTTAATCCCGGTAAACGCCGTGGTAGAAAACGTGCAAGTAATGAAGACCAACGATCAGGGAAATGATCGCGTAGATGAATCCTGCGGAAAACGCGATCAAAACCGGATGAACATAAGGAAGAATCGCCATCGGAAACGCTTCGGTCAGCACGAAACAGAGGCTCATTACGGCAAAAATATTGTCATCACTGACAAAGGCCGTGTACCGGACCGCCTTTTCGAATTCCTTTTTGCGGGTCCGGCGCGCAAGTTCGTTCATGGTCGTGGCATCGGACAGTGCCTTTGCCTCCCAATCCTCGGATCTCCGGCGCTTCTTGATCTTTTCGTACCACTCCTCGGACACAAAGCGGATCGTGAAGGTGTCGAGCCAATATCCAAAGCGGGAAAGCCCGGAACCGGCCTCTCCGTAGACTTTTGCCGCCTGCTCGCGCCACTCCCGCTCAACCGAGTCGATTTGTTCCAGAATGATCGAGCCAAGCTTCCGTTTCATGAGTTGGTAGACGCTTCCGCAATGGGCGGCGGTCATGGCAAAAAAGAATACGGCAATCAAGATGAGCGAGGGTCGGTAGCTCGGGAAATCGAGGATCATTCGAAGAGCACCCGCAATCATGAGTGCATTGAACGTGACTCCATCCCCAATCGTATCAAGCGTCCTCCCCAAGGGTGTGGAACTGTTCCTCAAACGCGCAAGAATCCCGTCGGTACAATCAAGGATCGTACGCACCTCAAGGAGCAACACCGCAAGCAAGTATTGTTTTAAAAATACCATGGACGCAGCCCCCACCCCGACACAGGTATGGGCAAAGGTGACCTGATTCGGAGTGATCGGAGTGTCCTTGATGAAGTTCGCGATCTTCTTTGCAATCCGGTGACGATACAGCCGGTTCAGGGGATCCAAAAGACGACTCAAGCTTTTCGATGGAAGACGATCCATTGCGGGACGATCTTAAGAGAAGTTTGCCGATTTTGAAATCGATTTATGATAAAACCGGCTCATGCCAAACCTCACCAAGGTCAGTCCCAAGGACAACTCCAGGATCCTGCTCGGCTTTGATACCGGGGAATCCTTTACCCTTTCCTACCTTGACCTCAGGTTTCAATGTCCCTGCGCCACTTGCGTGGATGAAATGACCGGGAAACGCACCCTGAAAAAAGAAACCCTGAATCCAGCGGTCAGACCCACCAAGATCGAACCTGTCGGACGCTATGGCATCCATGTGGAATGGAGCGACGGGCACCGCACCGGAATGTACCACTTTGATCGGCTGTATGAACTCGCCAAAGGCGAGATACATCCCGCGGAATAAATATCTTCAAAAAAACCGGGTACTCACCCAAGACCCAATCCAAGCCACCATTCTTACGACCGCAGAGTTCGGTAAAAACTGAGCACTTCGGGATCAAGCCTGAAACTTCGGGGACTCAATCCCGAAAGCGACAGATCCTCGGATGATCTCACACGGGAGAGCGCAACATAACTCTGCCCGTGCTCCCAAACTCCGTTCAAATCCGCATGAACGCGGTCGAGCGTCGCGCCCTGTGCCTTGTGAATGGTGCAAGCCCAAGCAAGATTGAGCGGGAAATTCGCGGCGCTCGCAAGCACCTGCCCTTCCGCATCGAGCATGCTGAAGGTCGCGGGCTTCATTTCGATGGTTTTGCCCGAAAGGAGTTCGACATCGACCTCCTGATCCTTGAGCTTCACGATTTTTCCCAAAGTGCCGTTCACAAAGCGGTAGTCGGGATCATTCTGTCGAAACATCACAAGCGCGCCCACCTTGAGCCAGAGCACCTCTGGAATCGGCGCATTCCGCTTCATCTCATCAAGCCTTTGGGCATTTCCCATGTAGACCGTCGGATACTCGCGTGCTTCTCCCGGCAAGGTCTTGAGCCTGTCTTGGTTCAAAGCATCGACCTGGTTGCGTCTGGCAAAAAGTCGTGTTCCATCAAAGTGAAGTCCCACCGGCCTGACCCGTTCCTTGAGGACTTCAAAGGATCGCTCTTCCAGCTCGCCCCAACGGATCTCGCCCAAAACCCGATTCCACCCGGCATCGCGCGAGCGAACGATTTCCTTTAAAACCACAGGATCAAAAAGAGTGTTTCGCCAAACCTCGGAAGAAAAACACCAGGGGCGGACCGTCTCGCCCTGCATGGGAGTGCTCCGTACGACCGGAGGAAGTTGCGCGAAATCGCCGATCGCAACAATCCGAAGCCCGCCCCAAGGCGCGGAATTTGCGCGCGCCTTGCGTGCGATTTTCTCGGCGCACTGAAGTTCGGCAGAGCCGATCATGGAGATTTCATCGATCAATACCGTCTTGGTTTTTCGAAGTCGCTGGACAATCCCACGGTGCTTGAGCGCGCGCTCCACCACGGCATCCGCCCCTCCCTCCATGATTCCAAGACCGAAAAACGAATGAAGTGTCCGGCCCCCGAGCAAGATTGCGGCAGTGCCGGTGGAGGCGAGAACCGCAACGGATTCCTGCTTCCGGATGAAATCGGTGATGACGGTTGATTTGCCCGTGCCGGCTCCTCCCGTGAGAAACACATTGTTTTCTCCGGCCAAAACTTCAAGAGCACGTGCCTGATCGGGAGTCCACTCCATCATTTAGCCCTGATTCGCCTGCTCTGCGGTCAAGGTTACCGGAACCTTGAGTTCTGTCTCTTTATCCGCTTTTCCGCTCGGATGGGCATTCCACAGGCGAAGTGCGAGCAGGAATCCGACTAGCGCCATGGGAATCATCGCAATCGGCCAGGCCTGCCAGTTCGCAGGATCCTTGGCCGCATCTCCGTTCGGAAGAATCGCTCCATAATAGACCGACTGTGCGGCGGTGCCAAGGTACACCATCCCATCGATGAGTCCCACTGCGGTTCCCACGTTCTTTTTGCCGCCGAAATCCATGCTCGCAGTGCCCGATAGCATGCCGTGAACCCCGATGATGGCCATCGACATGACCACAAACAAGAATCCAAGGTACTCGCTCGTCAGCATGAAGCTCGCAAACACGCCTCCCACCAGCATGATCGCATAGAGCACCGCCGAGACCGGTCCGCGACGGGATTGAAAGAACTTATCGGATACCGTGCCTGCAAATACTCCGCCCAGGATCCCAGCACAACAAAGGAGAAGTCCCCAGTTCTTCGGAACGAAGGTCGCCGAAATTCCGGTTTGCTTTGAGAAGTGCACATAGAGTTGCATGATGGCGTTTCGCAAAAATCCGCTGCAAAACTCGATCAAGGCAATGGTGACGATCACGGGATTTGCAAACATGAGTTTCGCCACCTGAACAACGGTCAGGGTTTTTCCCTCGCCCACTTTTGCATCGCCCGGATCAAAATCCTGGAATCCGGCTTCCGAGGGGTGATCCCGGACCATCGCAAATGCGATCATGAAAAATCCGATCAAGATGAGCGTGGGTACAAAAAACACCCAAGGAAGCGAGAAACTTTTCGTGATGATCGCACCCCAGTCGTAGGCAAAGTACAGTCCCAGTGAAATCAGGATTCCAAAAATCCCGCCAAAGGTGCCGCGCTCCCGGACGTGAAACCATGACGAGTTCACCTTCACGATCGCAACCGCCCCAAAACTCTGGAAATACATGTTGATCCCGTAGAGGACCGAGAAGGTCAGCACGAGATTGTCGGTGAAACCGAGATAGGTCACAAGCCCCATGAGAAAGTTCGCAAGAGCTGCCCCGATGGCACTGACCAGGATCGCGCGCCTGCCTCCCATCTTGTCTGTGAGCGGCCCATTGATCACGAATGCAAACCCGTACACGATCGTGCCTACTCCGAAGATTTTACCGAAATCGGAGTTTGACATGAGATCCCCGAACGCATTCTTGCTGACCGTCAGGTTGTAGCGGCCCATATAAAGGAACGCGTAGGTAAGGCCCAGTGGGAGCCAGTTCCACAATCGTCTCCGTTTAAACTCGGAGGAATGTCCAAGTTCAACTTTGGGGAGCCTCGAGAGCACGATCCAAACGGCAATAAGCAGGAGCAGGATGGGATAGGCTTGTTTCAGACTGTCAAAAAACATGGAAAAACTCCCTGAAATGACGGTTAAGTTACTGAAGTTTCTTCGTGGAATAGGACCCTATCAGGGGCCTTCCTGAACATCAAGCAAACTGATCCTGAATCAATGAGATCCATTTGAATTTTATTCAATGCGAATTAGTCGGATTTGAGTTATGGTGGAGCGCATGATGAAACTGCCCCTGTTTGTAACTCGCAAAAACAAATACATCGCCGGTGCGATCATGTACGCCGTTGGATACGCGTGCTACTACCTAACCAACCACAATCCGATCTCGACTCCGAGAGAGCTTCCGATGACCTGGATTGATCTCAACACTCCCTTTCTCCCTTACTCGGTGCTCGTTTACATCAGCGAGTATTTTTATTTTGCTTTTGTGTACATACTTCTTCGGCATAACGACAACATCAACAAGTACCTCTACTCGTTCTTCTTTTTGCAGGTGCTCAGTTGCGCGATTTTCGTGATTTTCCCGACCATCTACCCCCGCGAGAACTATCCAGTGCCAGCCGACACCCCCGCATGGCTCAACTCCATCTGGGTTTGGCTCAGGCAACAGGATGCGGCCACAAATTGCCTTCCGAGCCTTCATGTAAGCTCAGTCTATCTTTCGTCTTTCGCGTTCCGATCTGAAAAAGCGAATGGAAAATTCTGGGTGTTTTTCATCTGGTCGACCCTGATCGCACTCTCAACGCTCACTACCAAACAGCACTATGTTGCGGACATCGTAAGCGGGCTGATTTTGGCTGTGGTGTTTTATCGCTGGTTTCATTTGAAGCAGGCCTATCAGCGCATTCATGGCACAGAGCCGATCCCGCAGATGGTCACGACGGCGGAGTGATCGCTAACTGGCTTCTTTGAGTGGGCATGGGTTAGGAATCCGAACCCACTAGCACGGTATTGTGATACCTGACGTAGATCCACAGGTGATCGATCAGAGCGTCCACTTTCTTTGTAGTGCTCCAGGTTTTCCGAAAGAACCGATTGATGTTTGCCCGCAGCATCGCGCAAGTGTGGTTCAGCGAAAACAGTGTGTCACCAAAGACCCTTATCGGTACCGAATTCAAATTGGCATCTTTGAATGGGCACGAATCCTCTCGCCAAATCTCCGATCCCGTTGGAATCCATCAAGTTTGCATTAAACGCCCAATCCTGGAACCTAGACTTAAAAAAGCTCCAGGAGGCGTACTCAGCTAAAATCTATTTATTCCAAATGGATCGGGCATTTCCCCCCAGGATCGTGCCCATTCAAAAAAGCCGTTAAGAGTGATTAAACTGCCAAATTCCGCGCAACTTCCAGCAGCTCTTCCGGCAACTCCGCAGGCTTTCCCTGAATCTTTTTGAAGCTCGTGATCCGAACTTCAGGTCCTTGCACGCCCACCATTCCCTCTTTCACGCCCGACAAAAGCGCATGCACCGATACCGCTCCCAGGGTCGAAGCCAGAAGCCGGTCATGGCTGGAGGGACTCCCTCCCCTTTGCGTGTGCCCAAGGATCGCCATCTTTGTGGAATAACCAAGTTTCTCGAGTTCTTTTGAAAGCGGGGTCACGCCCCCGAACTGGCAGCCTTCGGCCACCACGATGATGCTGCTCGTTTTTCCACGTCGAATTCCCCGCTCGATGCTCTCACTGATCGACTTCACCGAAGTCTTCACTTCAGGAACGATGATGCTCTCCGCTCCTCCCCCGATGCCAGTGTGAAGGGCGATCATCCCCGAGTGCCGCCCCATCACCTCGACCAGAAAAATGCGATCATGAGAAGATGCCGTATCGCGGATCTTGTCAATGAGCTGAACCCCGGTGTTCACTGCCGTATCAAAACCAATGGTGTCATCCGTGCAGGGGATGTCGTTGTCGATGGTGCCCGGGATTCCCATGACGGGAATTCCGCTTTCCTCGTGCAATAGCTTGGCGCCGCGAAAGCTTCCATCCCCTCCGATCACCACAAGACCCTCGATTCCATGGTGCCTTAGGATCGAGATCGCCTTCTTGCGACCGGCGGGCTTCATGAACTCGGGGCAGCGGGAGGTCCGAAGAATGGTTCCGCCGCGCTGGATGATGTTGGCTACCGAGGACGGAACCATGGGATGAATGAGCCCCTCCAAAAGCCCCGAGTACCCTCGCTGCACGCCCATGGCCTCGGACCCAAGCGCAATGGTGGTCCGCACCACCGCTCGGATTGCTGCGTTCATGCCGGGAGCATCGCCTCCACTTGTGAGCACTGCAATTCGTTTGGGAGCCTTGGACTTTGGAGTTTTCGGAAACGTTGGAATCGTAAACATCAGTGAACCTCTTACAGGGATTTCAACTCATCCGGCAGCCTGAAATCAGAACGCGGAGACAGGGAAACGGAATGAACCTTTGGCCCCGGCGGAAGCGTGGTGCGTTTGAATTGTTGCGAGAAAAATCGTCCGAAGAAAATCGAATGGGCCCGTTCAATCTGCGGAGCGAGCTCCCGATCATTTGCAAAAGCGACCTTTGCAAGAGCGAGGATCTTTTCTTTTGAAAACCCGCCACTCAAAAACCCATAGAGGAAAAAATCATGAAGCTCATACGAACCGATCAGACTCTCAGTTTCCTGCGCGATCTCTCCGTTCTCCTTTGGAGGAAGAAGTTCGGGAGAAATCGGCGACTCGAGGATTTTCTCAAGCACCGTCTTCAGGTTTCTCGAGGCTGCGATTCCGGCCCAGTATTCGACCAGGGCTCGGACCACGGTCTTAGGAACCCCGGAATTCACAGCATAATGAGCCATGTGATCCGCATTGAAGGTACACCATCCCAGTGCAAGCTCGGAGAGATCCCCCGTGCCGACCACTGTCCCCTGGTGCTCGTTTGCCAGATCAAAGAGGATCTGGGTCCGCTCGCGCGCTTGCGCGTTCTCGTACACCACACTTCTATCGGACTCGGATTTTCCAAGATCCTTCAGGTGCTGGTTTACGGCATTCGTGATCGAAACTTCGATCTTCTGATCGACTCCCACCTCATCAAGGAGAGTCCGCGCAAAATTGAGCGTACTCTCGGATGTGCCAGGCCCGGGGAGCGTCACGCCAATGAGTTTCAACCGGTTGCCACCAAGCGCCCGTGCACGTTCCGCCACTTTCAGCGCAAGCGTTGAATCAAGCCCTCCTGAAATCCCGACAATCAGGCTCTTTGCTCCCGCACTCTCCGCGCGTCTCATCAGCCCGTAGGCCTGGATGTTCAACACATCTTCAAAATCCGGAATCTCACTCAGGAAAGGACTTGGATCGACACGGCGTCTGAGGTCCTGAATGGAAATAGAATTCAGCTTGAACTCATGCACCCTCAACGCCTTCTTTTCCTGGTGTTCCACGGCTTCCAGAAAGCAAATGTCCTTGGTCCGCGAGTTCAGGATCCGCTCGAAATCAAAATCCACCGAAAAACAATCCGCATTCTCGCTAAAAGGTTCTGACTCTCCGATGAGCTTTCCGAGTTCGTAGGCAAAGCTGTGCCCCGAGAATACCGTGTCCTTGCTGGATTCACTGGTTCCACAGCTCGAGTACAGATACGCACAGTGGATTTTCTGGCTCTGCACCTCGACCAACTTCTTGCGGAAACGCGCTTTTCCGACAAGCTCATTGCTTGCCGAAAGATTCACAATCAGATTCGCACCTCGAAGCGCAAGACTGGTCGAGGGGGCTTCCGGCGCCCAGAGATCGTGGCAAATCTCGACTCCGACCCGAAGGGGGCCTGAGGAAAACACCTGATGGGGAGAAGCAAAAAAAGTCCCGAGCACGGGATGAGAAACCGCCTCGTGAAGCGTGCGGCCGGTGACAAACCATCTGCGCTCGTAGAACTCGCCCATGTTCGGCAAAAAGATTTTTGGAGAAAACCCGAGGAGCCTTCCCTCGGAGATCACAAAGGCTCCGTTGAAGAGCCGCCCATCCTGTACCCGAAGCGGGCCTCCGATCACGAAGAGCCCCGGCATTCCCTTGGTGCCATCCATGATTTTCTTGATGGCGATCTCGGAATCCCGGATCAGCGTTTCGGAATGAAAAAGGTCCTCACAGGTGTACCCTGTGATGGAAAGCTCGGGAACGGACACCACCTGCGCGCCCGCTTTTGATTCCCGAATCAGAAGAGAGAGAATCCGGTCCGCATTGATCAAGGGCTTTCCAAGTTCGATCTTCGGCAGGAGCGCCGACACCCGACAAAACCCGAATTGGCCCCAATCTGTTTCCATGGTCACGTCGCAGAAGACTCGGTCGAAGCCGCTTCAGGGGATGCGGACTCCGAAGCAGGAGCAGCGGGTGCTGCCGCTTCATCGGCCTTGGCCTGGGCTTCCTGTTTGGGAGTGGCAATCTGTACGGTCAGAGCCCGCTCATTGAGTGAGGCCCCTTCGAATTTCTTCACCGCCTCGAGCGCAAGCTCCTCGGTTTCCATCTCAACGAAACCGTAGCCCTTGGATCTTCCAGTCTTTTTATTGATGATGACCTTTGCCTCCACCACCTTGCCCGCAACCGAAAGAACGGTGGACAAATCGGCATCATTGACCTCGAACGGAAGGTTTCCCACAAAAAGTTTTTTTGACATAACAGGTCCACCTTAGCCAAAGTACAGGCATCATGCCAACCCTTTTTACAAAGATCATCAACCGTGAAATCCCTGCAAAAATCCTATTCGAAACTGATTCCGTCCTCGCATTTCAGGATATCCATCCCCAGGCCCCTCACCATGTGCTGATTGTTCCCAAAAGAGAGATCCCCACCATCAATGATCTTGATCGAGAAACCGCGCCTCTGATTGGGGAGCTTTTTCTTGCCGCAAAGGAACTTGCCGCTCGCTTCGGCGTTGCGGAATCCGGGTACCGGGTGGTCATGAATTGCAATCAGGATGGGGGCCAGACGGTGTTCCACCTGCATCTGCATTTTCTTGCCGGCCGCGCACTCACTTGGCCTCCAGGATGAAACTCATCTCTGCAGCGCACGAATTTGAAGGATGACTCCATCCAGGTAAGACTTGAAGGTCGGGTAATACTGGTGGTTGCGTCAGCACGATCACCAGAGTGGATTCATAGGTCTCCAGAATCGGCAGCACGGGGAACACACCTTTGCTCCAGGGAGCATTTTTTGGAAATGCAGGTGCAGCTTCGATCTTGCCAATCGAGGCGACCAGGGCTTCTGTAACCCTAAACTCCCTCTCGATTCCATCTTGAACCACCAGTCTGTGCTTCGGGAGCATAGGAAGTCGGAATCCCTTTTCAATCTTCGCAACCCTGGGGAGCCCATCGGGACCGGGCGGGATTCGATACACCGCTCCCCGAGAGCCGATTCCTCACCCGTAGTTGTCTTCCGGAAAACCTGCGTGGTTCCCGAAAGGTCTTCCGCCGCATTGCTGGAATAAAGGGTTTAGGCCCGGCGTACGATTGACTTCAGAAAATCCTTGCACGCTGCCTCGGCAGATCCCTGCACGAGAACCGGGGTGAGAATCACGATGATGCTTTTGGAGGAGCCACTCCCTGATCGCAGCATCAGGCCGCCTTCTTGTCGGCATCTTTCATTTTCGCGTACCACTCGGGAGCCGCAAATTGCGCGCGGGTGAAGGGCAGCCGGTTGGTTTCAATTTCATTCATGAAGGTGGGAAGATTTCCGACCGGAATGAATTCCCCGACGATCTTACCTTCGGGAGTCCTTCCCCGCTGAATGAAGCGAAACAGATCGCGAATCTGATAGCGTCCGAACTCATCGACTTCAGGAATCACCTCACTGATGTGGGTCACTTTACGAGATCCGTCTCCGAGGCGCTTGATCTGCACCACGACATGAATCGCAGCCGCAATCTGTCTTCGAATTGCAGCGGGAGGAACATTCGAGTCCCCCATCATGGCAAGGGTTTCCAGACGCACAAGCGCATCATAAGGGGTGTTCGCATGCGCAGTTCCCATGGAGCCTCCGTGACCGGTGTTCATCGCGGAAATCAGATCCAGCGCCTCAGCTCCCCGGACTTCCCCGACCACAATCCGGTCCGGACGAAGACGAAGAGCCGCCTTGATCAGATCACGGATCGTAACCGCACCATTTCCTTCTTCATCCCCGTGTTTGGTCTCAAAAAACACCACATGATCGGTTTGAATCTTGAGTTCGGAGGAATCCTCGATGATCAGAACCCGTTGATTGTTTGGAATCCGCGATCCAAGAACGTTGAGAAGGGTTGTCTTACCGGATCCGGTACCACCCGAAATGATCGTGTTTTTCGCAAGAAAAATGCAGACATCCAGAAACCGGGCAGCATCTTTGGTGATGGATCCACGGTTGATGAGATCAACAAAGCTCGGATTCCCTTTTGAGAATTTCCGGATGGAGATGGTCGTCCCCTTCCTTGAGCAGGGCGGAAGAACCGCACACACCCGGCTTCCATTCGGAAGACGGGCATCAAGAACCGGATGATCCTCATCAATCGTGCGCCCCACGAACTGGGCAATGTTCCGGACTGCGGCAACGAGGGCCTGCTCATCCCGGAACTTCGCATCCGTGCGCTCAATGAGTCCTCGACGCTCGACAAAGATTTCCTGCGGTCCATTGATCATGACCTCCGAGACGGAGTCGTCGTCCAAAAACGGCTTCACCGGCCCAAGAAAGGTCGCAATCGAATCATCAAATACGCTGGATCCGCCCTGTTCTGACATGCTTATTCTTTCCGTGAATCCTCGTCCGTGTTTGCCGATGCAGGACCTCGCTCCCCAAGGTCAAGCTCCCGCACCACAAGAGTCCCTTTGGCTCCGTTCATTGGACAATGAAAGGTGTATTTGCCGGCGTGCTCCGGCGTGAAAACAATTTCTTCCACCCGCTGACTTCGCACCTGTCTGCGAATCTCAAAGGGGTCGAGCATGAAACATTGCGATTTTGCAGATGCGCCCGTAATGAAAAGCCGCACTGCCACTCCCTCGGTGACAAAAACCGTGGAGGGAAAGAATCCGAGCTCGTTTGCGATCACCGCAACTTCCTGATAGGCCTTTTCTTTTTTGAGCTTCCGGATCACGGCGGATTTCGGCTGGCCCGAAACATCTTTCTCGATCACCGAAGCAGGCGCTCGATTGCCCGTGCTCTCAAAACTCGATTCTGAAATCGGATGAAGCACTCTGGAGAGCTCGCGTTTT
>CANGWP010000003.1 GCA_947457605.1 Bdellovibrionales bacterium | reverse complement strand
TTCTTCAGAAGAAAGCTGAGAAGGACGAACACATTTTTGCGGATGGCGTTCTTGAGTGCCTTCCGGATGGCTTCGGCTTTCTTCGAGCTCCCGAGTACAACTACCTTCCGGGTCCGGATGATGTTTACGTCTCTCCGTCTCAGATCCGTCGCTTCGGACTTCGCACAGGCGACACCGTAAGCGGTTCCGTGCGCGCTCCGAAGGAAGGCGAGCGATATTTCGCCCTTCTCAAAGTGGAGCAAGTCAATTTCCAGCCTTCAGAACTGAACTCTGAGCGCGTGCTTTTCGACAATCTGACCCCGCTTTATCCGAAGCAGCGCCTGAATCTCGAATACATGCCAACCAATTACAGCACCCGAATCATCGACCTGATGGTTCCACTCGGAAAGGGTCAACGTTGTTTGATTGTTGCTCCTCCGCGTGCGGGGAAGACGGTCCTTCTGCAGGACATTGCAAATGCCATTACCTCCAATCACCCGGAAGTGAAGCTTATTGTTCTCCTCATTGACGAACGCCCCGAGGAAGTGACCGACATGCAGCGCTCCGTGAAGGGCGAGGTGATTTCTTCCACCTTCGATGAACAGGCATCGCGCCACGTACAGGTTGCCGAAATGGTCATCGAAAAAGCGAAGCGACTCGTTGAAAACAAGTATGACGTCGTAATCCTTCTCGACTCCATCACTCGTCTTGCCCGTGCGTACAACGCGGTTGTCCCACCCTCCGGCAAGATCCTCTCGGGCGGTGTGGATTCAAACGCGCTCCACAAACCAAAGCGATTCTTTGGTGCCGCTCGTAACATTGAAGAGGGCGGATCTCTCACCATCATCGCAACCGCCCTGGTCGATACAGGATCCAGAATGGACGAAGTGATTTTCGAGGAGTTCAAAGGAACCGGTAACTCCGAAATCGTGCTTGATCGCAAGCTGATGGAAAAGCGCGTATTCCCGTGCCTTGACATCAACAAGTCCGCCACCCGCAAGGAAGATCTGCTTCTTCCGAAAGAAGTCATCAATCGGATTTGGATCCTTCGCAAGGTCCTGCACCCAATGAACACCGTGGATGCCATGGAGTTCCTGCTTGACCGCGTGGCCCAATCGAAAACCAACGAAGACTTCGTAAAATCGATGAGTAACTGATGTTCGACAAGCTGGAGGCGGTTGAATCGCGCTTTTTGGAGATTGAACACAAGCTTGGCGATCCGTCTCTGGCAGAACGCCCTGATGAGTTTCGTCGCCTCTCCAAGGAGCACGCATCCCTCCAGGACGTTGTGGCCGAATTCCGGAATTACCGGAAGCTGAAAAACGAAATCAGTTCGAATCGTGAGCTCCTTGCCGAAGGAGACGCCGAGTTCTCCGCCATGGCAAAAGAAGAACTCAAAACCTTGGAGCCTGAACTCGAAGCAAGCACCAAGCGTTTGCAAGTCCTTTTGCTTCCGCAGGATCCGAATGATCAAAAAAACATTCTACTCGAGATTCGTGCCGGAGCTGGCGGCGAAGAGGCCGCACTGTTCGCAAGTGAGCTTTATCGGCTGTATCAGAAATTCTCAGAGCGACAGGGCTGGCGTACGGAGGTGATGTCCGTAAGTCAGGCCGAAAAGGGCGGCCTGAAAGAAGTGATCATGATGATCGAGGGACAAAAGGTTTTCTCCCGTCTCAAGTTCGAAGCAGGCGTACATCGGGTTCAACGGGTCCCTGAAACCGAAGCCCAAGGTCGCGTCCACACCTCCACAGTAACTGTGGCCGTTCTGCCTGAGGCGGAAGAAGTGGATATCAACATCAACCCGGCCGATCTCAGAATAGACGTTTTTCGCTCAAGCGGAGCAGGAGGCCAGTCGGTCAACACGACAGATTCCGCCGTTCGAATCACGCACATTCCAAGCGGAGTAGTCGTTGCCTGTCAGGATGAGCGCTCCCAACTAAAGAACAAGGAAAAAGCCATGAAGATCCTCCGCTCGAGAATTCTGGAAGCCGAGCAGGAGAAAGCCGCCAAGGAGCACGCAGACTCCCGTCGCGCAATGGTGGGTACCGGAGATCGATCCGAGAGAATTCGAACCTATAACTTTCCACAAGGGCGCCTTACCGATCACAGGATCGGCTTTACTCTGTATCAACTCGGAGACGTAATGGAGGGGCATGTGGACCAGCTACTGGATGCACTCCAGACACATTACCAAGCAGAGGCCTTGAAGCAGGCGGGATATGCAAGCGCTTAAGGCCAGGATCATCGAACTTCTGAGCTCCTCCCCCCATGCGAAGTCACCAGATGCTGAAGCCGAGCAAATTCTGTTTCATGTTTTGAGGGTGAGCAATCAGTCACTCCGAAAACCAAGCGACCTGAGTACTCATGGTCCGACCCCGAATGCATCCCAAACCCTGGAGGCGCTTCACATCGCCGAGAACAGATCCAAGGGTGTTCCCCTGCAACACCTTCTGGGTTATCAGTTTTTTTATTCGCATGAATACCAGGTCAACGCGTCCACATTGATCCCAAGGCCTGAAACAGAAATTCTCGTGGATGAAGCAATTCACTACCTCATTTCGCGGAAACTTGCTCCTAATTTCCGGTTTGCCGAACTTGGTCTTGGTTCCGGGATCATTAGCTGTGAGATCCTCTATCATTTCCCGCGATGCTCGGGTCTCGCCTCGGAGCTGAATTCCGACGCAATCAAATTGGCGAAAAGAAATCTTGAACAACATCTCGGGTCCGATTGCGAGTCCCGGTTTCAGATCCTTCCCGCCCCATCCCCATCCACAGGATTTGAAGTTTTTTGCCCCCATGGCCCTTTTGACTTGCTGATATCGAACCCCCCCTATCTTTCGCTTCAGGACGAAATCGAAAAAGAGGTCCATATCCATGAGCCCCAACATGCACTTTTTCCACTCGGCGAATGCGGGCCACTGGATCCCATGTTCTTCTATCAGAACCTGATTGATCATTTCGAAACCTTGCTCAAACCCTCTGGAGCGGTATTTTTTGAGGTGCCACACGAGCGAGCGGAATCGATCGAACATTTATTTTTATCCAATGGCCTCTACCAAACACGATTGATCCCCGACCTAACCGGGAGACCAAGGGTCTTGTTTGCATCACGGAACGCGAATTAAGGAAAACACTATGAAAAAGCTAAAAATCATCGGCGGAAAACGATTGGAAGGACAGGTTGCCATCAGCGGTGCAAAAAACGCAGCTCTCCCGATCTTGTTTGCGACACTTTTGAGCTCCGGCAAGTCAAGAATCGAGAACATTCCAGCTCTTGCCGACATTGAGACCACGCTCAAGGTTCTATCTGCACTTGGGCTGCGCGCAAACTTCAATCAACAAGGCCATTCGATCGATGTGGAGGGAGAATCCCTCCACTCCATAGAAGCGCCCTATGATCTCGTTCGAACAATGAGGGCATCCGTTTTGGTTTTAGGCCCTCTCCTTGCAAGAAGAGGTGAAGCAAAGGTGAGTCTCCCCGGCGGATGCGCAATCGGAGCTCGTCCGGTCGATTTTCATCTTTCAGCTCTCGAAGCATTGGGCGCCCAGTTCACCATCGAAAGCGGATACATTCATGGAATCGCCCCGAACGGTCTTAAGGGAAACCGGATGAAATTGCCCTTCCCAAGCGTTGGTGCGACTGAGAATGCCCTTATGGCCGCCACGCTTGCCGTGGGGACCTCGATCATTGAAAACGCTGCACGCGAACCTGAGATCATCGATCTCGCAAAAGCGCTTCGCTCGATGGGTGCCGAAATCAAGGGAGAGGGCCAATCCGAGATCATCATACAAGGGCGCACTTCGTTGAAAGGCATGAACCACTCGGTGGCGCCCGACAGGGTTGAAGCCGCGACTTTCCTTTGTTCAGGACTCATCACGGGAGGATCCGTTGAGACAATCGGAATTTCTCCGGAATTTTTGGACTCTGCTCTTGATGCGCTTCAACAGATGGGCGCAAAAATCGAGAGGTTTTCAAACTCGATTCGAGCGAGCTTCATCGGGCCCTTGAGTCCAATCTCGATTGAGACGGCTCCGTTTCCAGGATTCCCAACAGACATGCAGGCTCAATTCATGGCTCTTGCAACTCAAGTCCAAGGTCAGTCCGTCATTCGGGAAAGCATTTTCGAAAACCGTTTCATGCATGTGCCTGAGCTTTGCCGTCTCGGTGCGAAGATCAAAGTTCAAGGGAATGTGGCCCGGGTGGACGGCCCCTCCCCTCTTACGGGCGCAACCGTCATGGCCACGGACCTTCGCGCAAGCGCATCCCTGATCCTTGCCGGACTCGCGGCAAAGGGTGAGACCAACGTGAGAAGGATCTACCATCTTGACCGAGGATACGAGCAAATCGAAAAGAAACTTCAAAATCTGGGTGCTTCGATCACTCGGGAGTTCGACAAGTGATTACACCAAAAGAAATTGAAAAATATTGCGAAAACCACTCCACAAGGGAGCACGAAATTTTTGAAGCTCTTGAAACCGCCACATCTACATTTGCACCAAAAGCATCCCACATGCAGGTGGGAAATCTGGAGGGACGGTTTCTTTCTTTTTTTGCATCGGCTTCCGGCGTGAAGCGTGTTCTGGAATTTGGAACCTTCACAGGCTGCAGCTCTCTTCACTTTGCATTGGCAATCCCCGAGGATGGAATCATCACAACCCTAGATCGAGACCCTTCTGCTGTGGCGATTGCAAAACACTTTTGGGAAAAAGCGGGAGTGAGGCAAAAAATTGAAAGTCTGGTTGGTGATGCAGTTAGTAGCTCACTCAAAATCGAGGAGGAAATCAGGGCCGGCACTCGCACGCCCTACGATCTTGCCTTTATCGATGCCGACAAAGCGGGGTACCCTATTTATTTCGAACGCGCGGTTTCCTGCGTAAAAAAAGGGGGCTGGATACTCGTCGACAATGTTCTTTGGAGTGGACGAGTACTCAACCCCAACGAGGCAAGTGATCACGCAATTCATCAATTTAATGAATCCCGCAAATCTGATTCGCGAGTGGAGACGCTCCTCCTTCCCTTGCGGGATGGCTTGACGCTTTGCAGAATTCGATAAAAATCAATGAATCTAACTGTACACTATTGTGGACAGGGTGCTGTAGCCGAGTGTACACAGAGACACCCCCCCAAAAGATTCCCAGCAAGGCAATCAAACTAATTAATTGTTATCAATAGGTTTTTTTTGCGTTTGTGAAAACCGATGGTGGCACGGGGCTTGCTTATAATGTGCATGAGGGACATTTTTGACCATGCACAGGCGTTTTGACCCAAAAGCCCATCATCAAGTGACGATTCGACGTGAAGTTCGAATCGAGGGCATTGGCTTGCACTCAGGAAAGCCTGCAACCCTCATGCTAAAGCCCGCACTTCCGAATACCGGGATCGTATTTGTTCGCAGGGATCTCGAAAAGCCCGTCGCCATTCCTGCAACCTTTGAGTTTGTGACCCAAACCCGTCTTGCAACCACTCTTGGTCGTGACGGAGTTACCATTTCCACGGTGGAACATCTTCTTTCCGCTCTTAAGCTTCTTGGAGTGGACAACGCGCTGGTTGAAGTAGATGGCCCCGAAGTTCCCATCATGGATGGCTCTGCCACTTTGTTTTGTGATGCAATTCTAAGTGCCGGGTTCTTTGATCAATCAGTTGCCCGCAAAGTTGCGGTCCTTAAAAAGCGAATTGAAGTGCGAAAAGGAGATAAAATCGCCCTAATTGAACCCTTCAATCGTCTTCAGATCAAAGCGAAAATCGAATGGGCCCATCCCGCCATTGGAACGCAGGAGCTTTCCTTCACTCTTGGCAAATCTGATTTCCGCGAGATTTCAAAAGCCAGAACCTTCGGATTTTTGAAAGACGTAGAAGCACTCAAAAAGGCCGGTTTGGTTCAGGGCGGCTCGTACGAGAATGCAATTGTTCTCGATGAGGCAGGGGTAGTAAACCCCGAGGGTCTCCGATATTCTGACGAGTTTGTCCGCCATAAAGTCTTGGATGCGATCGGTGATTTTGCCCTCTCCCCCATTCCGATCATCGGCAATGTGACTTTGGTAAAAGCGGGCCATGAAATCCATGCTGAACTGGTCCAGTCGATTTTCTCAAATCCCGAGAATTATGAGCTCAAAACCCTTGACGAGATCGAAAGCCCGGTGGATTCTCCGATTGCAGTGGGTCAGCGGATTTTAAAGTCCGTCAGAGTCCTGCAGGGCTCCTTTTAAGGTTCCCTACCCCCTCTTTTTGAGTCAGTCGAGCTATGGCGCAGCCTGGCTAGCGCGCTTGCTTGGGGTGCAAGAGGTCGTGGGTTCAAATCCCGCTAGCTCGACCATTCAAAAGGCTCGGTAATTCTAGGATTTCCGGGCCTTTTGAGTTTTAAGCCCGATCAGCCGGCGCCATAATTGGTGTTTTTTTGACTCCGAAAGCTTCGGTTTCTTTACCCACGCTTAATTCAAGAACCTCTCAGGTCCTGCCGAAGAGACCTATGGAAACCCTGCTTAACCTAAGGAGACATCTGAATGAGCAAGAAAAAAGGAAAATTCGACCTTACCCGCATTGTACATGAAGGATTCTTGAAAGATGGCGAAACCATTTTTTTCCTAAGCAATCCGACACTGACGGCAAAGGTTCAGAAACAACCGAACGGGGAATTCAAAATCGCGACTCCCGAAGGCACCACTACGGTGCACGCCTTCGCGGTGAAGTGTCTTGGAGCGGAGCCACCAGAACACGCCTCTCGCTGGTTCCGCAATGAGAAGGGTGCCACCCTTTATCAATTGTGGCACATGGCTGAAGGCGAAGAGATGGCCGCCTGATTCTATCATATTCAATTTCATCTTCAAAAAGCCCTTCTCGAATCAGGAGAAGGGCTTTTTGTCATTTAATCAGAACAAGGTTTTTGGCGGATAGCCAAGGTGGGAAAACGCGAGATGGGTGGCCACCCTACCCCGCGGCGTTCGTTGAATGAAACCCTCCTGCACGAGGAAAGGCTCATACACATCCTCAAGCGTATCGCGCTCTTCTGAAACAACACTCGAAAGAGTTTCGATTCCGACAGGCCCTCCGTCGAATTTCTCAATCATTGCGGAAAGCAACTTTCGATCCATTGAATCGAGTCCTCGTGAATCAATCTCAAAAAGATTCAGCGCCTCATTTGCCGTTCTTTGATCGATGGAAAATCCTGTTACTTTCTTGAATTTCACCTGTGCGAAATCGCGCACCCGACGAATCAGTCGGTTCGCTATTCGTGGAGTTCCCCTCGCCCGCGTTGCAATTTCGAGAGCTCCATCAGAAGTGATTTCGACATTCATGATGCGCGCAGAACGAATCACAATTTTCGAGAGATCCGAGGGGGTATAAAAATCAAGGCGCATTTCAACACCGAAACGTCCGCGCAACGGACTCGACAACAAACCCGTTCTCGTCGTAGCTCCCACAAGCGTGAATTTCGGAAGATCAATGCGAATCGTCCGCGCACTCGGCCCTTGTCCGATGATCAAATCAAGTTTGTAGTCCTCCATGGCTCCATAAAGGACCTCTTCAATCGCCATGTGCAGCCTGTGGATTTCATCGATAAAAAGAACGTCGCCTGGTTGCAGATTGGTGAGAACAGCCGCCAAATCGCCTTTTTTTTCAACAGTGGGACCGGTCACAATGTGAATTTGTGAACCCATTTCACGGGCAATGATTTGAGCAAGTGTGGTTTTTCCAAGCCCCGGAGGACCTGCAAGCAATACATGATCGAGTGCATCCCCGCGTTGGCGAGCAGCCTTGATGAAAAGCTCGATTTTTTCGCGTACTGCGTCCTGGCCGATGTATTCCTCGAGCGCTTGAGGCCTCAAAGTTTGTTCAATCTGGGGCTCGGTCGAATCGGTGTTTATTCTCGGACTCACTTCCCGATGTTCCATGCTCAATTGCCCCCTTGAAGCGCAACTTTCACGACATCTTCCACGCGATCCAGTTTCATTTGCTTTTTGAGCGCCAACTCGACCATTTGCTTGGCCTGAAGCTCTTTGAAGCCCAAGTTCTGAAGCGCAAGATACGCATCAATGAAAAGCTTGCTGCCTCGATCAACGGCCCCATCCGCAGCCGAAGACGCTTCTTGCGAACAGCCCGCCCTGGATGCGCCCTGACTTGAACGAAGGAGTCCCGACTGGATTTTTTTCTGAATGATGTCCTTCAACTCCAACACCATGCGTTCCGCGGTTTTCTTTCCCACGCCTGAAATCGACGTGAGTCCGGCCTTGTCTTCGGTAAGAATCATATCAATCAGATTCACGTCATCTGTATGGGAGAGCAAGGCGAGCGCCATCTTCGGACCAACTCCCGAAACAGAGAGCAGGGTAGTGAAGAGGTTTTTTTCCTGAGTGCTTAAAAATCCAAAAAGATCAAACGCGTCCTCTCGAACATGAGAATACAAATACACCTCAGCGCGATCACCTGGAACGAGCGTTTCATAGCGGGAATGATCCGGAGTCTTCACCTGATACCCCACAAACCCCTGTGATCCACTTCCCACAAGAACGATCATTTCGCCATTTTGTCTCTCTTTGATGATTCCCTCGAGGTATGCCAACATGGGGTCATCATTGCGCGAATGGGCCGGGTTTTCAACGCTTCATTGGGCGGCTGGCCGCGAGTTTTGCCTCTGCAACATCCTTTAAACTTCGTCCGGAACGGGAAGGGGATTTTCCAGGAATTTCAGAGGCTTTCCCACCGATTGCGTGGGCAACCGCGAGCGCCAGTGCGTCGGACGCATCTGCCGTTGCGAAGTCCTGGGCACCAAGCATCAGTGTAAGCATTTTCGCCACCTGCTCCTTATCCGCCCGCCCATGCCCGGTGATCATGCTCTTCACCTCTGTGACACTGTATTCGTAAATTTCGAGATCATGAACGGCCGCCGAAAGAAGGACAACCCCACGGGCCTGCCCAAGCTTGAGCGCTGATACGGCATTTTTCGAAAAAAAAACTTTCTCAACCGCCATCACTTGGGGCCGATACTGCCGGATCACTTCCGAAAGCTTGATGTGGATTTCCTTCAAGCGGGAAGGGGTGGTCTCATCAACCGGAATGTCTTTGTATTCCTTGTGATAAAGCTGAATCGTTCCGTGGTCCACCACTCGGAGTTGATTCCCTTTCTTCTCAATCAGCCCGTAGCCAAGAAGACGGGATCCGGGATCCACCCCGAGAATGATCATAGAACCGCGTGGTTACCGAAGTTCTCAACCGCGATTCGCTTAAGCCTCTCGGTGGCTTCATTGTTTCCGAGAATCCCGAACTCACGCCCTACTTTTTGAAGATGCTCAAGAGCATAATCGAGGTCATCCTTCGTGTGGGAGGCCATGTAACTGGTGCGAATCAGAGAACACCCTTCCGGAACCGCGGGGCGAACGACAGGAGTCACAAACACACCCTCGGCACAAAGCTTCTGGGTCATCGCGAAGGAAGCTGCATCATCTCCAATCAAAAGCGGAATGATCGGAGTGCGACTATTCAAGGTGTTATATCCCATCGCTCTCAAATTTTTACTCATATATTCAGCGTTTTTCCGGAGATTTTCCAGATGCTCTGGCTCGCTCTCCATGATGTCAAGACACTTGAGTACCGTGGCTGTTGCCGCTGGAGACATCGCCGCAGAAAACATGAACGGACGCGCCTTGTGCTTGATGTAGTGAACCACATCGGCAGTCCCCGCAATGAAACCTCCTATGGATGCGAACGACTTCGAGAAGGTTCCCATTACGAGATCTACGTCCTTGTGCATTCCAAAATGCTGTCCGGTTCCCTCGCCATTGGGTCCAAGAACGCCAAGCGCATGAGCATCATCCACGTAAACCTTGCAGTTGTACTTTTTCGCAAGCTCTACAACGCCAGGAAGATTCAAGATATCTCCCGACATTGAAAACACTCCGTCGGCAATGATCATGGCTCCATCATATTTCTCGCGAGTCGCCTTCAGGATTCGCTCCAGATCTTCCATGTCATTGTGCTTGAATCGAAGCGTATCACCAAGAGCCACTTGAGTTCCCTCGACAATCGATGCGTGATTTTCGCGATCGCTGTAAATCACATCGCTTCTGCCGATCAGGGCTCCGAGGGTTCCTTGGTTGACGAAAAATCCGGTAGAAAAACAAAGCGCAGCCTCCTTGCCGACAAACTTGGCAAGGCGATCTTCCAGCCGCTCGTGAAGATCAAGGTTTCCATTCAAGAACCTGGAGCCTGTGCATCCGGTTCCATATTTATCGATCGCGTCTTTTGCCGCCTCCATGACCCTGCGATCATGGGTGAGTCCAAGATAGTTGTTTGAACCAATCATCACTTGGCGCTTGCCGCCAGTCACTACATTGTTGCCGGTAGATGCCGTAATGGCCCGGAAGTAGGGGTAAAGACCCATCGCTTGAAGCTTTTTTGCATCCTCAAACTTGTAACACTTTGAAAACAAATCACCGGTTGAACTCATAAAATGCCTTTCCAATTCAAGTGGTTATAATACACGACCGGTTTGTTTTGCAACTTAAATTTAGAGCATTGCGTTTCCCGACCAAAATGATACACTTATATACGGAGATAACCTCTTGATCCATAAAGTAAATCGACCCGAATTCCGGTTGATGGTGAATTCGACAAAATCTGCCGAAAATGACCCCGGATCGAGTCAAGGGGGGGGCGTTGCCTATGAGCGCCTTTCGGATTCCCCCGATGACAATAGATCGGACCCGGAAGGCCGCTTGGACAAGCCCAAACCAGACTTGGAATTGGTCAAGACTCCCGCTGAATTGACCGCCCAAGAGGCAAGTGAACAAATCGAGCTTGGCAATCTCGTGCTTGAATACCATGGTTCCAAAAGGGAAGCCCCCGTGAGACCCGGTCTCTCGACGAAATACCTGAATGAGGGCTCTGAGGCAAAAGGACTTCTCCTAAACAAAAAAGTTGAATGAAATCCTCTTATCGCCGGTACTGATCGTAATCTCCCCGGTCGGGCGCATCTGGAGCAAGATCCAAGTATCCTTGAAAAAACTGTCTCGCTTTCTCGGGATCTCCACTATCCCGATACGCGAGACCCATCTTCCTGTATATTTCAGGATTCCCACGATCGAGTGCCATTGCGGATTGATACAAGGCAATGGCAGAGGAATACTGCCGTTTCAGATAATTGGCATATCCAGCTCCGATTTTTGCTGGTGCGTTCTTGGGGTTCAATTCCATGGCTTTTTTAAAACTCTTGAACGCCTCATCAAGGTTGCCGGCCCGTGTTTGAATGTTTCCCTGCTCTGTCCAGGCAGCATCCATTCTTGGATTCAATTTCAACTCGGATTCAAGCTCTCTCAAGGCATCTTTTGTTCTGCCCATTTTTCCATACATCACTGCCCGCTTGTAATGGAGCTCCGGGAACCTTGGGGACACCTCAAACACTCGATCAAGCTCAGCCTGGGCGTCTTCAAAATTGGAGTCTGCCACGAAAATTTCAAATCTCTTGAGATACCCATATGGATCCGAAACCTTTCGATCCGAATATCCCTTCAACGCATCGAGCGCAGCCCTCTTTACCTCCTTTTTGATCAACATCTGGCGAAGAAAAATATCCCCCTCGATCCTATAGGTTTCCGGATAATCAGGATCCACTTCCTTGGCCTGCTCAATGAATTGGAGGCTCCTCTCGTCATCATGACTCAGAAAATACAACTCTGCGATTCCCGCTAGCAAATCGGCACGTGCCTTGGGCAATCTGGTGAGCTCATCTTGAACCCTTCCGACTGCGGAATCTATCCCATCGGTTTTCAACATACACTTTGCCGAACCGAGAATTGCCCTAAGATTAAAGGGGTCAAGTCTCTGGGCCAGAGAATAAAAAAACTGGGCATCCCGACACTCATCCGCCTCTCGCATCACGTCCGCGTAGGAAGAATAAACATCCGTATCAATGGTGTCCCTCGACATGGCTTTTCGATAAAATGTAATTGCGAGTTTATAATTTTTCTGATGGAAAGCAAGATCACCGGCAAGACGGTCCACCGAACTCTTCAGCTTTGGGTGGCTCCGATATTGCGCAAGATTCTTCTCGGCATCCTCCCACTCGTGATTCTGAATCAGAGCATCGATCAGCTTGATCGCAATTTCTCCGGATTTAGGATTTATTTTTAAGGCTTTTTTGTAGTTTGTCTGAGCCCGCAAGAACTCACCGCTCTTGTAGAAAAGGTCGCCCATTTTCTCAAAGGGCACAGTTGAATCGGAAAATGCATCCTGCGCCTGCAGAAAGACCGACTTCGCCTCATGCGTACGACCTGCTTTGAGGTCCCTCTCACCCTGAAGAACCAACGCATACATCTGGGCCAGCTTCTGATACTTCGGATTCTTCCCGGAATTGGACAATAGTGAATAATATTCAAGCCGAAGGGTCTCGTTCTTGGGATCGATTTCAATTGCAGCCTCAAGAGCCCTCACTGCGCCCTCGATCTGTTGATCAATCAGGGAAATCTTGGCTCGATAGATCAACACCTCCACATACTCCTTCGGGTTCTGATAGCTCGGGTTTGCAACGAGAAAGTTTACGTCCTGCTCACGCCTTTTCAGCTCGCCCTTTTTCTCGCTGATGCGTATCAGACCCAACCTTGACTTCGCGTGAAATTTTGAAAGCCCGATTGCTCTGCCGTATTCGGCTGCAGCCTCATCGTACTCCTTGTTTTCCTCATGAAGAAACCCTCTAAGGTAATACAGTCTGGGGATTTTAAGCGCGCTGGCCGGGATGAGGTTCAGATATTTCATGGCGCTCGAATACTCATTTTTTAGGGAATAGAGCCAGCTTAGGTAAAAGTAAAGTGCAGGGTCAAACTTTCCAGTTCTCTTCGAGTAATCAACCAGTCTTTGGATTCCGGCATCATATCTGCCCTGGACAGCCAGGAATTCCACCTCGGCAAGAAGTGTCTCTACCAATTCCAATTGCTTGGCGCCTGACAGGTCGATTAGCTTTTTGATGACCGAAAAAGTGAACTCATCTTTGTTGGAAGATTCAATAAGATTCAGGTAACTGGAAGCAAGGAGTGCTAGGGCCTTTACGTTTTGTGGATCTATGCTGAGTGCCTTGTGGAATACGGTCGCAGCATTTCGATATCCCTGAACGTGATCTTCCGCATAATGGGCTAATCCCTGATCGTAAATTTTCGCACTTACCTGGGGATCGGCCCTGTCCGCTCCAGATGCCGGCAGTTTTGGACGAATCGGGACCATTTGAACCTTGGGGCGCGCATTCTGAAGACTCTCCTCATCCTCTTCGTACAGAAGCTCATAAAGCAAATATCCGAGGCAAAGGAACCCCAGAATCCCAATTCCGGGCAGAAGCCTTTTTCCACGCCGCGCTGCCGCCAGATCTTTTGAGATCAGTTCTTTGGGGCGCTCCAAGACAACCGTTCTTTCCGACCTAGTCTGTGGATTTGCAAAATCATCCATCGGCACCGGCTCAATTGCCGGGGGTTGCGGGGCCCGGAATTCGGAGGGCAAATCAGGTCTCGTCGATTCTTGAATCCTGGTTCTTTGATTTTCCGGGAGTGCGCTCAAACGGGTATTGAGCTCCGTCTTCTCATCCCCGGAAAATGAATTTTGATCGGCTCTCGTATGTTGTTTTGATGGCTCGAGTGGACTGGTCTTTATCAGTATGGATTTGGTGGGATCCGAATTCCCGACGACGTTTGTCTTTGTCTTCTCGATGTTCGGCTTGTCTTGAGTAGAGACTCCTTGAAAGAAGGCCTCAAACTCCGGATAATCCTTCACCTCCAGTGTAAACTTTGCTGGATAGAGAGAAAGTTCGTCGGTTTCCTTCAACTCCCCGTTTTTAATTCGCCTGATGATTTGCTCCGAACTGAGCGGGGTGCTGGAATTCCCGTCTCGGTATCGGATCACATACAATTTCGCCATTTTCCCTTAATGGATCAGCGGGATCCCTTTCAGGTATTGTATCATGGCATTTGGAATAATCCCGAGTAAGAGAACAAAGCCTGCGGCTGTCACGGCAACTATTTGACTTCCAATTGTTGGCTCCCAATCTGTTGCCCCCGGTGCGGCATCTCTCA
This sequence comes from Bdellovibrionales bacterium, assembly GCA_947457605.1. Lineage (GTDB taxonomy): Bacteria > Bdellovibrionota > UBA1018 > UBA1018 > CAIMNF01 > CAIMNF01. Next base: position 16,506 of record CANGWP010000003.1, on the reverse strand, counting down.
TGGTCATGAGAGCTATGGGTCGGACGTAGGCATAGGCGCCAATCACCGTACAAAGCGCGGCGACAATGACAAGCCCGGTCTCACCCCCCCCAAGCGAAGCCATGAAAACCAGATATTTGGTGAAGAAACCAACTGTGAACGGCATGCCTGCCATGGAAAACAAGAACACACTCCACAAAAAGGTCAAAAACGGCGCTCTTTTCACCAAACCTGTCAAATCAATCAACTCAGTTCCAGAATCGGATGGAGCCTTGGAAAGGCTTAACAGAACAAAAACCCCCGTGCTCATCGCCGCATAGCCAAGGAGGTAGACCAGTACGGACGTGATTTCCATCTTTGGATCGAAACTTCCAAGAACCCCTAGCAACAAATATCCGGTATGGGTAATCGATGAATATGCCAACATCCGTTTCAGGTTTCTTTGGGTAATCATGATCATTGAGCCAATCAGAAGACTTCCCATTGCAGCAACACGAATCGTGGACCTCACCAAATCCAGATATGCCCCAGCTGAGGCAGGGCTAAAGTCCACCAGGTGAATCAGACGAAGGAGTGAGATAAAGGCTGCTGACGTGATGATAGTGGCCATAAGTCCACTCACGGGCGTAGGAGATCCCTCGTAAACATCCGGCTTCCAAAAATGCAACGGGGCTGCAGCCACCTTGAACAAGAACGATACCATCACAAGCAAATGTCCCAAATACAGGAGCAGAGACCCGGCCGAACCGGCCCCGGATTGTGAAAAAACCTCCGAAATATCCAGGGATCCGGTTGCTCCGAAAATAAAGGAAGATCCGAGCAGAAAAACTGCGCCCATGGCTCCACCCAGAATAAAATACTTCAGGGCTGCTTCATTGGAACGGGAATCATTTCTCCGGAAACCTGCAAGCGTATAAGCGGGAAGCGACATTACTTCCAGAGCGATGAAAGTCACTACGAGGTTCCTTGATGCAACCAATACGGAGGCACCAAGCACGAGAATCAAAAGCAAATGGTAGTAGTCTGAAATATGGATCTTCTCGCGGCTGAGATAGTGGCCCGTGCCAAGAATGAACATGGCAGCAAGACCGCACATTGCAGATAGTGAAACCAAGGTAAGGGAAGAAACCTCAAAAGCTCCTGACATCAAAACCTGGGATTCTGCGGAAATACCGGAAAAACCGAAAACTGCGCTTGCCGCCAAAGTCAACAATGCGGATATTTGCGCTGGACGCTTGGACTCCGTGCGAATCACACTCACCAGAAGGGTGATCAGAATTCCCGCGCTAAGGCAGATCCATGGCTTCATCGGTTGAATGTCTGGAATCATATCAATTACCCTTCAAAAAAATTGCAGTTTGAAATCCGCAAAAAATCACAGTGATCAATAAAACAAAAACAAGAATCAACTCGTACCCGCCAAGATCCTCGCTTTTTGCAACAGCCGAATCTGACTCCGGGGATGGCGCCCCGAAACCCATTTGTTGAAAAAACTTCAACATGTAAGCCGCACCAAGCACCGCACCCATTCCGGCAATTGCGGTGCAAAGTGCACTCACCGGATAGGCGTTTAACAAAACCAAAAATTCACCGGCAAAGTTCAATGTGCCCGGCAATGAAACCGAGGCGAGAACTGCAACGAACAGCGCAGTAAACAGGATCGGGTACTTGCTGGCGAGTCCTTGAGGATTCGTCAGATCAATTCCATCCTTCCTTTCGGCGATCTTGGACAACAAAAAGAAAAGAATGCCGCTCACCAAGGCATGCCCGACGCTCAAAAGGATTGCAGATGCGCCACCACTCTGCTTTAGAGTGAAAACCCCAAGCATCACAAAGCCCAAGTGACTAATGGAAGAATAGGCGAGTAGTGATTTAGGATCATTGGAACGATAGGCAAGAAGTGCCGCATAAACCACCGAAACTGCGGCCAGTGTCAACAGAACCCCCTGAACAGAAAGCATCACCCCGGGAAAAAGCGGTCCTACGAAACGGATCATGCCGAAGACTCCCAGCTTTGAAAGAATCGCAGACATCCAGATTGTCGCGGGAAAAGGCGCCAGGGTATACACATCTTTTAGCCACGCGTGAAAGGGAACCAGTGGCACCTTGATGGCGAAAGCCAGAAAGAACCCAAAAAACACCAGGAGCGCCTCCGTGCCTTGCAAACCTCCTGCGGTTGGAATCAAGTCCGGCAAATAGGATGAATAACCGATGCCAGTCTTAAACTGTTTTGAAAGAAGGTAAAAGATTGAAACCAGCATCAAGATGGACCCCAGAAAACTCATCAAGAAAAATCTGAACACGGCCGTAGCCTTCTGTTTTTCACCCCAGACTCCCACCATGAAAATCATCGGAATGAATACCGACTCGTATGCAAGGTAAAATACCACCAAGTCGAGGCTCAAAAACGCTGCGTTCAAACCAAAAATCAAAAAGAATCCCATCGCAGTGAAAAGCTTTGGATTCTTCCGATACCAAATCCCTTTGGTGCTGAAAGCGATCACCGCAGTCAACGCATTCAAAACAACGAACCATACCGAGACGGAATCCAATCGGAGAGCGAGCCGCGCCCCCAGTTGCGGCAACCATACCAGCTGATGCTCGACAGCAAGGCGACCGGCCACTTCCGAAGATGAGGCGAAGAGAATTCCCGAGGCTTCGTAGATGGTCAACCCGAGAAACAACAAGCTGGCAAATATCGAATAAACCCGTTGAACCCCTTTGGGAACAAAGAGGCTAAGCACCATTGCAAAAAGGGGCAATGTAAGCAAAAAACTCAAGGAATCAGAAATTTCCATAACCAGGAACTCCAAAAATCAATCCACACACCAAACCAATTAACGCAAGAACCATCATCAACAAATAGCCCTGGGCCGAGCCGGTCTGAACCGTCTTGAAGAGATTGCCCCCGAGATCCACAGCCACACCTGAAGCCTGAAGCATTTTCTGGAAAAGACCATCCTCGAGGAAACGACCTACCATGGAGGAAGCCTTCTTTACGCCATTTCCAAAAAATGAAAGATAGAATTCATCGATTCGGAAGGGATCTTTCGAAAGCTCCATGCGAACATTGGACGAATATTTTCGATAGGCGATGTATGCCCCTGCCAATGCCAGTCCAACACTCACCACCATGATCACCGCTTCAGAAACTCCATGAGCAGGGGCGGCATGCGTCTCCTCAAACCTTACTGGAGCTCCGAACCAGCCACCCACCAAAGAGGCAATCGAAAGAACCACAAGCGGGATGACCATGACGAGAGGCGATTCGTGAATGTGCTTCTTCGCCTCCTCGGAAACTCGGGAATCACCGGTGAACACCAGCACATAGAGCCTCGTCATGTAAAAGGCTGTGAGAAACGCGGAAAACGCAAGAATCCCGAACAAAACGGGATTTCCATGGGAAGCCACGAGGGTTTCATGAAGGATTCCATCCTTCGAAAAAAAACCGCTGAAGGGAGGGAGACCCAGAATTGCGGCCCACCCAACGGTAAAAGTCCAGAAGGTCCAAGGAAGAACTCTTCTGAGCCCTCCCATTTTGAATATGTCCTGCGTCCCCGAAAGGGCGTGGATCACGCTCCCCGCACCCAAAAACAAAAGCGCCTTGAAGAAAGCATGCGTCATTACGTGGAAAACACCGGTCTCCGCCGCACCAACTCCACAGGCAACAAACATGAATCCCAATTGGGAAATCGTCGAATATGCCAGCACCTTTTTTATGTCGGTCTGAAAACAGGCAGTAATTGCTGCCATGAGAGCAGTTGCGGCCCCTATTGCGCCAATCACGGACATCACAACGGGGGATTGTGCAATTACCGGATTCAACCGTCCCAAAAGGTAGATTCCACTGGTAACCATTGTTGCCGCGTGAATCAAAGCTGAAACCGGGGTAGGGCCCGCCATCGCGTCGGGGAGCCAGGTGAAGAGTGGTATCTGAGCTGATTTGCCCGTGCACGCAAGAAAAATCAGAAGACCAAAAATTGTCGCAACATCAGGTCTAAAAGCGAAGGCCGACAATTGAGCAAGATCAAGTGTTCCTGCGAACTTGAACCCCAGGAACATTGCAAAGAGAAGTCCCAGGTCTCCGATGCGGTTCATAATGAACGCCTTTTGAGCCGCCGCTACGTTCCCCATTTCTTGTGACCAAAAACCGATCAGCAGGTAACTTGCAAGCCCAACGCCTTCCCAACCGAGAAAAACCTGAGGAAGGGAAGATCCCAAAACCAGATTCAACATCATGAAGCAGAACAGATTGAGATATGCAAAATACCGTGCAGATCCATCATTTTCCATGTACCCAATCGAGTAGAGGTGAATCAGGGATCCGACTCCCGTAATGACCAAAGTGAACACTGCACTCAGGCGATCAAAACGAAAACCGAAATCGACCTGCAGCCCACCAACTTTCATCCAGGAAAAAAGACTCTCCTCGATCGAGGCATCCCCGAAGCCTGCGCTACGAAGCTTGAACCAGGCCACAATAGACACACAAAATGATGCCACCATTGCGCCTGTTGCCAAGAATCCACCCACGGCAACGGTTGGCTCCTTCTTTCTGGAAGAACAACTGAAGTGATAAAATGCGGTCAAGGAGAATCCCAGAAGCGGCAAAAACACCAACAAACTAATGATCATGTTCTAATCCCTCAAAATTTGTATCTGATCGGAATCCACTGTTCTCAAGGTCCGGAACAGGGCGATTACCAGTCCCAAACCCACCGCTGATTCCGCGGCCGCCACTGTCATCACAAAGAGCACTGCCAGGTGGCCATCCAAAGAATGGTGGATCTTTGAGAAGGCGACAAAGCTGAGATTTACCCCGTTCAGCATCAACTCCACGCACATGAGCATTACCAGCAGGTTTTTCCGGATCAGCAAGCCAAACAGTCCGATTCCAAAAATCACCATTGAAACCACGAGCATCATCCAAGGTTCAAGAGTCATCATGACTTCAAACCTCCTGCCACGTTCTTTCGTTTTGCCAGAGCAATGGTCGCGACAATCGCACCCAGAAGCAAAAACGAAGTAAGTTCGAAGGGCAACACATGATCAGAGAACAAAGACTCGGCGATCAATTTCACGTTTCCCCCTTGCTCTGCGATCTTATCTTCCGTCAAGGACCCTTTTGGTTCCATTCCACGAGCCAGGATTGCGACCCTGACCAAAGCGTAGACCAAAACCAAGACCCCCAGTCCTGATACTGCCTTGAAGAAAGGGCTTGAGGACTTGAGATCCTCCACCGGCAAATCCTGATTGAGCAGCATGATCACGAAAACAAAAAGCACCATGATTGCCCCGGTATAGACAAGGATTTGCAAAGCTGCCACCAGATGGGCTGACATCAGCGCATAAAGTCCTGCAAACGAGAAAAATACCGCGACCAACGCAAAGGCCGATGCAACGGGATTTTTCTTGAAAACCACCATCAATGAACCGAAGATGGCGATAGACGAAAAAATGAAAAACGCGAGCAAGGAATAGTCGATCATTTGTTGCCCCTTTGCTCCATCAGGAAATCCTTCTCGTACACAGTCCGGTTCTGCTGACTCATTTCATAGATATTGGAAAGCTTGATCGCATCTTTCGGGCAAGCCTCCTCGCACATCCCGCAAAAACAACAACGAAGGGAGTCGATCTCGAATTTCACAGGATACTTTTCCTTGTCATCTCTTTCACCCGCCACAATGTGAATGCACTCTGCCGGACAAACCGTCGGGCAAAGCATGCAGGCGGTGCAGTTTTCAACACCGTTCACGGCCTTGATGTAATGTTGCCCCCGGTATCTCCCGGAGTAATCCCTTCTTTGCTCCGGAAATTGAAGTGTCACCTTCTTATGAAACAGAAAGTTCTTCATCGTGATCCACAAGCCACGAATGATCTCGATCAGGTAGAGACGGTTCAAAAAACCCGGTTTTCGTATCGCCAACATATCAAAGCACCCCTTTGTAGATCAGGAAGCCGGTTACCAACACATTCAAAAGACCAAGGGGAAAGAGCACCTTCCACCCCAAATTCATAAGCTGGTCAAAACGAAAACGCGGCAGAGTCCAGCGCACCCAAACAAAAAACCACATCCACGACGCAACTTTAATGACAAACGAGATTCCCTGAAAAAGCACTTGAACCAAATCAGGATTCGGAATCAGGTTCAACGATTGTACCCAAGCCACCGCAACCGAAAAGAGCGGAAGAAGCTGCCATCCACCGAAAAACAAAGTCGTGATCAACGCGGATGCCACCGCCATATTGATGAACTCAGCCATCATAAAGAGCGCGAAACGCATTGAGCCATATTCAAGGTGGTAGCCCGCGATCAATTCAGACTCTCCCTCCGGAAGATCAAACGGCAAGCGGTTTGTCTCGGCAAAAACCGAAACCAGAAAAAGCAAAAATCCTACCGGCTGAATAAACACTCCCCACTTGGGAATCGCTACGGATCCAATCATGAAAAGGGTTTCGCCCTGGGCGGTTGCGATGTCTCCAAGTTTCACCGATTGAAAAACCATCATCAAACCGACGAGCGACAGTCCCAATGTGAGCTCATAACTGATCATCTGAGCTGAGCTGCGCAAGCTTCCCAGAAGGGAGTAGTGGTTGTTCGAAGCCCAGCCCGCCATGATGATTCCGTAGACCCCAAGGGAGGCGATTGAAAAGCAATAGAGAACTCCGACGTCGAGATTTGCAATTTGAAACTGCGTGGTCGAACCCTCAAGGGTCAAAGACCCGGCAAATGGAATCACCGCAAATGTCATGAACGCAGGAATTACCGCGATCCACGGGGCAATTGTGTAATAGAATTTATTCACATGCCCGGGAGCCCGGTCCTCCTTGAAAATGAATTTCACAACGTCGCATGCGGCCTGAAAAAGACCGAATGGCCCCATTCGGTTCGGGCCCAGCCTGTTCTGCATCAATGCAGAGCCCCTTCGCTCGACGAAAAGCATGATCGGCACCGTTGCGAGCAAGCCCGCGAGCACAATTCCGACCTTGATGAACATCAACATTTGCTCGAGCTGGCTCATGCGGTCACTTCTCCGTTTCTTTGATGGAGGGCAAGCATAAGGATTTCACCGATTGCTTTGCTTTTTCCCCGAGGAAGAAGCGCTCTTTTCAAGGATTGCTCCTTGCCTTGATGATTCACCACGGTACCTTCCTTCTCCAGAAAGGAGAGGCCAGGCAGGATTGCATGAAAGTGGTTTCTTTCCTTTTCGAGAAACACCCCGACTCCGTAGGCCTTTTTAGCCTCAATCCGCGGTAGCTCCGCACGTCCACCCCGAAATACCAACACCACGTCCGATTTGGCTGCGCCCAGAAGGGGTTGGATCCCAAGCATTTCTGCTCCCTTCAAATTCGAAGTCTTGCTTTTCATTTTCAGGATTTGATCCCGAGGCCCATCCTGCGTGGTCGATTCCACACCCGGGGTCCCGAAACTAAGAATTGCCGCCCTCGGCGAAAGGGCTTTGGCGGTTTCTTGAATCGCTTTCATTTCCTCAAGAGTCAAATCTGTTCCAATCAAAAGCATCACGCCTGTTCCGGCAGAATCAGTCCTGAAATTCACCAGCAGCTCTTCCCATGGAGAAACAAGCCAGGAATCCCCTGAGCGCTTCATCGGACTCACAATGCGGCTTGGATCTTGGACATAGTGGTAATTGAACCTTCCCTCGTCACACATCCAGTACTTATTGATTTCAAGATTCTCGCGAGGAACGCAGCGATAGACAACGTTACCCTCCTGTTGCACCTCCATGTTGCAACCCTTGGAACAACCCTCGCAAATGGTGGCAGTTTTTTTCAACATCCACGCCCGCTTTTTAAAACGAAAGTCTTTCAAGGTAAGGGAACCGGTAGGACAGATATCAGAATAATTTCCGGCGTACTCGGTCTTAAGCTGTTTCCCGTCAATGGTGGTAATGTCGATGTTGTTGCCGCGCTTGATCGCCACCATTTCATGGATCCCGGCAACCTCTTCTCCAAATCGGATGCAGCGGGTGCAGTGAATGCAACGATTCATGTTTTTTTGGATGACCGGGCCCATGTCCACATCAACATAGGTTCTGCGCTCTTCACTGTGCCTCATGAACTCGCTGCCGTGACCAAAGGAGTTATCCTGGAGGTCGCACTCTCCGGCTTTGTCACAGATAGGGCAATCAAGCGGGTGGTTGAGGAGCAAAAACTCCATCGTCCCGGCGCGCCCTTTTTTTACTGCTTCCGATTGGGTTTTCACCACCATGCCTTCGGCAGCGAGGGTGGAGCACGCCGTCTGAAGCTTTGGCATTTTTTCAACCTCGACGTAGCACATGCGGCATTGGGCCACCACGGACAATCCCGGGTGATAACAAAACACAGGGATCTCCGCTCCCACCCGCTTTGCCACGGTGACAAGGTTTTCTCCGGCTTTGAATTCCACTTCTTTTCCATCAATCGTACACTTAGGCATGACGCTTCTGTCCCTTCACATAAGCCTCAAATTCCGGTCTGAATTTTTTCACAAAACTCTGCACGGGCATCGCTGCCGCATCTCCAAGCGCGCAGAGTGTTTTTCCACCGATGTTTCCAGCCACATCGACCAGCAAGTCGACATCCGTTGTCTTGGCCTCTCCATGAACGATTTTATGGAGGAGAGACTCCATCCAATGGCAGCCCTCGCGGCACGGGGTGCACTGCCCACAGGATTCGTGCGCGTAAAATTTCGTGATTCTAAGCAGCAGCCTTGCCATATCCGTATCTTCATCGATGACCATGATTGCGGCCGACCCCATCATGGTCCCGATCTTCATCAAGGGTTCCACATCGTAAACCGCATCAATCTCATCCGCCGTGAGAACCGGCGATGAAGATCCACCAGGAATGACGGCCTTCAGTTTTTTGCCCTTCCAAACTCCGCCACCAAGTTCCTCAATGATCTGCCGCAGAGTCATGGAACCGGCCTGGACCTCATAGACGCCGGGTTTGTTTACGTGCCCCGACAGAGAGATCAAACGCGTTCCGCCTGACTTGTCTATTTTGCCGAGTTTCGCGAATGCATCGCCTCCCATCTGAATGATGTGAGGAACATTTGCAATGGACTCAACATTGTTCACCGCAGTTGGACAGGAAAACGCTCCCGAAATGGCAGGGAAGGGCGGCTTCACTCTGGGCTCGCCTCGCTTGCCCTCGAGCGAATTCAAGAGTCCGGTTTCCTCACCGCAGATATAGGCTCCTGCTCCACGATGAACTGTGATCTCAAGATCAAAGCCGGATCCAAAAATATTTTTCCCAAGGTATCCCTTTTCACGGGCCTCCTCGATTGCTTCCTCCAACAGGCGAGCTTCCCGCACATACTCTCCACGGATGTATACGTAGGCGTGCTTGCAACCAATGGCAAAGGAACCGATCAAGAGCCCCTCAATCAAAAGATGGGGAGTGTATCGGATGATTTGGCGATCCTTGCAGGTTCCAGGCTCGGACTCATCCGCATTGCAAACGAGGTATTTTGGCTTCTCGGAGTTCTTTGGAATGAAACTCCATTTCATACCCATCGGAAATCCAGCACCGCCACGTCCGCGGATATTGGCCTTTTTGACCTCTTCGATTACCTGATCAGGGGTCATCCCGCCCAATACCTTGCGAGCAGCTTCGTAACCGCTCATTTCTTCAAGGTAATACTCCAAGGTGCGGTTTGAATCTTTCCAAAAATGCTGTACGAAAAGTGTCTGAGAATTAGCGCTCATGTTTCACCTTCTCAATGAAATGATTCAAGGAATTGATGTCAAGATTCTCGACATAATCATCATTCGCCATCATTACCGGCGCGGTGGTGCAGGCTCCAAGACACTCCTCTTCTGAGAGCGTGAAGGCCCCATCGGGAGTGGTCTCACCACACTTCACTCCAAGCTTTTTTTCGGCGTATTCCATAAGCTCATCCGCCCCCCTGAGACAGCACGCAACATTGGTGCAAAGCTTTAGGTGCATCTTTCCAACGGGCTTAAGGTTGTACATGGTGTAGAAGCTCGCAACCTCGCGTATTTGCGCCTCATGAACTCCGATGTATTCGGCAATCTCAGCCAAAACCTCTTTTGGCAGCCAACCGTACTCCGCTTGTGCCTGATGAAGCGCCGGAAGAATCAGGGCCTTCCGATCCGGATACCTTGACTCTTTTTGCTTCATCGCCTGATAGAACTTTTCCGAAAGATGTTTTTCTTTCATCGGTCCAACTCCCCTGCAATGACATTGATGCTCCCGAGAGCCGCCACCAGATCCGCGATGTATTCGCCTTGAATCATGGGATCAAGACCTTGGTAGTGCCAAAACGAAGGGGAGCGAATTCTCATTCTATGCGCAGACGGCCCACCTTTGCTGATGATGTAAAAACCCAACTCTCCGTTGGCTGCCTCAAACGGGGTGTACGCCTCTCCCGCAGGAACATCAAAACCGGTCATAAAAAACTTGAAGTGGTGAATCAACCCCTCCATAGTGTTGTAAACACGCTCCTTTTCGGGGATTCTGGTGCGCTTGTCCTCAGCCCAAATCGGACCTTTTTTGATGCGATCCGCACATTGCGTAAGGATATTGAGACTTTGTTTGATCTCCTCGACCCGAACATAGTACCGGTCAAAGACATCACCTGTTTGCGCCACAGGAACATCAAACTCCATCTTGTCGTAGAACATGCAGGGCTGATCGCGCCTAAGATCGATATCGAGACCCGCGGCCCGGGCATTCGGACCGGTGTAGCTGTACTTCAAACAATCTTCTTTGTTAAAGATGGCGACACCTTTGGTGCGCTTCAGCCAGATCCGGTTTTCGGTGAGAAGGCTATCCATCTCTTCAATCACCTGTCGGGTTTCTTTGATCCATTCCTTCAACTCGCGCTCCCACCCTTCAGGAGCGTCCGCCATCAAGCCGCCAATCCTCGTATAAGAGGTCGTCAATCTGGCTCCACAAAGTTTTTCGATCAGGGTGTAGGCTTTTTCACGCTGATGATAGCCATACAAAAAGTAAGAAAATGCGCCAAGGTCGACGGCGTTGATCCCGATGCAGATCAAGTGATCAATGATTCGCGCAAGCTCTGCGCACATCATGCGGATCCAAACGGCTCTCTCCGGAACCTCAATCCCCATCAAACGCTCAACCGACATTGCATAGGCAACATTGTTTGCCAAGGCCGAGCAATAATTCAATCGATCAGTGTAGACGACGAACTGGTGATATGTCCGGTTTTCTCCGAGCTTTTCTTTTGCACGGTGAGTATAGCCGAATTCACAAAAGGATTTTTCAATCACCTCGCCGTTCAAACGAGCCATGCAGCGGAAGGCTCCATGCATCGCGGGATGCGTCGGACCAATATTTACGAGAACCTTTGAATCCTCAAAAATATCATCCGAATCCTTTTTCAATGAAACATCATAAGTGGCAGGAAAGCCCCAACTGGTAACATCGAGGGGTGCATCGGTTCTGAAGTTTTTGGAATTTTCCTGGCTCATTTGAATAACTCCGGATCAATCGGCTCTGGGGTCAGGAACACCTGATACCCGCGCAGCGGATAATCTTTTCGAAGAGGGTGACCTTCCCATCTGACATCCATCAGGATTCTTCTCAGGTCCGGGTGTCCCTCAAAACGGATTCCGAACATGTCGAAAATCTCGCGCTCAGCCCAGTTTGCACCCTCCCAAATCGGGATCAGCGTCGGCATGGTCTCATTTTCACCGAGCCTGATTTTCAGGCGCAGTCTGACTTTTGTTTCAACACTCATCAAATGCACAATCAAATGAAAGCGCTTTTCCTCGCCCTCATCCGAGGCCGTGTAATCCGTCAAAAACCCAAGACCTTGAGCATCCTTCAGGTGCCTCAGGACCTCCATTGCATATTCCTTTTTCAGAAACAGGGTTGGAATGTCCACCGGATGCGTCTCCGGCAAGAGGATCGACTCGAGCGCATCTGGAAACTTCGCTTTCAAATCCGAAATGATCGCGCTCCACTGCAACGAAAATTTTTCTTTCCAATCGCCATACAATGTCGGAACCGGATTTTGAATGTTCATGCTTGAGACTCCTTGAGAGCCCTCTCCCTGCGCTGAGAATGAGTCTCGCCCCGGGCAATCATGTCCTTCAATCGAAGAAGCGCGTTCAAAAGACCTTCGGGAGCCGGCGGGCAGCCTGGAACATAGACATCAACCGGGATGACGGTGTCAATTCCCTGGGTAACGCTATAAACATTGAAAATTCCACCCGAAGAAGCGCAGGCCCCCATGGAAATGACCCACTTGGGATCTGCCATTTGATCATAGATATTGCGAAGGACCGGTGCCATTTTCAGGTTCACGATACCGGCCACAATTAAGAGGTCGCTTTGCCTCGGAGAAAATCGAACCACTTCGGCACCGAATCGAGCCATGTCATAGCCAGATGCAAGAGTGGACATCAACTCAATCCCACAACAACTCGTTCCAAAGGGGAGGGGGAAAAGAGAGTGTTTTCTAGCCCAATTCACCATGTCCTCTAGGCGCGTGGTAAAAAAATCCGACGATCCATCCTTACTCATGACTCACTCCCACTCCAATGCACCCTTGCGTAAGACATAAACATAACCCACAAAAAGCACCGCAACGAAGGCGAGCATCTCAAACAAAATAAAGGTCCCAGTGCTCATGAACTTCTTATAGACAACCGCCCAAGGGTAGAAAAATACGGTTTCCACATCAAAAAGCAGAAAAAGAATCGCCACCAGGTAAAACCGAACTGAGATTCTTTGCTTTTTCACCATCTCGTTGATCGGTACACCACATTCAGCAGGTGAATCCTTGGTTTTATTCGGAAGTCTAGGTCCAAGCCAAGTGGTAATCAGTAGCACGGCCCCGCCGATCGCCACTCCTGCCGCCATCAAAAGCAGCACAGGAAGGTACTCCATTGTCGTTTCCTTTCTGATTTATTTACGAAAACGACCTTACCACAAATTTAGGGGTGGATGACGATTTAAAACCGAAAGGAGCTGCGGACGAAGCGCAGAAAGCGTAACCACGCCGACAAGGTAAAAGGCCAAAAAGAACCCCTCCCCGAAGGTAAAGGGCCTTTGATTTTCTTTGGAAACCCTGATCCGAATGATTTTTCCAATGATTTGAATTGAGGCAAGCAGAAGCATCAGCCAGACAATTGCAACTCCAACGGCTGAAATGGGATTGGCAACATTGAGCAGCTCGCTGATCATCTGATAATATCGGTCCGCCATTACCAGGGGAGGGGCACCGGGCACGGCAACGAGTGAAATGAGAACAAGGGCCTTGTTCCGGTATTCGGACTCTTGAAAGGCATGAGACACCAGTGTGCACGTGAAGAGGGTCCCTAACGTCAGGATAAAGATCGATGACACCGAATGTTCTCCCGGCAGGAGAATTGAAAACAATACCAGCCCACTCAAAACAGGGTAAATGGAGGAAAGCCAGGTGTGGTGATCTCTCGTGCGAATTGAATCATACGCACTTCTCAATACAAGAACAGCAACGGCTGCTCCTAGAAAATGTCGAGAAAAATCCTTCGATACCCCGGAATAGGAACCAAGCAAGGGAACCCCGATCCGAATCCAAAAGCTAAGGGTTAAAACCAAAGTCCCAAAAGAAAGTACAGCCAATCCCATTGGAGCCTTTCCGATGAATCGAGAGCTTGCATAGGGCATCAACCCACAAATCAGAACAAGGAGAACAAGACTTGCCTGCGACAACTCGCCCAAAGATGATTCTTTGAGCGCTCCGCTCCAATCACTAAAGCGAATTGAATGAAGTACGTGAGACGACACCACAAAGAGGAATGTCATGAGCATGGCCCAAGCACCAACCCACACCGATTTCCGCCTGAAAAGCCTTATCCAGGACTGCGCTCCGGATGATTCCGTTAGCACAAGATTCACCGCACAAAAGTACATCCCCAAAGAGGAAGCCAGAAACATCACCAGATTTTGGGAAAGAGCAATCCCACACAGAAAAAGAGCGAAAAGATGAAGAAATACCACGGAGCGTTGCTTTTCCTTCAAGCTCAAATTTCCATGAAAAAAAACAGACAGGGAGAAACAACCAAGAATCAAAAGCGAAAGAACCCTGAGAAAAAAAGAAAAGGAATCTGAAAGAACCATTGCTTCAGCCCCGTCAAAAAATGACAGGTCCGGTCTCATGAAAAAATAACCAAGCCCCGAGAGTGCGGCGATTGAAGCCGCGACCGGCAGGAAACCTCTGCTGTGGATTGCGAAAACCGCCATAAAAAGAGAAAATAACAAAGAGCAGCCAATCAATAATTCGGGGAAAAAACTCAAGAGAATCATTTTGAGCCTCCCATGGTTATCCAAAGAAGACCGCATCCGGAAATGGCTTGGACTGTAGCGACGATCCAAAACCTAATCTTTGCCTTACGATTGTAAAGGAGAGGTGTCCTCGGTTTGCACAAAATCATTGCGGCTGCTTGAATCACGAACCCCAAAAATCCAACCACCACCCATTCCAAACCTAGATCAAAAAGGACCTTCACAACAAAAAAAAGAGCCATGAAGCCGATCAACCCCGGCATGCCCAAAGCCACCATCCGGGCAAAAATAAAGCTTCCGCGATTGATCTGGGTTGAATAATTCAATAGCATTGCCGAACTCATCGAAAAAACCGCGGTGGTTGCTATCAAGTTGGAAACAAGTGAATCGCTCTTTGATGCTAGTGCGAGAATCGCGAAGCCCATCCAACTCTGCGTCCAAAACACCAAAAGCGGCCTGATTCTCATACGAGCAAAGCCCATCGCGCCAGCCAACAGGACTGAAGCGGCACCGGTGCATAGAATCGCAAGCTTGAAACCATCTCCCAAGTCATCACGAATTTCGTTTTTCCACCTGAACAGGATGGCAATGGCTGCGAAAGCCGGGATCAAAACAGCTCCCAGATAAGACTTCAGGGTCAATCTCTCGTAAAAACGAGCGAAGAAAAAGGTGGTGAAACCATTGGGAATGAGCAAAAGCAAACCCAAAAGACCGAGCGCCCGCCCTTGCCAACAAGGCCCAAGCGCATGCCCGAAAATTGCAGTCATTCCACCTGCCATCACCAGTGCAAAACGTTTCTGAGCAACCCCATTGTATTCACGCCTCATTCCAACGGAGGCCTGAATGAAGGAAAATACTTGAAGCAGGATCAGCAATAACAAAGCCACCGAAATGGAGGGTGAGCAAAAAATCATCAATGAAATCAGAACAGGAACCAGCAACTCTCTGGGAATACAGAAGAGCCATCCGAGCGAGATAAGTGTGCCCCAAGGCGTAAATTCAAAAATCATAGATTGGCCCCTCGCGAAAGAGTCCATGCCAGAGCGGCCACAACGATAAAGCTCACGAGCCACCAAAAAAATCCGTTGAGTGCGGTCCCGAAACCGGGCTCCTCATGCACCAACTGATTTCCGGCCCAAGGTTCTCTTCCAGAAATCCAGCGCTCCCCAAAAAACAAAATCGACGTCACCCGGGCCTGAAGAGTTCGATAAAAGCCCTGAAAGCTCAAAGGCCTGAATTGAATCCACATGAAGAGCGAAAACACCAAAGCCATGATTCCTGCGCCAGCGGCAGCCAAAGCGGGCACCGAAAGAATCAATTCCATTTCTCCCCTAAAGCTGGAAAGAATCAGAGCGGAGCCGAGAATTTCCGCCCAGGACAAAACAAGATGTCCACTGGGAATTTCGGTCCACCGGGAAGCCTCCACCAAAATCCAGTAGAGCGCATGACCGACTAGCGCAATTTCCAAAAATTCCGGAATTGAGTGGTATTGTCGGAGAAACAACAGCGCAGGAAGGGTTCCGAGCGCGCTTCCGCCAAAGTTTATTGCAATCAAAAAAATGCCGAGCCAGGAAAACAGGGCCTGCTCAGGATCCGAAGCGACGGCACCCGCTAAAATGAAAAAGAATGCTGCGAAATCCTTCAATTGAATCCACTTGCCGCAACCTCGAGCAATGCGATGCCAAACGACCAGCGCGGCCATGGCACACGAAACAAGGGGCCCCTGAAAAAGCGCGCCCACAACACAAATAAGAAAAGGAAGAATCGTGCGTTCTCGGATCAGGGCAAGAATTGAAAAGGCAGCAAAGAGAATTGCCGTTTTGTCAAATCTGGCAAGCTCAACTCCGATCATGATCCACCTGCACTTCCATTCGAACAAAAGCGAAAAGGGACAGCTGCAACACAATCAGCAGAGAAACCACACCCTCGAGAACAGCTTGCTCCGTAAAACGGGCACATGAAATCAAAATCACAACAACCAAAGTTCTCATGCAGGCTCTGGCAAAGTCCAAAGGGTCACCGCTCAACAACAACGTAAAAACGCTGTAAAACAAAAGTCCGCTGGCAAGATAAATCATCGCCGCCGCCTTTCTACAGCAAGTGCGATCATCATGGTGGCACTCAAAAGACCAATCAGGACAATCACCGGCAACATCCAATGGTCACCATGGGATTTTTGGCCCAGGTCGAACGCTTGCGGATCTTCCATGAAGATCGGCAATACCAGCCCAGAAACAATCAACGCAAATATTCCTGCCTTGA
>CANGWP010000002.1 GCA_947457605.1 Bdellovibrionales bacterium | reverse complement strand
CCTGACTCAGTCGTGCTCTTGGTTTCTGTCAGTGCGATCACGGGCTTTTTGGTTTTTGCCTCACCGACCTGAAGATAAGTGGACTGGCTGTGTGCCGTGGGAGCAAGAAAAATCAAAGAGAGGAGTAGGTTCCGCATGGAAAGTACCCTAAAATTTTCAGAGCGGAAATCCAAGTAAAATCCCTTGTTTCCCGATCTCGCCTGCGATTGCGGCAGGAGGCACAGGGAAGGGGTTTGAGGCCTGTAGGGTTCGCTTCACTTCCTGATCGAACGCGTCGTTCCCGGAGGGTTGGACGAATTGGAAGGATTTCATTCTTCCTTGGGAATCTAGGTAGACCATCACCTTGGCGGAGCGCCCCTGATCCTGGAGCCACTTGGGGAGTTCCCAGTAGGTTCGGACCCGCTCAAGGACCACGTCAAAGTAACTGGTTTCAAGGGCTTGTCTCGCTTCGCCCGTGAGGGCAGACCCTATTGACACCTGATTGCCCTTGATTTCATCTTCTCCGGCTAGAGCCTTCACCCGTTCGAGGGCCTTGATCCGGTCCAGAGCCCGCTTCAGCTTGGTCTGTGCCTCTTTTTCTTTTCGGGATGTTTCCTTTTTTTGAGGTTTCTTTTTTGAGGTGGAGTAGTCACCTTGTTCTGTCTCAGGCGCAACCGCCACCTTTGGCGCCGGGGGCGGAGGAAGTGTTTCTTTTTTCTCGGGTTCGGGATTCGAAGGAGCGGGTTTTGGAATTTCGGACCGTTTCAAATCCGGAAGACCAATCAGATCCACGCGCAAAGAGGGGAGAAAGATTTTTGGCTCACTTGGCAATAGAAGTCCCTTGATCAGGATTGCCATCGCAACTGCGAAGTGGAGAATCAGTGAAATTCGAAGCGCTCTGGCAAGGGGTTCGTTCTGGGCCATGAGCCTGCCTTTAGTCGTTGCCTTCAGGGGCGGTGACCAAACCCACCCGGCCGATTTTCGCTTTTTTCAATTGGGCCATCACTTTCGCCACAACTCCGTAATTCACGGACTGATCTGCTTCGACCAGCACCTGAAGGTTGGGTTTTGCAATCGCGAGGGCAGTGAGTTTTTCAAAAAGTGCGTTTTTTGAGATCGGCTTCTGGTCAAGCTCTAGGGTCTGGTTTCCACGAATCGTGAGCACCACCGGATCCTCCGCTTGGGGAAGGCTTCCCGCATCCGCTTTTGGAAGATTCACCTCTACGCCCTGTTGAAGGAGAGGGGCTGAAACCATGAAAACGATCAAAAGAACCAGCATCACGTCCACCATGGGCGTGACGTTGATTTCCGCAAGGGTGACCCGACCGGATTTAGCTGTTGGCGCGGGATTCAGGCCCATGGGTGCTCACTCCTCTTTTATTGGAAAGCATGCTTCTTTGAATCATGTTGAGGTACTCCTGAGAGAAGCTTTCAACATCAAGACTGATCTTTTTCATCCGGTTCACAAGTGTGTTGTAGGCAATGGCCGCTGGAATTGCGGCTGCAAGACCCATTGCTGTTGCAATCAGGGCTTCTGAAATTCCGGGGGCGACTACGGCAAGGGAGGCGGATCCCATCGCTCCGATGCTTTGAAACGAGCCCATGATTCCCCATACCGTTCCGAACAGTCCGACAAAAGGCGCAGCACTTGCGGTGGAGGCAAGCCAATCCACATACTTTTCGAGCTCCTCGACCTCAATTCCATGAGTGCGACTCATCGCCCGGGTAATGTTCGCGATTTCGGGAGTGCCCTCAATGCTTCCGGCTGACACGGGAAGTTTTCGGAGTTCGCGGTAGCCTGAGCTGAAAACCTTCGCGATTTGGGACTGGGGAAAGCTCTCGAGCTTCTGGTGGATCTCATCGAGGCTGCTCGAGTTCCAAAATAAATCGACGAAACCCCGGTTCTGCTCGGTCGATGTTTTGATCATCTTCCACTTCAGGTAGATTATTGCCCAGGTGATCACGGATGCCGCGAGCAAAAGCAGAAGAATGAGTTTCACCAAGGGGCCTGCATCCGAGATGAGGCTCCACGTGCTGAGGTGTGTGGTCATGGCTTTTGGATTCATGGGGTCGCGGATTCCTTTCGAAGTCTGACTTTAGCATAGTGAATGAGGAGGAGCAAAAGGATGAGCATTGCCTGGAGGTGACTATTTTGGAGCAGGCTCTCTTCAGGACGGTTTCCCTTGAGTTGAAAGATTCCGACCGTTTCATTTTCAAAAAAATTGAGTCCCAGAATCGCATGAATCAGAATGAAAAAAGCCGACAAGAAACCGGCCGTGGACCAAAAGGACCGAAACAGCAGAAAACAAAACATGAGCGTGAGAATCTCTCCCGGTTTTGGTGAAAACCAAGTGGCGTAGATTCCGAGCAGGGTGAGGTTTTCGAGAATCAGTTGGGATCGAACGGTGTGAAGTTCCCGTCTCAGAATCACGCGGACCAGGAATTCTGTGGAAAAAACAAATCCGAAGATCAGGCAAGCCCTGAAAATCCAGGCATAAGACGCAAGAAAATTGAGATTTACCTGGGTGGACAGCCCAAGAAATGAATATTCCTGGTTCAGGATCAAGGCAACGATCATGATGGTGCCAAAACCCGCTCCCCTAAGGCTTGAGCGAAGCAGTTCAGGAAAGCCACTCCTGCGATTCTTCCAGGTTTCCACCACTGAATCCTTGAAGAAGAGGAGAGCGGAGATTGAACTCAGAGAGGCAAAGAGGATTTGGTTTTCGCTCAGGAATTGATTCAAAGTGGTCATCCGGTTGAGTGCGGAGACCCGATCCGAGGTCAAGGACCAAAGAAGCAGGATGGCAAGAGTGAAGGAGTGAAACAATCCGCTCCACAGAATCAGGAAGATTGAAATTTTGAAGGCGGGGGCCAGTTTCGCAAAATGTCGATTGAGCTTCGCCTTCCACATAGATTAGACTGTGGAGGAGTACATCATGAAAACCGCACTCCTCAAAGTTGAAAATTTGGCCAAGTCCTATGTCCCCGGAGAAATGGTCTGGAAGCACGTCAGCTTTGAGTTGGGTCGGGGTGATTTTCTTTATATTCTCGGGGGATCCGGTGCCGGCAAGAGCTCCCTTCTTCGCACTCTCGCAAGTTTTGAGAGCCCGTCTGATGGCCGGGTTCTCTGCCAGGGTGTGGATCTTCAGACTTCAGGGCGCTCGGAGCTCGAAAGAATCCGACAAAGGATTTCTTTCATTCCCCAGAATCTCGGACTGATTCCTGACCTCACCATCGCAGATCATCTGGAGCTGAGCCGGCTTGGAATTCGACCCGCGGATCGGATGGAGGAAAGTGCACTCAAGAATGTGATCACGCTTACCGGACTTGCCAACAAACTGGGAAAACGGGTCGCGACACTTTCCGGTGGTGAGCGGCAACGGGTTGCGATTCTTCGGGCGTTCACCCGGAAAGTGGATCTTCTGATCGCGGATGAGCCGACCGGAGCCCAGGATTTTGAGATGACATGGAAACTCATGGATCTGTTTGTTAAGCTCAATCTCTCGGGGACAGCCCTGCTTTTGGCAACCCATGATCTCGAAATGGTGCGGCGATTGCGAAAACGCTGTGCCATTTTGAAGGATGGAAGTTTCAAAGTGGAGGATCGGGTATGATGCACCTTCGGCTTCTTTTGAAACTCGCTCTTATTCCCTTCCGGCGTGCCTGGGGGGTTCTCGGGTTGATGGTGATTTCGCTTGCGCAGATGTTCCTTGCACTTTGGTTCTGCGCGCTTTTGCAAAACGAGATCTCCCATACCCGGCAATTCGCGGAGCAAGCAAAGCTCATTACGATTCAGCTCAAGGAACAGGTCGACGCACTCCCCAAAATCCGGGAGATTCTTGATGGCCAGGACGCTACCATCGAGGAATGGGATTCCGAGGATGTTCTCAAAAAAATGGAACAGGATGAGCCCGAACTGGTTCAGACCGTGAGATCGCTTGGACCCGAGGGCGGACTCCTGTTTCCAAAAATGGTCGTGATTCGCGGAGTGGTTCTTCCGGAACGGATTGAAAAACTGAAGATGATGACCGAGATTTCCCGTTTGGATCAGGGTCCTGTTCATCACGCGAGACTCACGGGGTTTTACAAACACCTCGGAATTGAAATCAAGATCGCGGCAATTCTTCTGCTGCTTCTTGTTTTGGTGCAACTTGTGGTTTTCCAGAGGATCCAGAACCGGGATGCATCCGAAGTGGTTGCAAATTTGACCGCCTGGGGAGTTCCCGCGATCCGGGCACGGCTTCCTTCGTTTCTCTCGATGATCACGCTCTCCGGAATTGCCGCACTTCTTTCGGTTCTGGAGTGGGGCATCTTCCGGACTTTCATCTGGAGAGACAATGCGTTTCTCGGGGAACTGAGTCTGGATCATGGACTCTCTTTTCCGTGGGGCAGTGTTGCGATCACCTTTGTCGTGGTCACGCTGATGAGTCTCGTTCTGGTGTACTCAGGGAGAGCGGTTGAAGAATGAAATTGGGGTGGCTCGTCCTCATGATGGTGTCGGGCCCCGCATGGGCGGTGACTCCGAGTCTCACCGAAAAACTGGATCGCGTGAGAAATGAGCGTTTCGCTCTCGAAAAGGCCCTGATCGAAGCCGAGAAAGCCAAAAAGTCGACCGAAGACCAGCTGAAGCGCTTGAAAGCGCTCCAACAACTCCAGACTCGCGAAAAGGATCTCACCGAGCAGCGGTTGAAGACCCTTGAGAAATACTTGGGGGAGCTGCAAACGAGGAAAACCGACGTGAACCGAAGGCTCGAGGAAGCGCGAACCTCCGTGAAAAAGGGCTTTTCGAAAATCATGCATCCTTGGATGGTCCGGCAGGACGAACTCATCCGGGGCGAAGGCACGGCGGGTGAAAATCGGGTGAGGCAACGGATTTTTTCCTCCGTGATTGCCATGGACATGAAAGAGATCGAGAGCCTTCGGATCGACCTTGCGGACGCCGAGGATCTTGAGAGCCGGATTGAACAGGAGAAGCAACAGATTTCAAGTCTCATGCAGGATGTGTCCGAGCAGGAGTCCCTGATCCGCTTTCATCAGAAAATTCGCGAAGACTTGAATGTCGATCGGCAAGAAGAACGAATGAGGCAGCTTGAGGATTATCGAAGGCTCAAGGCATCCGAGGTGGAAATCGAACAAAGGATCACGGATCTTCAGGGCAGGCAAAAAATCGAGGAAGAAAAGGATTTGAGAAAACGCTCCCGCATCCTGACGCTGAAGCCAAAGAGCCTTCCTTGGCCGCTGAAGGGAAAGCTCGTCGGATCCTATGGCCAGCATCGGGACGAAAAATCCGGGCTTTCCATCTTTCGCAAGGGAATCGAAATTCTCACGATGGCGGAGCATGCCCCGGTCGTGAGCGTGCTCGACGGGCGTGTGCAGTTCTCGGGCGAGATCCCGGGCAAGGGAAAAGTGATGATCGTGGAGCACCCGGATTCCATCTACAGCATTTATGGAGGGCTTGAGACCCTTGCCCGGTCCACTGGCGAAGAAGTGAAGGCCTCCGAAAAATTGGGGTATCTGGAATCTGACAAACCGTTGTATTTTGAGATCCGATCGAAGAATGTGGCGATTGACCCGGTACGGTGGTTGCAGTGAGACGCAAGTAGGCGCAAGGAGACGAAATGAAATTTTCACAAGTGGTGGTTCTGGGCCTGATGATCGCCAATGCCCACGCGGCGGATGCCCCGGTTTTGAATCGGAATGACCGATACAAGAATCTGGAGCTTTTTCAAAAAGTCCTTCAGTTCGTTGAAAAGAACTATGTGGATCCGGTTCAAAACGATGCGCTTCTGAATGGTGCAATCAAGGGAATGCTCGAAACCCTCGATCCTCATTCCAACTTTCTTACCGCGGATGTGTATCGCGACATGAAAATCGACACGAGCGGAAAGTTCGGGGGTGTGGGCATTGAAGTGGGAATGAAGGACGAGGTCCTGACCGTGCTGGCACCGCTCGAAGACAGTCCGGCATGGAAGGCAGGAGTTCTTCCGGGGGACAAGATCGTAAAGATCAATGGTGAGAGCACCAAGGGATATTCACTTTCCGAGGCAGTCACGAAAATGAGAGGAAAGAACGGCTCCACCGTGAATCTGACCATCTATCGCAAAGGGTGGGGCGCCTTCCGTACCCTTCCTTTGAAGCGACAAGAAATCAAGATCCGCTCCGTTCGGTCAGAGCTCCTGGAACCGGGGTTTGGATATGTGCGCCTTTCCTCCTTCAATGAGAATGCGGCAAAAGACGTGAAAAAGGCGATGGAAGGTCTTGAAAAAAAGGAAAAACTCAGGGGATTGATTTTTGATCTTCGGATGAATCCGGGTGGACTTCTCGATCAGGCAGTGGATGTGGCCTCTCTTTTCATCGACGAGGGGATTGTGGTTTCTACCATCGGACGTGATCCGGAACAAAAGGAAATCCGGAACGCACGGAAGGGAATGGCAAGAAAGGATTTGCCGCTGGTCATTCTTGTGAACAGTAGCACCGCATCAGCGGCTGAAATTGTGGCTGCAGCCCTTCAGGATCATCATCGTGCGATGATCATCGGAGATACGACGTTCGGAAAGGGTTCGGTTCAGACCATCATCGATCTTGGCTCCGAAATGGGTCTCAAGCTTACAATCGCCCGCTACTTCACTCCGAATGGAGTGAGTATCCAGGAAAAAGGTGTCGTTCCGGATATTTTCCTCGACGAGTATGATCCGAAACTCCTTGCACAGGCCAAAATAAAAAAGGACGCCACTCGCGAGCGGGATCTCAAGGGCCATCTTGTCAATCCATCGGGTGGGAAAAACGGGGATGAGTTTTCGATCCAGGAGTTGAAGGATCAGAACAAGGGACGCGTCAAAGAGAAAAAAGAGTCCGGAATGTCGGATGAGGATGACACCCCTGATCTTTCGCCCATCAAGTTCAATCCCAAAGAGGATTACCAGACACAGCAATCCCTTCGGTATCTGAAATCATTTGAGGTATTCAAAAAAATCAAAAATGAATGACCGCGAACTCCCGCTCTTTCAATCCAGTTCTCCCGACAGGGCTCCTGCAGCGCTCAGCGTGAGCGAGATCACAGGAAGGATCAAGAACAACCTCGAAAAGGAGTTCTTCGAGGTCTGGGTGAAGGGCGAGGTCAGCAATTTGAAGCCCGCTTCCAGCGGACACTTGTATTTTTCCCTCAAAGATCCGGGTGCGACCATTTCTGCTGCGGCCTTTGGGTGGGGTAGGAAGAAGAACGCGTTTCAACTGAAGGACGGGATGGAAGTGCTTTGCCGGGGGAATATTTCGGTTTATCCCCCACGAGGGAATTACCAGCTTCTCGTCGAGGCAATCGAACCCGTGGGCGCCGGATCCCTTCAGCTTGCGTTCGATCAACTAAAGGAAAAGCTCATGAAAGAGGGGCTTTTTGATGCGAATCGAAAACGCCCGCTTCCAAAATATCCCTCCAGGATCGTGGTCATCACCTCTCCTCAGGCTGCAGCGCTTCGGGATGTGCTCACTGTGCTTCGGCGAAGGGCGCCCTTTGTGGATGTGGTACTGGTGCCGGCATTGGTTCAAGGAGAGGAAGCGCCTCGAAAACTCATTCAGGCAATCCGGGTTGCGAATCATCATCGGCTGGGAGAAGTGATCCTGCTGACCCGAGGCGGGGGGAGCATTGAGGATCTCTGGAGTTTCAATCATGAAGAGCTTGCCCGAACGATCGCCGGGAGTACGATTCCTGTGATATCCGCGGTAGGACATGAAGTGGATTTCACCATCTCGGATTTTGTCGCGGATCTTCGGGCGCCCACTCCCTCTGCCGGAGCCGAGATCCTGACCCAGCACTGGGTGGAACTGCGGGAGCGTTCAAGGCAGCTTGAGCAACGCCTTTTGATGGCACTAAAGCGGGATCTGGTGCTCAAGAAACGAACTCTTGAGGCCTTGGGTGCGCGCCTCAAGAGCCCGAAGGATCGATTGCGCGAACAGATTCAGAGGCTTGATGAAATCGACCTTGCCTTGAGACGCGGGATCCAGCTCATGATCGAGCGGAAGAAGATGGCATTGGAGCGTCTGGCAGGGCAGCTGCACGCGCTTTCACCGTTGCAGGTGTTATCCCGTGGATATGCCCTTGTGCAACGACGGGAAGAAGGTGGGGCGGGGGAAGTGGTTCGAAGTTCCGCGTCCTTGAAAAAAGGGGATTCGCTGATCCTGCGTTTCGGCGATGGATCCGTTGGGGTGGTGACTGAATGAAAGTGATTTTCGGTTTGGCATTGTTTCTTGGTTCAACTTCGTTTGCGGCTCAGCTTGGAAAGGTGATTGTCGAGTCCGCGAATGTGCTGGAGTTTCCGAAATCGGGCGCGAATATGATTTCTTCGGTGAAGAAGAATTCGGTCCTTCAGGTGAGCAATCTTGCGACCGAAGGGTTCTACAAGGCCAGGCTTCCAAGCGGAGATCTTGGATGGATCTCGGGCAATGATATTTTTGTGATGCCGATGGACAACGCTGGAAGTCAAAGCCCCGCAACACAGGAGGAGGCTCCCAAGAAGAAAGAAGAAAAGCGGGAAGATCCTGATGAGTTCTGGGGTGATCGCACGCGGATCCAAATCGGATACGGAATGAAATACACGCTTTATGGCGGGCTTTCGGATTATTTTCCAAAAGTGGACGGTCTCAACTACGGGCAGACCATCAGTGCCGAAATCCAAAGGAAGTGGTTTTATCTTTTGTACTGGGCCGTACGCGTTGAGATGAATTCCGCCCAGACCGGAGATCAGCAGATCAGCGCAACCACCATTCAGCGGATCAAGGAGTTTTCTGTTCCAATCCAGCTCGGGGTTCTGATTCATCCGATTCATACCCGAAAATTCAGGATCGGACTTGGTGCTTATCTTGGAGCTTCGGTGGTGAGTTATACCGAGGTGGAACAGGAGGTGTCTTCAGTCTCGAATTCGGTGAAATACAGTTCCATTGACCCCCTGGGCTCCGGAGTGGTTCAGGTCAGTTACGGTCTGACCAAAGCGCTCGGGATTTTCGGGGAATTTGATTATCGCTATCACGTCACAGGAGAGCAGTCGGCCACATCGGTGTTAGGAACCATTCCCGGGTTCCAGATCGACTATTCAAGTTACTTCATGAAAGTAGGGCTTGAGCTGAGACTGTGAACTGCGGGTTGTGCCTTTCCCTGATCTGAACCTGCGCGGGTGGTCACGGTGAGCAGGAATGCAAGGCAGAAAAAGGTAATGGTAATGAAAAACGTGAACTTCGCTGACATCAGGAATCGCCTCCGACTGATCTCTTCGGCAACTCCATTCAAAAACTAAAATGCCAGTTTTGTGTCTGCGGTGGCCTATCCGCTCAGATCGGAAAGGATTCTCAGAATGAGCGCCTCATCGGGGGCGAGCTTTCCTTGGGTTTTAAAAATCAATTCCACAAGGTCTTCCCTGGGCTTTCGAGGAAGTCCTCGTTGGGAAATGAGGCGTTCCAGGTACCGGAGAGTTCGATCGATGAGTTTGCCGTTGCTCGCCCGGACCCAGGTCATCACATTCCCCTCATAGCGATCGAGCCTACCCATCACAAGCAAGGACAGGGTGTTGAGAAGCATTTTTACCAAAATCTGTTCACCGAGCGGATCCTGAATGAGGTTGGTCTGAAGTCTGAGGTCAAACACGTCGGACTTGAATTCCAATTCACCCGTACGATGGTGCCCGTCGAGACGAACCACGCGCTGTTCTTTTGGGTGAACGCGCTTCCTCCGGCGCTCCACAGCTTCGCGGCCAAAGTCAAATTCAAGAATTGAATTCAAATCAAGAGGGGAAGAGAGTTCAGGCCAATTGAGTCCGATTGGAGTGCGACCCAGAATCCGCTTCCACGACTCCAACGCAGAATTCGCATCGGGAATGCTGAGATAGCAAAGTGAATGAGGCACCTTGGAATCCGTGGATTTCTCAAAGGGAGTCAGACTGAAAGTCGGCGATCGCTCGGTGGTGTCGGTGAGTACTGCGATCGGATAGGTGGAGGTTTGGTAGAGCAGCACTGCACCGCCAAGATAGGCGAAGGCCTCCCACTCAATCACGGGCTTTAAAAATTGGATCAGATCCAGCTTTGAATATTCATCCAAAAAAAGATCGACGAGAAAAAAATTCCGGGTGAGTGCCATTCCGACCGCAAGCATTTGTGCGGTTGCCGCCTGAAGACGGGTGCTTCCGGAAAGTGCCATCGGACCCACCGGAAGGCAAAGGGAGTTCACAGAGGTGTTTTCAATGATCTCGCGGCTCCGCTCGATGGTTTTGCAAAGGACTTCCTTCGGATTGCAGAAGACAAACCACGGATGCCGGCTCGAGTGTTTGAGCGCGCACTTCACACTCCCGATCACATACGGGGTTTCGCCCCCTTCGGTGATTGCAATCAGAAGATCTCCATCCTTAAATCCAAGATCGAGCAGATGGCGCTCCCCGTATTCCGGAAAATCCTCGAAATTCTCAACGGATTTTACGAGCGCAAAATCACCGCCCGCCATCAAAGCCTGAACCCGGTTTTCAAGTGGAGTGCCCGCATGAATGGAGCGGAAGACTGATTCCAGCGTGAGGGCGAGCCGACCCGTGGCGCCGCAGCCCGAGAGAAACACACGGGAGCCGGAATCGAGTGTGGCATGAATTTCAGCGGAAAGTGTGCGGATCAGGGGAAGGGCCTCTTTCACCACATTCATCGCGTGCAGGTCGATGTCCTGCAGGATGCGGATCGCACCCTCGAGATCGTCTTTGGCAAGCGTTGAAAGGAACTCGGTTGAGGGATGGAAGCCTTCTGAGGGAAGGTGGCCAAGGGAGAAGTATTTCGATGCCTTTAAAAATGCTTCAAGTTGCATGGGTTTCCCCTTCAGTGTACCACAGAATGCATGTCAAAAACAAAGCTTGCCCTGCTCATCATGGCTCTGGCTTTCGGTGCAAATGTCATCGCATTCGTTTTCTCCAAAAAAACGTTCACGGTGGAGGAAGTCAAAAATCTCTGGATCTATGAACTGCCTGCATCCTCGTCCCCACTGGACTCCCATGTGGCCTTGGATCTCGGGCCCCATCAGGGGATCATCGGCACGCTCTTCAAGCCGGACCATTTGAAGACTGCAAAAGGGATCTCAACGCTTCTGGCGGGGGAGTGGAATTGGCTGAAGGATAAGAATGCACTTTCGCTCAGGCTGGTGCCGGGATTGCGGTTTCAAAACGGCGATCCGATCGAGGGTGCTCATTTTGTCGGACTTCGGGATTATCTCAAATCAAAATCTCCCGAATTGTTTCAAACTCCTCTCTGGAAAGAGTGGATGAGTGCGGAGTTCCGGCCAACGAAAGATGGACTGGAAATCGGTTTTGGCTCAAAAGGCCCGGGCCCCGGTTTTGACCTTGAGCGGTTTTTGGCTGAGGTGCTGACACACCCGCTTTCGGGCGCAATCCATCCGAAAAATCTTGAGGCGATTCTTCGGGGTGATCTTCTTACCAAGGAATGGATTTCCTCAGGCCCTTATAAAGTTCGCAAATGGAACCCAAAAGAGATCACGCTTGTCAGTCGGGATGATTTCCCGATCCGGCTGCCGGAGCCTTTTTTCCGGACACTGAAGTTTCAAAGTGCCCCCATCAAGAACCCCTCGTGCGATTTCCTTTTGGGCAGAAGCGATGAAGCCGGCACCATGAGGGAGCATTCAAAACAGGATACCGGACTTGAGCTTACGGTTTTCTGGGTCTGTCGTTCCTTCCGGGAAAGCGGTGTCTGTTCGGATCAGAAAACGAGGGAGGAGATCGCAAAGGCCCTGTCCATGGATTCTCTCCAAGATTCCTCCGAAGCGTTGAAAGGAAAAAAAGTCCGGTACCGGATTCCGGTCGGCTCCGATGAATTCCGGAATCAGTTTCGAAAGAAAATTGAAACCAATCTTACCCGAACAGGTGCCGAGGTCGAGGAAACCTCTTATTTTTTCAAGAGCGCAAAGGAAACCGATCTTGAGTTGGAATTCGTGGTGACGCCGATTGATTCGAACGGTCAGGATTTCGCACGGAGTCTAGCTCTGATCTCCAGTCGATTGGGAATTGACGCGATTTCAGAGCAGAATTTGCTTGGAGAGGTGACCCGGTTTCCGCTTAGCGTCTTTATGAAGAAGATGGAGGGGGGGATGTTCGGAAAGGTGTTTTTGGAGCCCGATCTTGATGAAAAACGAATGCCACTTTGAACTTTTCAAAGGGGAAGAACGGGGCATAGAATGTTGGTCATGAAAAAAACAGGGATATGGGTCGCTTTGGGCTTGTTTTTGGTTTCGGGAGCTTCCTTAGGGGCGGTGAAGAAGGTCGAGGCTCCGAAGGAGACCCTTCTTGAAATCATGGGGAACATTTACCCCGTAGACCAACTCCCGCAGCGATGCGATGGAATCCTTCGAGGTGTGAAGTGTCCAGAGCCATCGTTTGGCAAGTTTCATGTGCTGACCAAGAAAGAGGGCGAGTTGACCGCCTCCACCACGACCTTTTCAGGACCCGAAGGGGTCCAGGTCACGGAGCAGTCCTGGGAAAAGGACGGACATGTGAGGCGCGCGGTGGTCGAGAATCTCGCACTTCAAAAACGCTCCGAGCTTGAGGTTCGGGATGGAAAGGTTTTTTACAAGGTAACGGATCTGACCGACGGTTCTTCGAAAACATCCGAGGATGATGCCGAAGAAAACCTCGTGGTGCCCTCCACGGTCATGTCCTTTATCAAACCGTCTTTTCAGCAGCTACGAGACGGCAAAGAGGTTCGCTTGAAGGTTGCAGTACCTGATCGGCGCGAAAGTTACAGTTTCGTCATGAGAAAGCATCGCAGTGGAACGACGGCAGATGGAGCCGAGATGATGGTTCTTGAGATGGCGCCCGTCAGTTTCATCATCAAAGCGCTGGTGGACCCCATGTATTTCTACATCAAGCCCGCAACCGGCGAGATGTTCGCATTCGAGGGGCGTTCGGCTCTTCGCCGAAAACAGGGCGATTCTTACAAGGAAATGAAGGTTCAGACTGCCTATGACTATCGCATCAAGGATGTGGTGGGAGAAGTGAAGGGGGCGGACCCGGCAAGCGGTTCCTGTGATGCCACAAAGATGATTCCCGGAAAGAGTGTGAAGTGCGAGGTAAAAGCATTATGAAGACGAAACGAAACTACCGGATCAAGATTTTCTCGGATGGTGCCGAGCGTGATCAATTGCTCAAGATGAACCAGAACCCGATCGTGAGCGGGATGACCACAAATCCCTCGCTCATGAAAAAGGCCGGGGTCACGGACTACCGCGCGTTTTGCAAGGATATCCTGAAAGAAATCCGGGTGAAGCCCGTATCCTTCGAAGTTTTTGCCGATGATTTTGCCACCATGGAAAAACAGGCCCGGGAAATCGCAACCTGGGGTGAGAATGTTTACGTAAAGATTCCCATTCAAAACAGCGAGGGGAAGAGTGCACTTCCTTTGGTGAAAACCCTGACCCGTGCGGGCATTAAGCTCAATGTGACAGCCATTTATACCCTGAAGCAGACCATCGAAACCTGTCAGGCGCTTGAGGGTGGAGTGCCTTCCATCGTTTCTGTCTTTGCGGGGCGTGCTGCGGATCTGGGGCATGATCCGGTTCCGACGCTGACCGCTGCGGCCGAAGCCTGCGCTGAGTACGGAGATCAAATGGAGTGTCTCTGGGCCTCCACCCGGGAGGTCTACAATATCCTTCAGGCCGAACAGTGCGGATGTCGGATCATCACGGTTCCGTTTGATGTCCTGGCAAAGCTCGAGGGGGGCTTTAAGACCCTGGAGGAACTCAGCCTCGATACGGTCCGGACCTTCAAAAAAGACTCGGAAAGCGCTGGATTTACGCTCTGAACCCGCACTAGGAATGGTCGCTTTTTTGTGCTAGTTTTCGAGGCATGAGCCAACAAACCGTCCATCTGTCCGAGCAGGAAATCGTCCGTCGTGAAAAACTGGAAAAGTTGAAGTCAGCCGGGATTCATCCCTATCCTGAAAGGTTTGCCATTTCCCATGAACTGGCGATCGCTCGCGAGCTTCCGGATGGAACCGCAGGGGTGAGTGTTGCGGGCCGTATCACTGCGATCCGCCGCATGGGGAAGCTCAGCTTCATCACTCTCCAGGACTTAAAAGGCAAGCTTCAGCTTTGCATGAAGATCGACGATGTGGGTGAGATGAACTATCAGCACTATGTTGATTTTGTCGATATCGGGGATTTCTTCGGAGCGAAAGGTGAAATGTTCACCACGCGTGTGGGTGAAAAAACCCTCCAGGTAAAGGAATACACCTTCCTCGGGAAATGTCTTCGACCTCTTCCGGAAAAATTCCATGGCCTTCAGGACATCGAAATCAAGTATCGCCAGCGTTATCTGGATCTGATCACGAGCGAAGAGGCGCGGAGTCGCTTTCTCCTTCGCTCCGCGATCATCCGTGAAATGCGAAACTTTCTTGAAAGTGAGAGTTTCATCGAGGTGGAGACTGCAAGTCTTCAGCCCAATCCTTCAGGTGCTCTTGCCCGTCCTTTCAAAACGCATCACAACTCGCTTGATATTGATCTTTTCCTTCGGATTGCGCCTGAGACCTATTTGAAGCGTCTGGTGGTGGGCGGATTCCATCATGTGTTCGAGTTCGCCCGATGCTATCGCAACGAGGGCATCAGCCCCAATCACCTTCAGGAATTCACGATGGTGGAAGGGTACTCGGCGTACTGGAATTACCAGGACAACATGAATCTCATGAAGCGCCTGTT
Source organism: Bdellovibrionales bacterium (assembly GCA_947457605.1). Classification (GTDB taxonomy): domain Bacteria; phylum Bdellovibrionota; class UBA1018; order UBA1018; family CAIMNF01; genus CAIMNF01. Next base: position 15,887 of record CANGWP010000002.1, on the reverse strand, counting down.
TCAAACCGTGTTTCAGAAAACCCTTGGCACCGCCAAGATCAGGCTTGGCGAAGTGGAAGTGGATTTCGGAGGAGAATGGAGTACCGTTACGTTCCGCGACCTGATCTTGAAGGACTCCGGAATCGACATTGAGAAATTCAAGACTGCGCCAGAGCTTCTTGCTGCAATCAAGGACAAGCGGATCGATCTTGAGGAAGATCACCCCGAAAAGCTTGGCCGCGGAAACCTGATCGACATCCTGTACAAGAAGGTAAGTCGGCCGAAGATGGTGGGACCGACCTTTCTGATCGAGCATCCGATCGACCTCTCGCCCCTTGCTCGCGCGAATGATCGAAGACCTGATCTCACGGACCGGTTTCAGTTGGTTGTGAACGGGGTTGAGATCGTGAATGCTTATTCCGAGCTTGTGGATCCGATTGAGCAGATGAAACGTCTGGAAGAACAGGCCAAACTCAATGCCGAGGGCGATCAGGATGCGATGGTGAAGGATGACGACTACGTGTCCTCGATGGAGTACGGAATGCCACCGATTTCAGGATGGGGAATCGGAATCGATCGGTTGGTGCAGTTTGTGACAAACTCGGACAACATCAAGGATTGTGTTTTGTTTCCGCTCACGAGAAAGGCTCCGGGAACTCAAGCCGCATCCGAAACGGCAGGCGCCGATCAGGACGACTACGAACCCAAGATTTGAGGATTACCCATGAAAACAGCAATCATCGGAACCGGATATGTTGGTCTCACCACTGGCGTAGCACTTGCGTATCTCGGACACGAAGTCACTTGTCTTGATGTCGATGCGACAAAAGTGGAGAACCTGAAAAAAGGGAAATCTCCGATTTATGAGCCGCATCTTGATGAGCTGCTTTCGCTTGCGTCCCGGAACTTGAAATTCACACTCGATGCCGATGCAGCGCTTCGCGATGCAGAGGTGGTCTTCATTGCGGTCGGGACTCCGTCGCTTCCGGACGGAAATCCAAACCTTACCTACCTGAAGTCGGCAGCCCAAAGCATCGGGGAGAAAATTGCGTCTCCTTATGTCGTGATCGTAAACAAATCCACGGTACCCATCGGTTCCGGAAACTGGGTCGAAAGCATAGTGCGAGATTCATATCGCGCAAACAATCCCCATAAGAATTCGAGCTTCATCGTGGCCTCGAACCCGGAGTTTTTGCGCGAAGGCTCAGCCCTTTCAGACATGCTTTATGCAGATCGTGTGGTGGTTGGAGCCGATGATCAAAAAGCCCTCGATGTGCTTCGGAAACTTTATCAGCCCCTGCTTGAGCAGACCTTCGAGTCACCTGCATTTCTTCCAAGACCCGAGGGTTTCCGTGCGGTGCATTTTTTGACGAGCGATCTGCAATCGGCAGAGCTCATCAAGTACGCGGCGAATGCGTTTCTTGCGCTGAAGATTTCTTTTATCAACGAGATTTCCGAGCTTTCCGAAAAAGTGGGTGCCGACATTCAACACGTATCCCGCGGGATCGGCCTTGATTCCCGGATTGGGAACCGGTTCTTGCAAGCCGGGATCGGTTGGGGTGGCTCTTGTTTCGGGAAGGACACCGCGGCCCTGATCTCGACCGGAAAGGAATACGGGCTTTCCATGCCGATCACCCAGGCTGCGCGGGATGTGAACATGAGGCAGCGTGCTCGCATGGTCGAGATCCTGATGAGTGAGCTAAAGATCCTGAAGGGGCGAAAGATCGGAATTCTCGGTCTCTCGTTCAAGCCTTTTACGGATGATCTTCGGGATGCTCCGGCGCTCGACATTGGAAACCGCTTAATCGAGCGGGGTGCAAAGGTGGTCGGCTTTGATCCCATTTCGATGGAGCGGGCGAAAAAAGAATGGGCCGATACTCCGATCGAGTTTGCGCCGGACGCAGAGTCGGTTTTCAGTGAGGCAGATGCGGTATTGTTGGTAACGGAGTGGCCTGAGTTCAAGAATCTCTCTTTTGATCGCTGTGCAAAGCACATGAAGAATCGTCTTGTTTTGGACGGACGCGGACATCTTGAGGCAAGCAAACTCCAATCTGCGGGAATTCAACTGATCACGCTAGGAAGATCTTCAAAATGAAGAAGCCATTGGCACTCGTCACCGGAGCTGCGGGGTTTGTCGGGAGTCATCTCGCGGAGCGCCTGTTAAGCGAGGGTTTTTCGGTGGTCGGAGTCGACAACCTCTGCACGGGCAGGCTTAGGAATCTGGAATCCTTCCAGGACCATCCGGATTTTCAATTTCTGAAGGCGGATTTGATTGAGGGGGTTCCAGCAGATCTTCGGGATCGACCCTGGGACTGGATTTTTCATTTTGCATCTCCTGCATCTCCCCCGAAGTATTTTCAAATGCCGCTGGAAACCCTTCGGATTAACAGCGAGGGCACTCGCCATCTTCTTGAGCTTTGCCAAAAATCGGGATCGAAGTTCTTTTATGCATCGACCTCCGAAGTCTATGGAGATCCGCTGGTGCATCCTCAGGCGGAATCGTATTGGGGCAATGTGAACCCCATCGGAGTCCGGTCCATCTATGATGAGGCCAAGCGGTACGGAGAGGCGATCACCTACGCGTATCACCGCTCTCATCAAGTGGATGTCCGTGTCATTCGAATCTTCAATACCTACGGGCCCAGGATGGATCCGGAAGACGGGCGGGTTGTTACCAATCTGATGTTTCAGGCGTTGAAAAATCAACCTCTTACTTTGTACGGGGACGGATTGCAGACCCGTAGCTTTCAATTTGTCTCGGATTTGGTCGAGGGTGTTTGTCGTCTCATGAGGACCGACTACGTGTGGCCCGTGAATCTTGGAAATCCCGGTGAATTCACCATTCTCGAGTTTGCGGAAAGAGTTCGTTCCTTGATTCCTTCTGCGCGAGAGAACGTATTTTTGCCGCTTCCTTCGGATGATCCCAAGCAGCGAAAGCCCGACATCGGGCTTGCCAAAAAGTTGCTCGATTGGGAACCCAAAATCAATCTTGAGCAGGGGCTCGCGATCACCTTGGATTATTTTAAGACCCGTGAAACCTGAAGGCAGAATCCTCTTGTTTTGTATTTTCTTCATCCTCGGATTTCTCTTGAGTGTTGATGCAATGGCTCTTGAGGCGCGATGGCTTGGAGTTGCGGGACTGAGCATCGCGGACGGAGAGACCACCGTGTTGATCGATCCCGTGTTTACAAAGCCATCGCTCAAACACTGGTTCTTTAACTCGGACTTCAGATCCGACCTTGCGCGGGTAAAGCAAGGGTTGGCTCAAAATCAGATTCGAAACGCGAAGGCGGTCTTTGCGAGTCATTGCCACTTCGATCACGCAGTCGATTTGGCCCGGATTTCGGAAATCACGGGCGCTCCGATCTACGGAGGTGTCTCACTCAAACGAATCGCTTTGGCTGATGCCGGCATTCAGGCCAAGTTCGTTGAAGTGGGGGATCGGGAACCCATTCAAGTGGGTCGATTCAAGGTGATCCCTTACCGCAGGGAGCATCCGCCAATTTTCCACCTCCGGCCGCTAAAGTTTCTTCCCGGTGAGGTACCGAGTGAATTTCAGTACAAGTTTTATGATTATCATGAAGGAGAGGTCTGGGGATTCCGGGTGGAGCACCCGGAGGGAAACCTGCTGATCGACCAAAGCAGTCATTTTTTTGAACCAAATCTCGAATATGCCGGAAAGACAGATGCTTATTTTGTCGGAGTCGCCAACAAAAAGAGTTTGAAGGCGCTTGTGGAAGAAAACATTCTTCGGGTAAGAGCACCGCAAGTGATTCCCCTTCACTTTGATTTCTTCCTGCTTCAATCAGAAAAGCTCGAGGCGTTCATCATGCCTGGAATGGAGCTTGATTTGATCGAGAGTCGTCTGAGGGAATTCGCCCCGGGAATTTCTTTTCAAAGACCGGTTTTGGGCCGGAATTTCGAGATCAAACGAAAGGCCCCCTGATCGGGATTTGACGCAGTTTCAATCCTTTTTTCCGGTCAAGTTCCGGTTTGAAATCGACGAAGAGAAAAGGTGCAGGTAAAAGCATTCGCCGTAATGGCAATCGGAATGGTGGCGGTTTTAGGTTGGCTTGTAGCGAGTCCTGATCCCACACGTGCCGAGCAAGAAGAACTTTTTCGGAAGTCGGCACCTGAGCTTGCGAAATCCTTCAAACGAGTTTTGGAGCATGCCAATGAATTGGGTCTGGAGCGGGCGCCTGCTTCTGTTCCTGCCGTTGGCCAACCCGATGTGTCTGCGACATCACCAAAACTTCCTTCCGAAGGAAGGCAGCCCACCGCCGAGGAGATTCGTGAAATCGAGGTTCTTTCAGAGTTGATTCAGGCCCCACTCAATGATCCGAACGAGCTTTTTTCGCGATTCCAACAGGCACAAGTGTATTATCAGCAAAGTCATTCAGAGCAGACGATCGGCGCTCTCAGAGAGATCGTTTCAATGATCCGTGCCCTGCAGCCGGATGATCCACGACTGCCGGATCTCGAAAGGGAACTTGGAAAGATTGAGGAAGAGCGCGTGCAAAGGGCGGGGCAGGGCGCCCAATGAGTCTCAGACTCTTTTGTAATCATCCGAATATCGGACAATGTCATCCTCACCAAAATAAGATCCAACCTGTACTTCCACAAACTCAACCACTTCGGAGTCATGGGTGTTTCTGATGCGGTGTTTTGCGCCTTGGGGAATGTAGATGGATTCGCCTGGCTTCAATCGGTGGATCACATCATTCAGTACGACCTCGGGGTGTCCTTTTACGATCACCCAGTGCTCTGCGCGTTTTGCATGACTCTGGTAGGAGAGTTGGTGGCCCGGATTCACGTAGATCACCTTGGATTTGAAATCGCGGGTGTCGCGCAAAATCTCAAAGCTTCCCCAAGGGCGGAACTCAAAGGTGTGCTCATGGGCGCGTTTGTCCTTTTTTTCATTCAGGACGTCTACCACCTGTTTCACTTTCTGGGTTGCGCTCTTCTTTGCAACAAGGATTGCATCCGAGGTGTCCACCACAACGAGGTCCTTGGTATCGACAAAGGCCACAAGACGTCCGGAGCTTGAGAGCGAAAAGTTACCTTGTCCGCCCACCTCGATCTTGTCGGTGCTCTCGCGGAGTTTCGCGATTTCGGTCCAGGAGCCAACGTCACTCCACCCGAGGTCACATGGGATGCAAACCTGCTCCTTCAGCTTTTCCATGATTCCATAATCGATGCTTTGGGAGGGGCAGCGGGCATAGACTTCGGCAAGGTTAGAGAGGTCGGATTTCAGGGCCGAGATCACTTTCCAAAGATCCGGCATGAGAGTCTGGAAATGAGAAATCATTTTCGCCACATGGAATACGAACATGCCGCCATTCCAATAAAAGTTTCCGGCATCCAGAAACTCCTGCGCGGTTTTCTCGTCGGGCTTCTCGCGAAAGCCTTTGGTGGCATGGGCCTTGAGCTTCCCTTTTTCTGCGATGTGTTTCTTCGACACTTCAATGTATCCGTACCCGGTTGCAGGGTGGGTGGGTTTGATTCCGAGAGTCACCACTTGCCCCTCGATGGCGCATTCGGTGGCAAGTTCGATTGCCTTCTTGAAGGCTTCTTCGTTTTGAATCAGGTGATCGGAAGGGAAGATTCCAACAATTGTGTCAGTCTGCCTTCGGTCCTCGAACACCTTGCACAAGAGAGCGATCGCAGGAGCAGTGTTGTTTGCCTTGGGTTCGAAGATGGCCTGATGGTGCGGAACATGAGCCTCCCGCATCGAGGACTCGGTTACCACGCGAAGGGCAGAGTTTGTGACTACCCAGGGCGAGCCCAGTGGTTTCAGGCGATTCAGGGTTTTCAAGAAAAGAGATTCTTCGAAGATCTCGCAAAACTGTTTTGGATAATGGGTCCGGGAGAGGGGCCAAAGGCGCGTGCCGCTTCCGCCCGAGAGGATCACTGGAACGAATTTCATAGAAGCCTAGACTTCCAAATTTGATTGGTTTTTGCGAGTGTTTTTTGTTCAATTCAGGGGATTGTCAAAACCATACTTTGTAGTATAGATTGCCTGTATATGGAAGACTCAGCTGTTTATGTTTCTCTGGAGTTCACTCCCAATCCGAACACCCTCAAGTACTCCGTAAATCGGAAGTTGCTCGAAAAAGGGGCTGCCAATTTTACGAAGATCGAGGATGCAAAAGCAAGGTCCCCGCTTGCTCTAAAGCTTTTGAATGTCGCTGGCATTTCCGGAGTGATGATCGGGAAGGATTTCGTCACCATCACAAAAACCGAGGACGGGGATTGGGATCATGTTCACAAGACCGCATCGGACACCATTGAGCAGCATCTGACCGCTCGCGAGATCGTCGTGATGGAAGAGTTGCAAAATGCCCTCTCGAACCAGAATGCCTCCGAAATAGAAAAAAGGATTCAGAAGTTCCTCGATGATGAGATTCGTCCCGCCGTTGCGATGGATGGCGGGGATGTCACGCTCGATCGTTTTCAGGATGGAACGGTTTATCTCTACATGCAGGGAGCCTGTGCCGGTTGTCCGAGTTCGACGATGACGCTCAAAATGGGAATTGAAACCAAGCTGAAAGCCCAGATCCCGGAAGTGATCGAAGTGGTGCAGATTTAAGTCAATTTAGCCGGCAGCTTAAGGCTTGCACGCGGATCAGTCCTAAAAATCAAACTGATTGAGCGAACCTTCATCCCTTGGAGCGGGCTTCGAACGCTTTTCTTGTTTTGATTTCGAGCCGGACACCGAGGACGGCTCTCGTTTGAATTCACCGAGGTATGAAGGTGTTTCTTCGTTTCTTTCATCGCCGTCCGGATACCACTGGATGGGAGGAGCATCGAGACGATAGGGCTTCCAGTTCCCGGAAAGCGGCCGGTTTGAAATCGCAAGCTTGTCGAACTCTTTCTCGCTTGCATCGACAAAAGCCTTTAACTCCTTTTGAAAGGGTACGCCCAAGATTGCGCGGCGAAGGAGCGGTCTGCCTTTTGCGCCAAAGCGATAGGCCACCACCATGACCTTTTTCCCCTTTTCGCGATCATCAAGTTTTGCGCCCAAACCCTTCAGTGATCCTTTCGGATACACATGAAACTCGAGGTTTCCTTCCCATTCGACGACGTTCACTTTTTTTCCCGAAGGGCCGGTTCCATCGAGGCGATCAAAGACCTCTTCCGCGAATACGGAAACAGAAGTGATGAGGCCCGTGAGCAGGGCAAAGATGATCAAGAAAACGCGAAAGGGCAGGATCATGATGAGTTCCTCGCAAAAAAGTTCAAGCACCCGATCCTGGGAATAGCGTCCGAGAAGTTCCGTGGACAGAGAACGTATCGGCTGCAAACTGGCTTTCCTTAATGGGCATGTGATCATTTTTTGTCGGCGTAAGCATCGAGACCTATTGGGAAATCTTAATTTTTAGCGCACTGCGCAGCTGGAAATTTCAAAAGTCCCGCTGGGTCCTTTTGGAAAAACCCATTAGATTGCAATGGCTTATGGCTGACCTGGTGCCTCGTGTGCCCACTCAAAGAGGCCAGCTAGCAGAAGTTTGACGGAATTCCGCCTACCATAATCGGAATGGGGATTTTGGGGTGGGGAAGGCTTCGCCTTCCAGTCGTGATTGGCATGGGGTTGTTGTCGTTTGCGTGTTCCGATCGGCCCGTATCGCCCGGGCTCGTATCGACCGCGGAACTTGGCAACCTTCGGGGGCAATCCTACGTGCGTGCCATCACGCATTTCCATACGCCCTATTCTTTTGATGCGTGCGACGGCAAAGGCTACAACGCGGATGGAACCATCAATCGCGGGTGTTGGGCCCATGCCCGCTATGCGTTTTGCGAAAATCACATCAATTATGTCTTCGCCACGGATCATACGAATCACCTTGCAGAGACTTCGTTTTCGGATCTTGCCTTTCTTGAATCGGGCGACACGCTGCTGACTAGCGGTGGAAACCCCGTCGGAAACCAAATCAGCTGCCCGAATGGATTCACGCCAAGGCTTGCGATCGGACTCGAGGGGAAGTTGCTTGCACTGGGTATGGAAAATCATGTTTCCGCCGATGTTCTGGAGCGGGAAGGCGTCTATGAGGGCGAGGATCCGACCCGGCTCAGGGGAACAGGCGTGAATGATGCAAAAGCCCTGGTTGGAGTTCCGCATACGGAGAGCCGGGATCTCATCACCTTGACCGCCATTCAGCCCTCTTTCATTGAGATTTACAATGTGCATGCGAATCTTGATCCGAAGATCCGGAAAAAATATCTGGGCCGAAATCCTTTCGACAAGATCGGCGTGTTCATCAATTATCTGGCCGATCCCTACAAGTCGCTCAATCCCGATTACATGTTCCTTGATTTCATCGAGTTCAATCGCGTCTATTTTGATCGCTGGGATGCTCTGGTTTCTGCAAGCGCCACTGCTCGCGTGACCGGAGTGGGCGGTCTTGATTCGCATGAAAATATTTTCTCGCAAAAAGGAGCGGATGGAGAACGGCTGGATCATCACAGGCGGATGACCCGGTTTTTCAACAACCTCGTGCTAACCTCGACCGATACCATTTCCGGAGTCAAAAGTGCAATCGAAGCCGGACGCGTGTTTTTTGTGGTGGAAGGCATGGGGACGCCCATCGGACTCGATTACCATCTGGTGCGAACAAGCGGGGGAGTCGATACCCCCTTTGAAATGGGCGACATTGTATCCATCACGGGTGGAGATACGGGCCGCCTTGAATTCACTCTTCCCGTGGTGCATCCCGCGTTTCCGGGAATGGATTCAGACGACCGACCCGAAATTCGCGCCGAACTGATTCGCGTCTCGAGTATCGGGACCGAGACCGTCGTTGCGGGGTCCGCAGCGGCACAGCTGATTTATTCAAATCCCACGCCTGGCGATTACCGGATCCATGTCTATCAAAAGCCAAAACACCTGCGCGAGCTTCTCTTCAATGAGGATCTCGCGGATCAGGAGTTTCTCTGGATTGTGAGCAATCACATCAAGGTCACCCACTGATGAGAGCGATTGCACTGCCCCGACGGATTCGTGCATTTGCCTTTCTCTGGCTGATCGCACTCATTCCCGGGCCATTGTCTGGCTCCGCGCGCGGAAACGAGCTTGGGCTTAGCACCGGGATTGAATTCCCTCAGCCTCTGACGCTTGGGGTGCAATACAAAACAGATGCACTGCCTGCGTGGGTTGCGTTCTACAAGGCCGGATTCTTCGCTTATCCATTTTCGGGCGGAGGTCGCTCGGTTTCGATCTACAGCATGGAGATCGGAGCCCGGTATCATCCGTTTTTAAATGGATTTTATGTAGCGGGGCAGCTTGGGTTTCGGAAGGCCGGGGTTACAGTGGATATCTCGAACTTAAAGCAAGACGGCGTATCGCTTGCGAGCACCGCTACCGCAAGCCTGGGCACGGTATATACAGGCCTTCTCCTGGGGCATGAGTGGCGCCTCACTCCCAAATTCTCGATTGCGGTGGATGCAGGGATGCAATTTGCACTCATCCATTCTGGTGGAATCACAATTTCTGCTGACCCGAGTCTTGATGATGGCACGGACAATTCGGTGAGTGATCAAAAAGAGATGCGAAGGATTTCAGGACTTCCCGTTCCGCAAATTGCGGTTTTGAGACTCGTCTGGTACATTTAGTCCCACTATGGCCAAACCAAAGTTCGCATTCTCGATGAGTCGGGTCTCCAAGATCTATCCCCCCAACAAAACGGTACTTCGCGACATTTCGCTTTCGTTTTTTTATGGCGCAAAGATCGGTGTCCTTGGTCTGAACGGTGCTGGTAAATCGACGCTCATGAAAGTGATCGCGGGCGAGGAGACCAATGTAAACGGCGAAGTCCTGCCGAGCGAGGGCGTGACCTTCGGGTACCTAAAGCAGGAGCCTGAACTTGATCCCTCAAAAACCGTAAAAGAGATTGTGATGGAAGGGACCGGCGAGCTTGGTCGCGATCTGAAGCGCTTTGAAGAGATCGGAATGAAATTTGCCGATCCTGAGCTTGATCCCGATGAGATGACGAAACTTCTCGAAGAACAAGCCGCAATTCAAGAGCGGATCGAAGCAAAAGACGGCTGGGACATTGATCGAAAGCTCGAAGTTTCCATGGACGCGCTTCGCTGTCCTCCCGCGGACACTCCGGTGAAGAATCTCTCGGGAGGGGAGCGCAGGCGGGTTGCCCTTTGCAGGCTCTTGATTCAAAGACCTGATGTTTTGCTGCTCGATGAACCGACCAACCATTTGGATGCGGAGTCCGTGGCATGGCTTGAGGACTTTTTGCAGAAATACGAAGGTACCGTAATCGCGGTAACCCACGATCGTTATTTCCTCGACAACATTGCAGGATGGATTCTTGAGCTTGACCGCGGTCATGGAATCCCTTGGGAAGGAAACTATTCAAGCTGGCTTGAGCAAAAGCAGAATCGACTCGCACAAGAGGAAAAGGCCGAGACCAAACGCCAAAAAACCCTTGAGCGCGAGCTTGAGTGGATTCGCATGAGTCCGAAAGCGCGTCAGGCGAAGAGCAAGGCGCGAGTGAGCGCCTATGAGCAACTTTTGAATGAGAGCCAGGGAGGCCGACGCGAGGAAGAGATGGAAATCTTCATTCCTGCGGGCCCACGTCTTGGGTCTGTGGTGATCGAAGCGGAAAAACTCTCGAAGGCCTTTGGCAGCAAGCTTTTGTTTGAAGACCTGAACTTCAAGCTCCCACCCGGCAGCATTGTCGGGATCATCGGTGGGAACGGAGCCGGAAAATCCACACTCTTCAAGATGCTTGCAGGTCAGGACAAGCCCGATCAAGGTGCGATCCGTGTCGGAGATACCGTGAAGCTTGGCTATGTCGATCAGTCACGCGATAGCTTGAATCCGGAAAATACGGTGTGGGAAGAAATAGCGGGCGGAAAAAACGAGACGGTTTTGCTTGGAAACCGCGAAGTTTCCTCGCGCTCGTATTGCTCGCGCTTCAATTTTACGGGATCCGACCAGCAGAAAAAAGTGGGAATTCTTTCGGGCGGAGAACGCAACCGGGTGCATCTTGCCAAGATGCTGAAGTCGGGAGCGAACGTTCTTCTGCTCGATGAACCGACAAACGACCTTGATGTGAATACGCTTCGTGCGCTTGAGGAAGCCCTTGTGAATTTTGCAGGCACCGCGCTTGTGATCTCGCACGATCGCTGGTTCCTGAACCGCGTTGCGACTCACATCCTTGCATTCGAGGGGGATTCCAAAGTGGAGTTCTTCGAAGGAAACTTTCAGGATTACGAGGAAGACAAAAAGCGCAGACTCGGTGCGGAGGCGCTCGTTCCGAAGCGAGTCCGGCACCGTGCGATTGAGGCGTTTCGGTAAGGGCAGACTTACAGGCCGCCGGTTTGGAAATTGCTTTGAATCATGGAGGTTTGGCCTCCGAGCCGCGTCCTGCGGCCTCGTTTTCGGCAGTCCAACCTCGCGAGAGTCGGCCAAAACTCCATGATTCAAAGCGAATCACAGCCCGACCGCTTGTAAGCATTTTTTCCGCCACGCATGAAAAGTCACCGAGGCCCGTTTAAGGGTGCTTCAGCGATTCCACGCAAGGTCCCGGGCCGCCTCTAGGCTCGGAAGGAATCAGATAGGTGATTTCAAGAAGGGCCTTTACTTCGCGCCTTGTTTTTTCGGAGTCGCCATCGAGCTTGAATTGTGAAGCAATTTCGCGCGACCTTTTCCAGATCCTCTCGTCTGTGCCTTCTCCACCCCAGGCTTTAAAGAGGGGAGCATATTTAGGATCGGGCTGAATGTTTGAAAACTGGGTCTGGTCCAGGATCGGAATTTTCTTTTTTTCGAACAAGTCGGCAAGGGTGATCGCCCGATTTTCAAAACGGTTCGCAATTCTGTACCCGCCAAAGTCATAAAGAAATCGGCGTTCGTCCGAGCCTTGAACATTCAGGACATCATAAAGGGTTTTCTTGTCGTCCCCGAGGGTCGTCTTCTTGTACGCAGTCGTGATCCCGAATTCGCGCAAAGACCGCTCGATCTTGAGTGAGTTTGTTTGTTCAAGTTGCTCTGATCTTGTGATGTCCCTGAAATGCGACTGACGCAAAAGGAGACCCGCCGGCTGCATCGTCTCATCCACCGATGATCTCATCTGGAATCCAAAATCGATCACCGCGTAACTGTCGATCACCCCAAAATCACTGCCCGAATGATGGAGTGCCTTTTGTACGAGTTTTGAATACGAAAACTCTCGGATTGCCTCCGCCGTTTCGAGGAGGCCGCTTCGATGACTGTTGTGACTGATGGCCGGACTCAGGCCTCCCGCGCCTTTTGCATCGAGGATCCCGCCCGGAACTTCGATCACAAGCGCGCGTCCGTAGTTGGGCGGTCTGAGGGAGGATCGCAATTCTGTTGGATCGTATTGAATCGCGGCATTCACCCCGCGGGTCATCCCGACGTCGATCTGATCCCTCGAGATGCAGGCTGCTGATTCGACCAGCCACGCATCCATTTGAAGTTCGCTCATCGTCCGGGTGATTTTAAAATCGCGGCGGATCAGATCATAGTCTGCAAAGAGCACGCGGGCAGTGGTTACGCGGATCGCAGGTTTGTGCTGAAAGTGGCTTCCGTGAAAGCCTCCCATGATCTCATCAAAGGTCTTCGGTGGCGTGTAGAGAGGCGTGGCAAATGCGTGATTTGCTAGCAAAACGGAGATGATTGCCAAGTTTAGGCTTCGCACGCGCGCAATATATCAGATCGGTCAGGAATTTCGATAGGGGGCTTTACAAAAAATATCTCAAAATTACAGTATTTTACCTATTAAATGATGAAGGTTTATTTAATTTTCGGGAGGTGTCACTGAAATAAGGTTGACTTTTTCATTCAGGTTCTGTAACATGCGGTGCAATTGTAAGCTCAGGTTCCTTCGTGGCGCGTATGTGATGGTTCACGTAGAAAAAAGTCTGAGTTTGAAATGGAAGATCGACTTATGAAAAATTGGGCAGGATTGGTAACCGTGGTTCTCGCACTCACCGCATGCGGCAAGAGTCTTCAGATGAAGGCAAAGCCCGAAGAGAAAGCGTCAGTGACTACACAGGAAGGCGGGAAAAAGATTTCCAATGGTGATTCGGGTGAAGGCACCGCGAGTAACGGGACTTCTGGTTCTGGTTCGAACGGTTCTGGTTCGAACGGTCCTGGCGGCAATAATCCCACGGTAATTGGTGGTGGTCCGTCAGGAACGGGCAGTGATACAGGCACGACAGATGGAGGCGAAGATAAGAAAGCCTCGGTAGCCGCAGTTGATCCAACCGATCTTCGAAACCTCTTCGACGGCCAACTGACCCAGATTTCGAAAAAAGATTTTGCTGAAATGTCTACAGACCTCCCATTTGACAACAGCAGCCGGGGAACCGATGCCATTCGCTCTGTGGGCGCGCCTGCGTGCAAAACTCCACTTGATCACGTTCGTGGCTCAAACGTGTTGTTTCGCTCTGTGAAACACTTTCCAGCAGCTTCCGACATCTTAAGCGTCCAAAAGGCGGTTCTTAAACTGAAGGGGCTTCGCCGATACAGCTCGGATAGCGATTTGAATAACAATAACCTGAACAATCAGATTCTTTGTCTTCATGACACTCGAATCTGTTCCGGGAAATTGGACACTGTCGATCTGAATGAAGGCTACCTCATGGGGAAGAACTTCCCAAGTGATGCGTTCTCGGACATCAACCTTGATTCCATTCATGCGGATGGATACGGACACGTCCTTTCCACTACCAAAAGCCTGGCGAATCGCGTGGAAGGCGAACTTGAACTCGACATTCGCGAGCTCTTCCGTCTTGAGAACCTCGATGATGCCCACTTTGCAGACTGGCTCATCAAAAACTCGGTTCAGTACAGCGAAAACGGCTACCGCAAGTTTCGCTTCGTGCTTGGGAACAATGTTTACTTCGAAAGCGGAGAGCTGTTGCTTCAGTTCATCACGAAGTCCGGCCTTGCGGCTCCTTCGGTTCCTGAAAATGTCCTCTTCCTGGAAGACGATGCGGTTGCGCATGAGTTTGAGGCTGGAAAGTGTGAAGAAGTTGTTGCGGCAGCTGCAGCGGAGAAAGTCGATTTCTCTCACAATCGTACCGCTTCGAAGAAAGCTTCCTTCAGCGCTGCGGAAGTGACAGGGTTGCAAAATGCAGCAAGAGCGCTCGAAAAGCACGCAGCCGTAATCACCAAGGTCAGTCTTGTTGCGACAGCAAGCAAGGAAGCGGGTGGAAAGAGTGTGGCGGAGGAGGCGAAAGGCAAAATGTCTGCAGCTCCCGGAATTGCGATAGCTCTAAACGCAGGAACTACCGCTGGAGAAGCAACTTCAGACAAACAAAAGAAGATCCGGATGCAGATCGAGCTTAAGCCAATGCCTGCGAAGAAAGCAGCCGCGCTTAAGGCGCAGATCGAAAGCGATCTCAAGGCAGCCTGGAACTAGATCGCAAGGGCAATAAAAATTGATTCAGCGGTCTGGAGTTTCTTCAGGCCGCTGAAGTCGTTTTCAGAGAAGCTTTTTGGGATCAATGAGAAGACCAGAGGACATCAAAGATATGCACATTCGTGGTGATTGGATCAAAAACAGCGAGTTTTTTTCAGAGTCCGGGCGTGAGGTCCTGTCACTTGTAATCGAGCGCGCCGGGAAGACCCTGGCCGAAGGAAAACTTCCCGTAGTGGTATTTGACCTTGATTCCACCCTTTTTGATGTCTCCAGCCGTTCCTACCAGATCCTGAAGGATTGGGCAGAACACCCTGAAACCATCCGATTTGTCGAAACTCGCGAAAAGCTTTCGGATCTTGATCCCTCTGAGATGAGGTATTCTCTGGAGGATGTATGGGAGATCAAGAAAATCCCGACCGATGTCGGCCCCTTTGATCACCACTTCAAGCATGCAAAGCAGTTCTGGCGTAAGCGCTTCTTCAATCATGATTATCTGGTTCACGACACGCCAACTCCGGGTGCGATTGAGTTTGTGAATCGTCTGTTCGAAATGGGTGTGTACATCGTCTACCTCACAGGGCGTGACATTCCGCTCATGGCCTTCGGCACCTTTGATCAGCTGAAGTCCCATGGTCTCCCCATCGAGCGGGAGCGGACTCGTTTGATCTTGAAACCCAAGCGCCACATGGATGATCTTGAGTTCAAGTGTGGAGCAGCAGAAACCATCAAGACTTTAGGCAAGGTGGTGGCAAGCTTCGAGAATGAACCAAAAAACCTCGTTGCGATGGCACGCGTTTTTGATTCAGACACAATGAATGTGTTTATTGAGACGGTCAGTAGCGATCACCCGGCACCTGCGGGGAAGTCCATTTATCGAATCGCGGAGTTTCATTTCTAAATGGGGACTCTCAAGGTCTTAAGCCTGATTCCTCCTCTGGTACAGGTGAATACGCCTTATCCCGCCACCAGTTTCATTACCGGCTTTCTGGAAAAGCTCGGATACCCTGCCGTTCAGGATGATCTTGGGCTTAAGCTCGTTTTGAGACTTCTGAGTGGCGATGGTCTTGAGAAAATCAAAACCAACATCCTTGCACGTGCTGCAACGGAGCCCGATCTTCTTCGGGACGATTCCATTCGCTTCTTTCTGGATGCCTATCCGGATTATGTGCGAACGGTAGGTCCTGTGATTTCTTTCCTGCAGGGAAAGGACCCGACCCTTGCCCACCGGATTGCAGCGCGTACCCTTTTGCCGGAGGGCCCGAGGTTTCAAAGTGTCGAGGCGGAAGATCTGGCATGGGCCTTTGGTTTGATGGGGACCCAGGATCAGGCAAAACATCTGGCAAGTCTCTATGTTGATGACCTTACCGATGTGATTTCAAAAGGGGTGGACCCGGAGTTTTCGTTGTCGAGGTATGGCGAAAAGCTCGCGGCAAGCGCGCCCACCTTCGACCCGCTACTTTCTGCATTGGCGGCAGAGGATGGCCTTGTGGCCGAAATGATCCGTGTGCT
>CANGWP010000001.1 GCA_947457605.1 Bdellovibrionales bacterium | reverse complement strand
TTTTGACTTTCCCGGGACCGTAGATGACGGGCGTGATTCCCTCCGGAAACTCGAATGGGCGAGGAGTCGCAATCGATTGAAGACCTTGATTGTGCCCCTTTCCCCGGATCGGGCCGAGGTGGTTTTTTCAGAGCTTCACTCCTGGTTCAAACACGGAAGCTTCCATCATTATGGGGGCGGGCATAAAATTTTAAGGGGCGAAGGATCCGGGTGCGCAGAGTTCGGGGCCCATTTTTTGAATTTGGCGGTGGGGAAGGATGTTACTCCTTCGGCCTGGATCCGGTCTGTTTTGGCGCCAAAAGAGCTAGTGGGCGGAGCAAAGACGGGAAACAGGGTTTCCCTTCTCCGCGTGCTTCGAGAAGGTCGGGCCTGGGCGAAGGATGAGCGCGAGGGATTTCTGTATTCGACTCCCGATATGGATCTTGCTTGGAGATGGCTTGAGAGTTTTGCTCCCGGAAAATTTGAGTGCATCATGGATCCTCGGGATCTTCCGGATGCGAGGGGACCCGTGAAACGCATCGAGTTTTTGTCCTCATACCCTGAGGAGACTGAAATTACTGTGCGGAGTCTCTGGAGGCGTGTCAGCGTGACCTGATCCGCTCCCAAGCCGAAAGGAAGGCTTCTTCCGTGGCCCGTGTCCAATCAGGATCCGAGGCAACGAAATCGGAGAGGGATTTGAATTGGTCCTGCCGGTAGAATCCGCCTGACTCGAACACTCCGTGGATCTCACCCTCCCGGGTTTGGCAATAAGGACTAAGGCCCTTGAGGGGCGCGTTGAAATCGCTCCCGATCATCACTTTGTTTTTTCCAACGGACCTTTCCAGCGATTGAACTTGTTTCTTGAATTCGAAAAGTCCCGAAAAGCAAGTGCCCGATGTGCCGCCCTCAAGATAGTCATCACTCGGGATGAGTCCAACTACGCCACCTGTGGTCTTGAGATAATCGATTTCAAGTTTGCTCAAACTTCTCTCGGCGTTGAAATGACTCTCCAGAGTTGTATGTGAAACCAACAACGGAAGACCTCGCTTTTGAAATTCCGGAAGAAGCTCCCTCCGTTCCAAGTCGTTCGCATGCGCCAGGTCAATCCAGACCTTGCGTTCAACCAAGCGATCCACCAGATCTCTTCCTGCAGGCTTCATTCCCATGGGGGATGCGCAAAATGAGTTCAGGCAGGAGCCGCCACTGAGCATCAAGCTTTGAAAAAATGAAAGGGGAGATGTGAATAGAGAGAGCCACGGGCTCAGCAAAGCAGCCCCCCCGAAGTAGTCTTCGGTCAGATGGAACGGGGTCAGGATCGCAAGCCCTCTTTCGTCCACCCATTTTGAAAGATCAGCCTCCGTCTCCATCGCGCCATAGGCGCCTTCAATCGAGAGGATCAACACTTTTTTCCCTGCTTGAAGTGCAGTCCTCGCTTCGGAAGGATTTCGGGCAAGAACAACTTTATCCGGCTGGGATCTCACGAATTCCGCGAGGGCCTGATATTCCTCTTCGAGTCCTCTGGCCACGTTGTCCCGAAAATGAAAAGCCAGGGGACTGGAAAGCCAGGGGTGGGACTACAGGCTGACGACGGTGATCTTTGGCGGGCCCGGGTTAAGAAGAGTGATTTCTGAAGCCTTGGTGTCCAGACGGCTTGAGGGATGGGCCGCCTTGGCTTGGGCTTTTGCGGATCCGCGAAGAAGGGGGCCCAGTCCTGGTTTCATGTGCAGATGGGCGTGAAGATCAACCTGAGCCATTGCAGGCAGAGAGCAAAATGCTGTTGCCAAAAGGTATCCAAAAACCTGTCGCATCAGGGAAAGGGTACCATTGTTTTTGACAAGAGGGAGAAGAATTGGGTTTAATTGCGGCATGAAATTCACTTCAAATCCGGTTCTGCTGTTTTTCTTTTTGCTGGGTTCCTTCTTTGGATCCGATGTTCGCTCAGCGCCCGTGAATTCTGCGAGCGGAACATTTACGGATTCGATCGGGATGACTCCACTTACCATGGTTCCATTTCTAGCGAGGGACTCGGAATCGATGGACATGGCTTCCCAATTTTATCTGCCACTTCTGGAGAAAGATGCGGATACCCTGAAGGATTCTCCGGTTTTGGCATCTTCTGTCAGCGTTTCAAAGGATAAAAAAGAATACACTTATGCCCTCAGACCGGAAGCAAAATGGAGTGATGGATCCTCCGTTACCAGTGACGATGTGGAGTTTACATTTCAAAAAATCATGGATCCCAAGGTGGATGCTGCGGTACTTCGTGGATTTTTTGAGGGTGTTTCCTTCAAAAAGATTGATGCGATCAGGTTTTCATTTCAAGTCGCTGAGCCAAAATTCAACACCCTTTCGGTATTGAATGAGTTTACTCCTGTTCAGAAAAAGCAGTTTGAAAAGGAGCAGGATCTGAACAAGTCCAAAGAGGGTATGAAACCGATTGGAAATTCCGCCTATGTGTTGAAGTCTCTTTCCCGCGATCAATCGATCGTTCTTGAGCGGAGCTTGAATTGGTGGGGGGATTCGATTCAGAACTTCCGGGGACGATTCAGATTCAAGACGCTGGTCTTTCGGATCATCGCGGACCCGACACTTCGGTATGAGAGGCTCATTCGGGGCGAAATCGATACAACTCCGCTCACTTCGGATCAGTTGGTAAAGCAGGTGAGGGGAGTCGACTCCTCCAAGTTCGGCTCCTCCCGGGATTCCGGAAAAACTCTCTGGGCGGATCGTTTCAAGACCAATCGGGCCCTTTCCTGGGCCGGAATCGTAATCAATCTGAAGCATCCCTGGCTCTCCTCGATTCAGGTCAGAAAAGCCCTCGCACATCTGGTGAATTATGAAGATGTGATTGAGAAGGGTTTCATGGGAACGGCTTCAAGGTGCGTGTCGCCTTTTGGTTCAAGCAGCCGTTATACCTCCCAGAAGCTGAAGAGCCCTTCCAGTAGATACAATTTTGATCCAAGAAAAGCACGGGAGCTTCTTCTTCAAGATGGTTTCAAACAGGAACCCGGAGAGTCATTTTTTGTGAAGGACCTGAATGGGAAGCGACAAACCCTGAAATTTGTCTTCAAGTTCATGAACGAGAGTCCGGCGCAGCAGCGTGTTGCCCAGATTTTGAAGGAATCTTTCAAAAAGGCAGGGGTTGATCTTGAATTGCGTCCCGAGGATCAAGGGGTGATGTACCAATCGCTTCACAAAAAGGATTTTGATCTGGCGTTCTCGGGATGGGGTGCGGGCGGTGTGCAGCCCGATCCAAGGCAGCTATGGGCATCCTCCTCCATACAGGGAGGTTCGAACTCGGCATCTTTTTCAAATGTCGAGGTGGATGAACTGATCAAGAAAGCCAATGTCGAGTTCAATGAAGGAAAGCGGGAGAAACTCATTCAGAAGATTGGTGATATCATTTTTGATGAGATTCCCTATGTTTTCCTGATGGAGCGGGATTTTGTTTTGGCGGCCCTGCAGTCCAGAATCAAATCACCAAAGTGGATTCGGAAGTATGGGACGGATCTGGCGAAGGATTTGTTTTTTGAATGAGTGCCTGTCCAAAAACAGTCTGATGCCGGGATTTTGTCGCAGCCCCAAGTGTCTCCGGTGGGTTGATTCGAGACTGTTTTTTTCGGGAATCTCCCCTAGACTGGTGATATGCGTGTTTTCACGGGGGTAGTGTCTCTCTTTGCAGTCGTCATCGCAAATGCCGCGGGAATTGAGTTTGATTCAAACGTCCCGGTGAGCTTGAAGGTTCAAGTAGAAGGGGATCTCCGCTTCCTGGATTCCGTCCGAAACTCCCGGGTTTCGAAGCTTCATCGAGACATCTTTGGAAGTGCGAAGCCAGGCGAGTATGCAAATTGGTTTCATTCGAGAGTTGACTATTTCGGATACGGGGATTGCGGCGGATCTTCCTCGGCGGTCGCCTGTGTTCAGGGAAGAAGCGATCGTAAGATCTGGGTCACCCGCAACTATGTGGAAATCGAGCATCCGCAAGTGGCAAGGGTAATGACGCTGTATCACGAAGCCCGTCATACCGAGTCGGATCGCAGAAACTGGCCCCATTCCAGATGCCCGATCTTTTACAAGCAAAAGAGCATTTGGACAGGTGGATCCTTGAACTGGCATTTTGCCTGTGATCGTACTGAATATGGATCCTATGGCTCAGCATCCATTCTTTTGAACAATGTCTCAAGGTTCTGTGCCAATTGTTCGGAAAAAGTTAGGTCGGATGGGGCAATTTATTCCAATGACCAAATCAGAAGAATCACGAAAAAGGCCGCGTTTCTGAGAATTCAATCAGATTTCAAGAACTAGGCGATGTTTCGGGCTTGCTCCCGGGAAACAAATTCAGAAGCCGTTTTAAGAGTTCGGGCTCATAGTGGATCCGGGAGGGGTCGTTTACTTGAAGGCTTCTCAAGTGATCCACTGCCTGGGCGGGAGTCATCAGGGGACGGCCATCTCGAACGCGCGTCAAATAGTCGAATCGGTCCGCAAGTGCGATGATCTGAGCCTCTTTGCAAATCCGATCTCCGAAGAGACCGCTTGGATAGCCCGATCCGTTGTAGAGTTCATGATGCTGGAGAATTGCTTTTGAAACAATCTCGGGCACGATGAGTTTTCGACTCTTGATCAAGTTCACCGTGAGTTCAGGATGTTTCTTGTACAATTCAAGCTGAGCCGGGGTCATCTGTTCCGGGTCAAGAATCTGGATTTCAGGGGGAAGTTCGGCAATTCCAATGTCATGCAAGAGTCCTGCAAGCGCAAGATCCTCGGGCTTTCCAATGCCAAGGCCCATGGAAAACAAGGCTGCCAGAGTGGACACGTTTGCCGAGTGGGAGTAACTGTCTCCGCGCTCCCCAAGGACGGATTGAATCCTGGAATACCACTCGCTTTCCGCGCCTTCCACGATGTAGGTCTTCACGATTTGACCGCAATCCTTCATCATCGACTGCCCTGATTCGAAGGATGAGGCTTGCTCGCTGAAGAGGCCGCTGATCAGGTCCCGAACCGCACCCGACAGTTTCTCCCTTTTTTCGGTGACGGACATGGCGCCGGACCCGAGATCCCGCAGTCGTTTTGCCGAGTAGGAATAGAAATGCTTCATTTGCTCTGCCGGAACCTGAATGGTGCTGAACTTGCTTTTCTTGATTCGATCAATCCGGTCGGTTTCGAGCGAATCCCCGGATGCGCTTAGTTTGATGTAGCGTTTGTTCGCAGGCAGAAAAATATGGGTTTCAAAATCAAGTGTGGCTCCCGGTTCAAGATCGATGATCTTTACGGGCCGGAAGGTCCGGATTTCCCCTTTGGATGCTTCTGCCATTCGATCACTGATGGAAGATCGCAGGTTCGCGAGATCCAACGGGAGTAGAAACGCGTCGGTGAATCCATTCTTGATGAAGGCTTTTCTCTCAAAGCCTTCTTTTTGTGTGCAGCAAAGGAGAAGCGGGATTTCCTGGAATTGCATTCGCAGGGATTGCGCAATTTCATTGGCCGGAAGCTCCGGAGTCGGCGGGCCCGAAATCACAAGGCAAGGTTTTGGAGTGATCTCTGCGATGATCGCATCCATGTCCAAAGGGATACTGGATACCGAGGCATTCTTCAGAATGTCATTGATCAGACTTTCAATTTCCTTGGGCAGGCCAACTGTGAGTACGGGAGGAGGGGGATTGCCCATTCAAGTCACCCGCTCCGCTTTTTATGAATGGATTCAAGTTTTTCGGTAAGAATCGGGCCGGTGAAGGGTTTAATGACATAATTGTCGACCCCCGCCTTCAGGGCTTCCACCACCTGGTGCTGTTCCGCCTCGGCGGTGACCATGAGGAAAGGAGTTTTTCCAAAACGGCTGTCTCCGCGAAGTCGCTTGCAGAGATCAAGGCCTGAGCAGTTGGGCATGTTCCAATCCGAAATGATCAGTCCAATCGGAGGATTTGAGCTTTGAATCACTTCCCAAGCTTGGATTCCATCGCTTGCTTCAACAAGATTGGTGAATCCAAGTTCCTTGCAAACCTTTCCTACGAGTTTACGCATGGTCATCATGTCATCTACAATCAATACCTTGGTGCTAAGATCGAACATAAATGGGGAGGCTCCTTTTAGAATTTCAGTTTAAGGGAAAGTTTCGGTTTTGTATTCAAATTTGATCCTGATAACCAAGTTTTAGAATTGATCCGTCAAAACAATGCCATCGTAAATTTTTGTGGAGTTTGTCAGACTGAATTTATGGAATCTAAATCTTCTGATCGTCGCCGGCGGCTTCGTGTTCCAGTCCAAAGTCGAATCAAACATTCATTTTATCAGGTTCTCGGAACTCCGGTATTTGAGGAGAATTCTTCTGTCGACCTCTCCAGCAATGGAATCTCCTTTGAAACCGCGAGGGAATACCAGAAGGGGGCTTTGATTCTGCTTGAAGCTCAGATTGGCGAGGAGGCCTTGAAATTGCTTGTTTGCGTTGCCTGGGTAAAGCATCTTCCGAATGGTTTGTTTCAAGTGGGTGCGGAACTGGTTGCTGTCGATCCAGTTCACAAGAGGAAGATGTTGAGTCATTTGAACAAGCTGATCCAGTCCTTTCACATGAAGGTGAGAGGAAAAAGAAAATCCTCCTCAAAAAAGTCCGCGTCGAAGAGAAAGAAACCCGTTTCCAAGAAGAAGTCCGCCAAGAAGAAGTCGGCCATAAAAATCAGGAAAAAGGTGATCGCAAAAAAAAAGCGTTGATCAGTCTTGGAAGATGAACCACGCGGCGCCCAACATGCAAAGGGATGCATAGATGTAGTTTCGGGTGATCGGCGATTTCATGTAAAATACCGCAAATCCTGCGAAGATCACCATCGTGATGATTTCCTGGATGATCTTGAGTTGAGACAAGGAATAGGTTTGAGACCCCATTCGGTTGGCGGGCACCTGGATGCAGTATTCAAAGAACGCAATTGCCCAACTGGAAAGAATGGCAAAAGCCACGGGACGGTCCCTCAGGTTTTTTAGGTGTCCATACCAGGCAAAGGTCATAAAGAGATTTGCGATGATCAACAGAAAAACGGGGCTTGCATATTTTAACATGATTCACCTTTGAAAAAGCAGAGGTAGTGTGAGTCTTGTGGTGCCGCGGGAGTGTGGAAACGTCGTTTCACAACGCGTAAGAATCGAATCCAGTAGTTTTCTCGGAAAAACCCCGCCACGCGAATCAAGAAGGTTGGAGCTAAGGACGTCGATCGCCACGATCCTTCCTGATGCTGCAATGTTCAGGCGGAGGGCGAGCAGGCCGGTTGTGTCCCGGCTTGCCGTGACTTCATTCATTGCCTGGGATGCAAAGGCATCCATGGGGCGCATGATTTGCTTGAAACTCAGCGCGCCATCGAGCATCGGGCGAGGATCCGTAAACCAGCCATGGATCACAAGGCGGGCGTCCAGAATCGAATCAACGCCTTGAACTCTGCGAACACCGTGGGGAAATCTTGGATCAAAAACGGTAAGTTGATTGAAGCGTGCCGGGATTGAGCGAATGAAGTGTTTCTCTTCGTGGGATGCGCCTTTTTGCATCTCAGAGAAGTAAGTGAGAAGGGCAGGTTTTGCGATCAAGGTCTCCCCTCCGGTGAATGTTCGTGCGTTCCACCTGGTCAGGGAAAAAACGAAACCAAAAGGGCCATGGGGAACGTCAGAATGAAGCCCTTGGTGGCAGTTGTCCGTATAGGCGCTGAGCCACGGATGAGAGATCATCTGGCACCCGAGGTTTTCTCTTCCCCAGCGAAGCAAATGGTCGAGAAATTTCGACATCAGAGGCTCAGGAAAAAACGACTCTGCTGGAGTGCGGAGTAGGCGATATTGGTTCGGAACTGACCAAGGGTCCCAACAGAATCTCTTGGGGTCAGTGGAGTGGGTGGGCGCATAGATCTGTTCAAAATAAGACCGAAGGGAATTGGCGTTGGAATAAAAACCTGAATGAACTTGAAAGGATTTCTGGGAGTAGGGGCTATGGCGTATGGTGGGGGGCTTTGGGCTCATGACTCTTTACCTACCATAAAAAACCAGGCCAACTCTCGTGAATGGGCAAGATCCTGCCAGAGGGCGGGGATGTTCAACTGACTTCATGGCAAAAGCCGACTAAACAATTGACTTGTTTAGTCGGGAATTTTGTGGTACTCTGCGCACCCATGATGACTGAAAAAGGGTTTGTTTTGTTGCTGGCAATCATCGGACTGACCGCCTGTGGTCGTTCGCAGGTCACTGCTCTCCAGGGAGAGGCGGGGAGTGGGTCTTCCAAAATCATGAATCTCGATGGTCAATCCGAGCAGGAATCTGCTGCGATTACGGATGGATCCCTTGGGCCCCTTTCTGATTACGATTTGAAGATTGATACAGTCCTCGTAGAGTCCGGCCTTCCATTCCTGGATGAAGCCGGCCCTGAAAAGTCCTTTTCCACCTTTCGTCATTCGAATGCTGGAAATCGAAAAGCAAAAATCGATGACAAATCCCGGGTGTCTTACTCGCCCCATTCAAATCTTGTCTTTAGGGCAATCCAGCAGCTTCCCCCATCGAATTCGATTCTCTCTGTCAAATCTCTCAAGCTGAGGCTCAACGGAGTCCGGATGTTTGTGGAGGAGGGTGTGAAGCCTGAAAGTGGGCAATCGATTTGCATTCTCGATGGCAAGGTTTGCATCGGCGAAACCCCTCAAATGTCAAAAGACAGAGGATCCGGAGGGAATTCGAAATTCTGGGTTGGCGCGACCGTCCATCGTTCCGATTTTCTGAAAATTTCCGAGTGGAAGGAAGTGGCGAAAGCCGACGGTGGATCGATCTATTCCAATGATTCTGGCGAGATCGAGGTTGATCTTCTGCAGTCACTCTCACTCAATGAGAAAACCGCAATTGAATTCATATTCGCTCACTCTGATACTTATTCAGCGATTGAGTCGGGATATCGAAAATTTCGTTTCTCCATGGGAGATCGGATCCTGGCAGATGGTGGAGAGTTGATTCTGGAGTTGGATGTGAATTCGGTCCTGGTCCCAAAGGACTATGAAAAAAGGCTGCCGGCACCCGCGCATGGTGCATCCGACATGATCAACTACGAATCCAAAAGGAAAAAAGCGATTCTGAAGAAAGGCGAAAAATCACTTCAGGGGGAGTTTTTGTGGATCTTGAACCAGGAAGAAATCGAATCGGGGCGGGTTTCCGAGCTAAATGCCAAACTCACTCCGAAGCGTGACCAGATTGAGGAGATTCGCTTGGTTTCCTTGGGTGGTGAAAAACCCTCCGAAGACCTTGCAGGCATCGCAAAGTCCGAACTCTTGAAAGCGGGATGGTCCGAGAATGTGATTCACCAGGTGACCAAGATCGAAGGGGGGGCGGGGCCTTTGGTGGGGGTTTTGGTCAAATTCGTGGCGGCAATTGAGAAAAACCCAGCCGAGCGCAAAAAGCTCCTCGATGAGATTCTCAAGGAAGAAGTTAAAACAAACGAAGTTTCCAACGAAAACAATGACCTTCTCTGATCAAGACGGCTTGCGTCGTCGGGGTGTTTGGATTCCTTAATCGCCCAATTTGGAATTCCTTTTTGATTCCACAAGAATAGCTAAAGCTTGCTCCTTTTAGTTCCGAAATGTCATCCGAGGATGCACCATGGATGATTTCGAAAGGGAGTTAAAGGTCGGATTTCTCGAAGAAGCAAGTCAGCTCTTGAGTGATGCTGAACAGTGCTTTCTTGTGCTCGAGTCGAATCCCGGGGATGGGCCCACCCTCGATAAAATTTTTAGAATTGCCCACAACCTGAAAGGGAGCTCTAAAGCCGTAGGCTTTGATGACATCGGTCTTTTCACCCACAAGTGGGAGAGTTTTCTTTTGAAACTGAAAAACGGAGAAACTGCGGTGACAGTGGCCGTGATCAGTCTCCTTCTCCTTTGCAACGATCATGTGCGAATGATGGTGGATGCACTCAAGCAGGATCTTGAGGCCCGGGTGGACAGCTCTGAATTGCTAGAGCGGCTTGATTCCATGATCTCAGGAACTGCGTCGATGGAGCCTCCCGTGCCCGTTCCCGAGTCAGCGCATTCTTTCGAGGGCATTGAGAATCTCGTTTCCGAATCCACCGAGCCCGAGTCTGGCGAGGATGTGCACGGGGCATTCGAAGGGGAGCCTCCCCCGAGCAAGGAAGAGTTGGAGTTGCTTAAGCTTGTCAATGACTCGCTCGATGATCTTCCGAACCCGGCTCTTGAGGTGACAAAAGAGGAGGAAAACATCGTGATTCCGGATCCTGAGCCTGTAGTTCAGGAAATGCCTGCTCCTGTTTTTGAGTTGAAGCGCCCGGAAGCATCGAAACCTGTTTCGGCGCCGATGCAGGATGAATCCATTCGGGTGTCCTTGTCACGACTTGAGAAACTGATCAATTCCGTTGGGGAACTTGTGATCCTCCAGACCGTGCTTCGCGAGCAATCCATGAGTGGCGGATCGCATCTGCTCCGGAAAACCATCCATCAAATGGGAAAGGTCACCAAAGAAGTGCAGGACATTTCCATGAGCTTGAGGATGGTTCCCCTTCGTCAGACCTTTCAGAAAATGCAAAGAATCGTGAGGGATACTTCGAATATGCTCGACAAGCGGGTTGCGCTCAGCACCCAGGGGGATGACACGGAACTTGATAAAACGGTTCTGGAAAACATCAGCGATCCACTGGTTCATTTGATTCGAAATGCCTGTGATCATGGGATCGAGCGTCCGGAAGCCAGAGTCAAGGCTGGAAAGAGAGAAACCGGAAACGTGATGCTGAACGCATATCATCAGAGCGGGAAACTCGTGATTGAGGTGAAAGATGATGGAGGCGGCATTGATGGCGATCGTTTGGTTCAAAAGGCGATTGAAAAGGGCATTTTAAAGCCGGATGCCAAGCTTACTCGTGAGCAGGCGATCCATCTGATTTTCCATCCCGGTTTTTCAACCAAGGCACAGGTGACAGAGGTGTCAGGTCGCGGTGTGGGAATGGATGTGGTGAAGACCAATATCGAGGCTCTTCAGGGCGAGGTTCTGGTCGAGACAGAGCTCGGAAAAGGAACCACCTTCAAAGTGATCCTTCCATTGACTCTTGCCATCATAGACGGAATGGTCGTGAAGAACGGGAACAGCCGGTTTGTCGTTCCGCTCTCCCATGTTCACGAAACACTCAGACCGACCGGAAATGACATTCATGCTTCAACAGGAATGGGAGAAATGCTCCTGTTAAGGGGCGAGAATCTGCCCCTCTTCCGCTTGAGCAGGCTTCTGGGCCAAAAGAAGTCCGAGGAAAGCCAGGCTCGTGAGCAAATCGCGATGGTGATCCGATATGCCTCCCGTCCCTTTGCAGTGATGGTGGATGACATTCTTGGACAACAGCAGGTCGTGATCAAAGAGGTAGGGCCTGAGATCCGGGCATTGCGATGGATGAGTGGAAGCGCAATCCTGGGGGATGGAAAGCCTGCAATTATTTTGGAAATGAATGAACTGGTGAAGCCGGAAGGAAGAGGAGTGGCTTGATATGGGAACAAATAACATTACGATGAATGCTCGAGAGCGTTTTTTGAGTTTTTCTCTCGGATCCGAGGAGTATGCGGTTCCACTCCTGGCAGTGAGAGAGGTGATTGCAATGCCGGAGTACACCCCGGTTCCCTACACGCCTCCTTATTTCCTTGGAATCATGAATCTGAGGGGGCAAGTGATTTCCGTGATGGACATGCGGCAGAAGCTTGGAGTGAAGGCGGATAAAAACGCAGAAACGACAGTGATCATTTGTGATCTTGGCGGAGTTTCGATCGGGGTGGTTGTTGATTCGGTCAATACCGTGCTGAGTCCGAACCCTGACGAAGTCGCACCAAAACCCGAGATTCAATCCTCCCGTGCCACGGATTTCATCACCGGAGTCTATCGCAAGGACAAAAAGCTCATTTTGTTTCTCGATATTGCGAAGAGTCTCAATCTTGAAGATCAGAATGCAATCAAAAGGAATCAACAGACCGGAACGAAAAACGCAGCATAGGAAAATCCATGAGTACCGCAGCCAGAAAATTCAGATATCAGGACCTCTGCGAGCATCTTGCACTGGAAGTGACCAAGATGACCGGAGTTCAACTTGGTGATAAGCAACGCGCAATGGTTCAGACTCGTTTGAACAAAAGGGTGCAGGACCTTGGTTACCGGACCATTGATGACTATCAGGCATATTACGAGAGCAATGAAAAATCCGAGATCCAACACATCGTTTCATTGCTGACAACCCACTATACCTATTTTTTCCGCGAATTCAGTCACTTCGAGTTCATCGCCGAAAAGGCGCTGCCTGCGTTGGTCCCTGAAATCCGGAAACGAGCGGACAAGACACTCGATGTTTGGTCTGCTGCCGCGTCCCGTGGGCAGGAGGTTTATTCTCTTGCCATGTACCTGAAGTATCACCTGCAGACGTACGGATCTGATCTCAAGTTCCGGATCCTCGGAACAGACGTGGATGAGCAATCCGTGCGAATTGCTCGTAACGGTGTGTACCCGAGACGGGAGATCCGTGAAGTGCCTTTGGCATATCTTGGAGATCATTGGGCGAGGGGAACGGGGGACATTTCCGAATTTGTGAAAGCCAAGGGACCGCTTCGCGAGTGTGTCCGCTTTGAGCAGGCGAATCTTTTGGATCTAAAGGAACATTTTGAAGGGCAGAAATTCGACATCATTTTTTGCCGGAACGTGTTCATTTACTTCACCCCGGATCAGATTCGCACCAGCACTGCGATGTTATTGAGACACCTGGAACCCAATGGCTACTTTTTCATCGGCATCTCGGAGACACTGAACGGACTTGGATTTGACCTGAAGAGTGAAGGTCCCTCGATCTATAAGATACGTGAAAAAGCATCGCAACCGGCACCCGTGATTCCGATTCGTGAAGGTGGCCCGGTCTCGTCCGGAGAGCCGAGACCCGTTCGAGTTTTTTGTGTCGACGATTCTCCAAGTGTTCATTCTCTTTTCAAGCAGATTCTGAAGCGGGAACAGGGTTTTGAAATAGTCGGCAGTGCTGTGAACGGTCTTGAAGCGGCGGAAAAATTGAAGACCCTGCAGAATGTGGATGTCGTGACACTCGACATCCATATGCCTGAGCAAAATGGAGTCGAGTATCTGGAGAAGAACTTTTCCTCAAGCCATCCTCCCGTGGTCATCGTGAGTTCGGTTTCAAGGGATCAGTCTGATCTTGCAATGAAGACTCTCGAGCTTGGGGCTTCCGATTTCATTGAAAAACCGGCACTTAACAAGTTGCAGGAGAGAGGCGAAGAAATCCGGGCCAAGCTAAAATCGGCAATTCTCTTGAAGAGAATGGGGGCTCCGAAACGGGTTGAGCTCGATTCCCAGTTCAAGAAGGCTCTTGAGATCAAGAACCCGGAGAACAAGGCGAGAGTTCTGGTCACGGGCATGGGGCACATGAAGAAGACCGTGTCTTTTCTTCGGGAGTTGGAGGGAGTGCAACCCCCGGTCTATCTTCTGTTCGAGGGAGTGGAGGGAAATCTTCCCGCCATTGCGGAACAGTTGTCGAAAGCAACGGGGCGGAAGGTTCTTGCCCCGGAAACCGTTGCGGTAAAGGCCAAGCCCGGAGAGATTCTGGTGCTGGACTACCACAAGGCGCTCTCCGTATTGCCGGCTCTTCATGGGCCCGACCGGATTGGAGTCGGGGTTTTTGGCGAGCTTGGCAAAACCGCATCTCAACATCTCAAAGGTTGGCATTTCAGCCAGCTTCTTCTTGAGGACTTGGGAGAGGGAAAAGGGACTGAAAGTCTGCAGCTCTATGCAACGGATGTTTTCCCCTATACAAGTTTCGCCTTCATCGGAACGGAATTCTTCGGAAAGAATTGAACCATGGAGATCAAACACCTCAAAGTTTTCTCCGCAAATCATCCGGAACACGAAAAGGTAGTCCTGTTTGACGGGGTGCTTTGGGTTTCACAAGGAGTCAAGTCATCGGCTGCGGTCTGGATCAGTGCCAGATGGTTTCATGAGGGAGACCTTGAGGCCGGGTTTGAACTCCTGAAGGGCGAGGTGGGTACGCCGGTTGGCTTTAAAATGGTTGGTACCGAAAAACTCACGAAAAAAATTTCCGCCTTTCTTCTGGAACATCGCTACCGGGTTTTGAATCAGGCAGTGAGAGAGGGGACTTTTGAGGTCAAGTTTTTCCCAAAGGATTGCAAAATCCACGTTACCAGGAAGATCAAAGCTTTGATCGTCGATGATTCCAAAACCATTCGAAACCTGCTTGCGAAAATCATGAGCGAGGATCCCCAAATCGAGGTGGTGGGAACGGCGGATCGTCCTTCCAGTGCTCTTCCGATGATTCAAAAGTTAAAGCCGGATGTCATCACCTTGGATCTTGAAATGCCGGAAGTGGATGGTCTCACCTTTTTGAAGCAGTATTTCCCACACCATCCTGTGCCAACGGTCATGATAACCTCGATCGGCCTGGAGGAAGGATCAAGAGTGCTTCAGGCTCTCGAGGCTGGGGCGGTCGATTATGTTCAAAAACCGAGTGCATCCGAGCTTTCGGAAGCCGCACCTGTGATCGTTGAAAAAATCAAGGCCGCTGCAAGTGCGAAGGTTACGACGATTCGGGCGCCTGGTCCGGTAGCCGTGGTGACAGGAGGTAAAAAATCCCCTCCGGGTGTCTTCGCGGGACGACTTGATCCAAATTGCTTGATTGCCATTGGGTCTTCCACAGGTGGAACCGAGGCGCTTCGAAAGGTTTTGACGGAACTTCCTGCCTCGATTCCGCCCATTGTCATCACGCAACACATTCCCGCAGTCTTTTCAAAAGCCTTTGCTGATCGGATGAATTCCCTTTGTCCTTTTGAGGTGTTGGAGGCCGAACACGGCATGGAGGTCCTTCCGGGGAGGGTTTTTATTGCGCCCGGAGGACGACAAATGCAGATTCGCAAACGTACGGATGGAAGAACGTTCATTGTGATTGATGATTCTCCGCCGGTGAATCGGCACAAACCGTCAGTGGATTATCTCTTTGATTCGGTGGTAGAAACCTGTGGCGGAAATTGCATTGGGGTAATCCTGACCGGGATGGGTGCTGATGGTGCAAAAGGATTGCACAAGCTCAAAACCGCGGGAGCCCGCACCATTGCGCAAGATGAGGCTTCTTGCGCGGTCTTCGGGATGCCGAGAGAGGCGATCCGTCTTGGTGCCGCAAACGAGGTTCTTCCGCTGAGTGAGATCGCATCAAAACTGATCCAGTGGCTCAGTCAAAGAAAAGCCGCCTGAAAATCTTTCCGGCAAATTGCCGCCATGCTATCTCTTTCAAAGGAAACGGGCTATCATCTTTGATTGAAGATGATTTTTAAACGCGCACTCATGGAGACGGATTTGGACCAATTGAAGGACTTGATCAAGAAGTGGGAGCACTTCGAGTGGATCGAGGTCCCCGGCCTTGAGGATCGACTGAATCGTCTGAAAGTTGAGCTGAATTCGGCGGGTTTTGACCGTTGGGGCCTCCATCCTGAGACTCTCCGGAAGTTTGCTCCAATCCTTTACCTCCTTTATCACAAGTATTTTCGAGTCGAGACATCGGGAGTCGGGCGTGTTCCCGAGGGGCGCGCGCTCTTTATCGGGAATCACGGTGGTCAGATTCCGCTCGATGCCATGATGGCAGGTCTCGCGCTTTTCATGGATGGTGAGCCTCCTCGGATTGCTCGAGCCATGGTGGAGAGATGGGTTCCGACGGTACCGTTTGTGAGTACTTTGTTCACACGGATTGGAGCAATGGTCGGGGATCCGATGAATTGCCGGGAGCTTCTCGAGCATGATCAGTCAGTTCTTGTTTTCCCGGAAGGGGTGAGGGGATCCGGGAAGCTTTTCAAAGACCGCTATCAACTTCAGCGTTTCGGAACCGGGTTCATGCGGCTTGCGCTGGAAACCAAAAGTCCGATTGTTCCTGTGGCCATCATTGGAACGGAAGAAACATATCCGAGCGTCTATAACTTCGAGGTTTTGGCAAAGCTCTTGGGCGCCCCGTATTTTCCCATCACGCCATTTTTCCCGTTGCTCGGGCCGCTTGGATTGATTCCGCTTCCCTCCAAGGTCACGGTGAGATTCGGAGAGCCGCTTTATTTTGAGGGCGATCCAAAGGAAGACGAGGATAAAATTCGCGAAAAGGTTCAAAGAGTGAAGGAGACCCTTCAGTCCGAGATCAATGAGGGGCTCAAGATTCGCGGGGAGCATATTTTCACGGGAGCAGCAAAATGAAAGTTCTGGTGACAGGGGCGTCCGGAGCAATTGCGCGTCTGGTGGCGAGCGCGCTTTCTCCGAAATATGAATGGGTGGGAGTTGATCCGAGGCCGTGTCCAAGTGAGACCCATTTTCCGGGCGAGTTCATGATCGCCGATTATCACAGTCGCAAACTGGATGAAGTTTTTAAAAAGCATCAGTTCGATGCGGTACTCCACCTCGGAAGAATTCGCGAGAGCCAGAAATATTCGCCCCAGTACCGCTTTCAGATGAACGTGGTCGGTACCCAGAAATTGCTCGAGCTTTGCCGGACAAACGGAGTGAAGAACCTTGTCATCCTGAGTACCTACCACGTGTACGGTGCCCATCGACTGAATCCGCTCGTGATTGCTGAAGATGCGCCCCTGCGGGCATCCCAGAGTTTTCCTGAACTTTCGGATGCGGTCGAAATGGATCATGCCGCAACTCATTTCATGTGGAAGGTCCGTGAGGTTCGAACCACCATTCTTCGTCCCACGAATGTCATCGGAAAGCATGTTCGGAATACAATCTGTTCCTTGCTCCGATCTGGAATTTGTCCCCGTGTTTTCGGATTTGATCCGCTCATGCAATTCATTGATGAGAAGGATCTGGCCAGAGCCCTGATTCTTGCGCTCGAGAATCCCGTACCCGGAATTTTTAATGTGGCAGGCGAGGGTGTCATCGCGCTCAGTCACGCCATTCGCCATGCTCAAGCCATGGCAGTTCCGGTTCCCCCGATCATCACGGCTTCCCTGGTACGGTTGATCGCCGAGGTGAGCAAGATCCCGTTTCCTCCTTACTTGCTCGAGTTCTTCAAGTATCCCACCATATTGTCGGATGATCTGTTTCGAAAAACCTTCGGGTATCAACCCAAAGTAAAAACGGTTCAGAGTCTTCATAACCTCGGTCCGATCAGCACGCGTGCGCTGATCCCGGGGGTCCGGCACGATGAATCAGTATGAAAACCTGATAAAAACGCCCTGGAAAATTCCCCTCGAGCTGCTTTTCATTCTAAACTGAAAGTATTTATTTAATAAATGCTTTTAATTTAATTTTTTTCGTGATACCGAATCACTCGTGGAAAAAACGGGCCTGAAAAAAGCAGTTTTTCTCGTTTTTTGGGTCGCGATCGCCCTGATCGGGGCTAGCTCGTGCGGCCCCAGAAATACGGATTTCGCTCGAGGCACCCATCCGGATCAAATGGATCGGCTTTCTGGAGAGAAGTCTGAGCGAAGAATCAAAGCAAGAGCCGCGGCCCGTTCCGCCTCCCTTCATTGCACCATTGAGGGCGAGTGTGATCCGGCTGTCGCTTTGATTGCGGTTGCTACGGATGAGGGGTTGGAGAGGTGTTCCGGAGTTTTGATTTCGGAGGATCGGGTGTTGACCAATGATCACTGCGTGAACAAAAGTCTCTCTTTGATCGGATGGAATACGCGAAACAGAAAACTTCCGTGCAAAGGATCTGTGTTCGCCCATTTTTCCGGTGATGAACAACGCTCAGCCCAGCATGCTGGTTGTTTTGAGATCGAGTTCCGCTCGGGTGAAAGCGGAATCAACAGTCAGGATTACGCGATCATCAAGCTTGATCGTTCCCTCACGGATCGAAAACCGGTTCGAATCGCCAGGCGCGGGTTCCGGGATCGTGAGGGCGCACGTATCCTCAGGGTTCAGATGGATCAAGGTGGAGCGGCCGGATACGGTGGAACTCAGAATTTTCTTCCGTGTTCTGCAAGCCATGCCACGTTTCTGTATCCGCTTTTGAATTCCATGGATTCTCCCCTCATGACCTTTGGAGACTGCAACATTCAGGCAGGCAATTCAGGAGCGCCGATTCTGAATGAAGATGGAGAGCTTGCAGGGATTGTCCAGGGGTATCTCACCCTGAAGCAGGATCCTGATTTGGAGCAGGAACTCCGGGAGCATTTGCTGGATGAGTCATACGGGTTGGTGGGAATCGGCACCCAGACCCGTTGCATGAGCGAGCTGAATTCTGAAAACGCGGCTTCCTGCGTTTCCGTTCCACCATTTTCGCATTTTTTCCCCAAGACTTATCTTGATTTGGTTGGTGCGTTTGAGGAATCAAATCTGCCTAAAGCAGAATCCGGAGAGGTGTGGTCTGCGGTACCCACCCAGACTTCGGTGCGCAAACGATTTTTCACGGCACCCTTGTGTCGAAGATCGGATCGATTCGAATCCAGTGAATTGAATTTCAAAAAGGGAATCAATCACAGGTTTCAAGCTGAATGGAGGGTGGAGACTCCGGCTTCCGAGAGGAAGGCTGTTTTTACCTTGAAGGAGTCCCCGTTTTCCGGGGGGAGTTCTTTTGTTTCACCGGACGGGACCTTGCTCGAGGTGCCTGCGTGCCGTTGAGTTGACTGCAGATCGGGCAAGCATGCCCGTCACATCCGCGTGCAGTACAAAATTCACGGCCATAAAAAATGATTTGAAGCGAGACTTTGCTCCAGAGTTCTTTTTGGAAAAGAGCTTTCAAATCCGCCTCTGTTTCCTCCACGGAACGACCCCGGGAAAGTTTCCAGCGTTTGGCGATCCGAAAAACATGCGTGTCTACAGGGAATGCAGGGACATTGAAAACCTGGCTCATGACCACGCTTGCAGTCTTGTGCCCGACCCCGGGAAGACTTTCGAGGTCCTCAAAATTGTCCGGAACAATTCCTCCGAATTTTTCGCACAGGATTTTTGACATCTTTTCGAGATTTTTTGCCTTCGTGGGCGCAAGTCCGCAGGTTTTGATGTGATGAAGGATCCGGGGTGCGCCGAGAGATGCCATCTTTTTGGGCGTATTCGCCTCCCGAAAAAGTGCCGGTGTCACCAGGTTCACCCTTGCGTCCGTGGTCTGTGCGGAAAGAGCCACGGCGACCAAAAACGTGAATGCATCCTCGTGATCCAGGGGCGCTTTTGGATCCGGATATTTCTCGCTTAGCCAATTCAGAATGAATTGCGCACGTTCTTTCTTCTCCGCCTGATTCAGCATGGTCAGCGAAAGGTCCGAGGAAGGCTTTGCCAGCATTCCACGTAATCTTTGTCGAGGAGATCCCGCTTTTTCAAAGCTTGTTCGGCCGGCCAAAATGGAAAGCAGGACTCCCACATGAACGCCATCGTATTTTCGTATCGGGTAGGTTCAAGTTTTGCACTGCTCGCTTTTTTGAAGCCTTCCGCGTCCGGCCCGTGGCTTGTGAATGCATTGTGGATGCTTGCGCCTGCGGGCCTGAAGCCGCTTTCTTTCGCATCGTAGGCACCTTCGATCAGACCCATGAACTCATTCATCACATTTCGATGATAATAGGGAGGGCGGAAGGTGTCCTCTGCCACCATCCATCGAGGGGGAAAAATCACAAAATCAATATTTGCGGTTCCGCCCACCGGACTCGGAGAGGTGAGAACCGTGAAGATGGATGGATCCGGATGATCATGGCTTACGGTGTTGATGGTGTTGAATTTTCGGAGATCATAACGATAGGGAACATAGTTCCCATGCCACGCAACGGTGTCGAGAGGCGAGTGTTCAAGGGGGGCTTTCCACAAGGACCCCTGGTAGCGGGCAAACAGTTCGAGGTTCCCGGCTTTCGTTTCAAAGGAGGCCGTGGGGATCTCAAAGTCCCTCGGGTTTGCCAGCCCATTTGCCCCGATAGGGCCAAGCTCGGGCAGCTGAAATGGCATGCCGAAATTTTCGGCAAGATAGCCGCGCACTGAGGTACAGCCGGATTTCAGCTCAACCTTGAACTTCATTCCGCGGGGAATGACGCCGATGAAAAGAGGCGAAAGCTCCAAAATTCCAAGTTCAGTGTGAATCTCAACATCCCCGTGTTCGAGTACCAGCATCATCTCGGCATCGGCATTGTAGAGATATCGTTCACTCATGGAGCGATTGAAAGAAAAGAGATGAATTGCCATGCCGGAGTTTCGATACAAGTCCCCGTTGACCGCATAGGTGAAAATCGAGTCCAGAAAGTCACAGTTCGTCGCGGCTTCGGGGTAAGGGTGAAATCGAAGGGCCTCGGGCGTCTTGTGAAATCTTCCCCGGGTGGATTCACTGATCCAGGTAGGATGACCTACCTCAGTAAAGCGCCCTTGGACGACCGAGGGGCTGATTTTGTAGAGCCAAGTTTTGAGATTTCGTGACCTGGGCGCGGTAAACGGGGTTCCGCTTAGCTGCTCGGCAAAGAGGCCGCATTCCACCTTCTGGGGGGAGTTTCTGCCTTGGGGAAGAGTCCCTGGACGGGCTTCGGATTCAAAATGGTTCCCAAAACCATGAAAGTATTTCATGGCCGGACTCTAACGAAATCAAGAAGTGCTCGCAATGCTTTTCCCCGGTGACGAAGAGGGCGGGCGTCAGGGGTCCATGATTTTGGTTTAATCGCAGAAAAGTGTGCTTTTTGGCCATTTTCAGCTATCAAAACTACCCCGAGCTAGGGCAGATTAGCGCGGGTGTTGGGGATTTCGGAGGTCTGATTTGAAGGTTCTGGTTTTTTTGAATCTCGGAACGATTTTCTTATCGAGTTTCTTTTCGACGGCCTCTGCCGGACTGTGTGAAGACCAGGGAAAAGAACTTGAGGTCTCCGGCAGAAGCATTCTCGGGTGCAAAGAGGTCGATTTTGGAGTCAGAGCGATTTCCGCTGATTATCAAAAACGACAAACCGAGCCCGTAAGCATTTATCCTGCACGCGTGAGGGCTCGAGGTCCTGGTGGTTCAGGAATTTCTTTTTCGTATGTGAACGAGATTCCGGGGATTCGGAATTCCCTCAAATACAATCCCATCACTTCACCGAAAGTCGATCCAACCACGCTTTCATCGCGGGGTCACAGTCTTCTTTATAAATTCAACCTTGCCCTGATTCGGGATCCGAACCTTAGTCGGGATTCCGAGATTCTGGAGTGGCTCCGTGATCCGGGGTACGGGCTCTTGTTTGAGTTGATTCCGAATTCGGGCAGTCTTTCCTGGGAAGGTCGATGTGATCTTTGGGCTGCTTGGAGTATCGATCCGGAGGTGAGAAGAGCTCTCGACCGACATCGGCAGGCGATGGTTTGTCACGAGGTGCCTTTTACCCGGGGAGAGCTCAAGGAATTGATCACTGTGCTTTATTCTCGCTCTGAAATCGAGATGAGGTTGAACCTTAAGGGATTCGTGAGTGGAGCTTCCGGCGTTCGTGGCCCCTCACTGGAAGATGCAAATCTTGCGTTGATCAAATTGGGAGCGTTCGGGGAAGGGAGTGAGTTTTCCCCGGAGCGGCTATTCGATCTTGCAAAGCAGGCATTTTCCCAAGGGCGAAACCTGATCTTCGAGATGGATCCGGGTGAGGAGGTGTGGAATCAGCCGATTGAGGCAATCGCGGACATCACTTTTTCGGATGATTCAGTCAAAGATCGTGTTTTTCCGGGGATGAAGCATTTTTCTTCCACGGAACGGGATACCGTGGGACTACGAGAGCGTCTTGTCTCTTTGGAAACAGCCCTTCTTTCAAAAGCGCGCATCGGGCAACAAGAAACCGTTTCCGAGCTTTGTGCGGCGGCCGCAACTCTATCGCAGCCTTGTCCCTCCGGCACAGTTTGGCTCAGCGATCAGGTGGATCTTCTTCATCAGTATCAAAGACTTGGAGTGGATCGCGGGATTCTGAAATATTCCGGCGCTGGAGTGGAGCATCACGCTCTCGTGATCCAGTACGGAGTCGAGGGATCGTTTGCAGTATCGGATGACGAACCCTCCCGTGTGAAGCTCATGGAATACACTCGAATTGGAAACGATGCTTTTTGGTCTCCGCGGTCGGCGCGCCTGAGCGATTGGTGTGGCTTCGATTCCAATGCGCCGGATCTCCGCAGGGAGGAAAGAAATAGTTTGATTTTCGGTCAGAATCGGAGCGAGGTGTGTTCCCGATTCAAGGCAGATCCCACCAAGGATCGTAATCTCATTTTGGGAGCTCTTCCTCCTGAAAAGATCGAGTACTTTCGTGCAAGACGCCTTTCAAGTGATAGCGTTCGAAGCCGGGCCTATCGAAGTTTGATTGAACTCACGGAGCGGTGCCAAGGCGTGGATTCGGCTGCTCAGTTTCTAAGGGACTTTGAAGCCACGCTTTCTAGGGGAGCGGTCTCGGGTTCAAGGGTTGATTTCTTGCGGAATCGGTATCAGGAAGAAAAGTCCTCGCTTGAACCGGGATATGTGGAGCGACGAGTGCGAGAGAAGCTTTCGTCCGGGTATTATCCTGGATTTGATGAACTCCTGCGGGTGGTCCGAGAGTAGTTTTCCAATTAATTTCAATTACTTGCGTGTTTTTATTGGGGGTGGTCTTCCTTGTTCCAAGGGAAGAGTCAAGTTTTCCTCCAATTCTGCCGAAATGGTATTCGAGGAAAAACTATGGTTATAGTCGGCGCGATCATCGTGATTGGGTGTGTTCTGGGCGGATATGTTGCCCACCACGGAAACATCATGGTCTTGAATCAACCCACCGAATTTCTGATCATCTTCGGTGCTGCAGCGGGTGCCGCGGTGATGGCGAACTCGACGTCGCAGTTGAAGGCGATCATTCATTCGGTTCTCCATGCGATCAAATCCAAACCGACGACCAAAGAGCAATACTTGGAACTTCTCATGTGCCTCTACGAGCTTTGCAAGGTGGTGAAAACCAACCCGCTCTCGCTTGAACCCCATGTGGAAAAACCGGAGGCCTCTGAAATTTTCAAACGCTATCCCGGAGTGCTTGCGAATCATCATGCCTTGCACTTCATTTGCGACACGCTCAAGGTTCAAATTTCATC
The DNA here is from genome assembly GCA_947457605.1 of Bdellovibrionales bacterium. GTDB lineage: Bacteria > Bdellovibrionota > UBA1018 > UBA1018 > CAIMNF01 > CAIMNF01. The sequence continues at coordinate 12,014 of CANGWP010000001.1, read as the reverse complement.
CCCCATGAGTCCTTACGATTTGGAAGACCTCATGGACAAGGACATCAAGGCCGCACATGAAGAAGAACTTCATGCTCCAGGATACATTTCAAAACTCGGGGACGCGATGCCGGGTCTTGGGATCGTTGCTGCGGTTCTCGGGGTCGTGATCACGATGGGGGCCCTCTCGGAAGGTAAGGAAGCCATCGGGCGAAACGTTGCGGCGGCCCTGGTGGGTACCTTCATCGGGATTCTTGCATCCTATGGATTCATGCAGCCTCTTGCCACAAAGATCGAGGCCGACATTCACGAGGCAGGAAAATACATAGACGTGATTCGGTCAGCAATTCTTGCGCTTGCCAAGGAATGCGCACCCAAAGTCTGCGTTGAGTTCGGAAGAAGGACGGTTCCTCCGGGATGTCGTCCGAGTTTCGATGAAGTGGATAAAGCGACATCTGGACAAAAAGCAGCAGCATAATCCCGAGGTAGAAAGTGGCCAAGGATAAGGAAAAAGGCGTAACGATCGTAATCAAAAAAGTCCAAGCCGGGCATGCGGGTGGACATGGTGGTGCATGGAAGGTGGCATATGCCGACTTCGTGACCGCAATGATGGCGTTTTTCCTGGTTCTCTGGCTCACCAGTGCAGATGAAGAGACCAAGGCCATTGTTTCCCATTATTTCAATCACCCGAACACCCCTTACAACAAGGGAAGGGATGAAAAGTCGGCCGAGGCGATCCCTTTGGGAGAAAAACTCGGGCAAGGAGATTCCGTATCCAATGGTGCGGAAGGACAGGTTCCGGAAGATCTCGTGCAAAAACCCCTTCGTGACCTGAAGGAAGAGGTGGAATCAAAGCTCGGGGACATCACCTTCGGACTTGAGCTTGATTCGGATGTGGATGTGCTGAAGTTTTCCATTCCGGGGGATGAGCTGTTTGTTGCGGGTGGGGTTGAGATCAGAAAAGATGCTTACAAACGACTCGATCAACTTGCGGGGATTTTCAAAAAAGTTCAGGGGAATGTCCTGATTGAGGGGCATCTGGACAAAAAGCCTCCGATCAGTGGTGAAGATCCCTATCTGTTTTCAACGGAACGGGCGATCTCGGTGATGCATTATTTTGTGAAAAATCAGAAAATGGATGAGGAACGTTTTTGCCCTCGTGGGATTGCCTCTCGCAGAGCCTGGAGCATGAACACCCGTGGTCTTGCCTCCGATGATGTACGGAATCGAAGGGTTGAGTTTACTGTTTCGTTAAAGAACATCTGCTCCGAATAAAAATCAACCGGACCTTACTTGAATCGGGAAAGTTGCTCTTTTGTGAGCCTATGGAAAAGCCCCTTGCCCGTCACATGGGGGTGGTGGCTTGAATCAAAAATTGTGCAACTGACGCCCACCTTTTGCTCCCCTATGGAATCAATCCGCGTCACGATGAGGCATGGTTCGGAGAGGGGAATTGCTTTCTTGAAATCGATTTGAATGGTCTGGGTCAGAGAGGCAAACCCATGATGCCAGACGAGAATTCCCATTGCCTCGTCGAGAAGACCGGCTGTGGCGCCGCCGTGAACATGTCCGGGAGGGCCTTCGGAATGAGGTAGGAATTTCACTTTGGTGAAGAGAACCTGGGAATCTTGATTTGAAATGGAGTGCTCCACCTGAAACAGGGTGCTGGCAGGCCCTGAGACAAAACTTCGCTCCCACCGAGGAAATGCGGGAGTGATCGGTGTTGATTCAGCAGGGTTCAAATCACTCTGTTTTTTCAAAGTAGCTCTCCCGGTAGTAGTCACGGACCTCGATAAAGAGGGAGACTTTGCAATTCCAGTCCATTTCGAAACCATAAGCGTCATCAAGGATTGTCATATCGACCCGACGTTCCGCCAAAGACTCCGGGCAGGGGAATGCCCTGAGCGATAAAACCTGAAAGTAAGGTGGTCCGAAAAACTCCGTCCCATTCACGGCGAAGGTCGACCCCTTTGAAAAAAGGAGTGTGGGGGCGATGGGGAGATCCTCTTTCAAGCGGATTACTGATCCGGTCTCGAAGTCGCTCCATGGACTCGCGAAGGAAGGGGACTCGAAAGCGAACAGGGAAGAAATCATGAAAAGAACGAGTTTCATTCCATCATCATAAGGGAAGTCCGGACTCAAGGGAAGGGGCCAGCAGGAGGTTTGGAAGGGAGGCGGAAAGGAAGATCCTTACGGAATTGGTCCTCGAGAAAATCAGCTGCGGCTTCAATGGCAGAGCTCAGTGCATGAGGCTCCTCAAAAAGATGGGTGGCTTTTGGAATGACCTTGAGGCGTCCGGATTTCAGCAAAGGGAGAACCTCGCGGTTCCAGGTAAGAACGGGTTCATCCCATCCCCCGACAATCAAAAGCACCGGACATTCCACTTCGGCTGCCGCAGATTTTGCAAGATCGACTCTGCCACCGCGGGATACCACCGCACGCACGTTTTTTCCCAATACACTCGTGGCGCTCAATGCTGCCGCTGCACCCGTGCTCGCTCCAAAAAGGGCAATGGGAGCGTTATTGAAATCTAGCTGTTTTTGAAGCCAAAATACTGAATTTCTGAGTCGTTCCGCAAGGAGGGGGATGTCAAATACGTTTTTCCGGATGTTTGATTCCTCGGGCGTCAAAAGATCAAAAAGCAAGGTGGCCTGATGTCTCTGGTTCAGGGTCTTGGCAACCTGGATGTTGCGAGGACTGAAACGACTGCTTCCGCTTCCATGAGCAAAAATGACCCAACCAAGGGGAGCAGGCGGAATTCGAAGTTGACCCGGAAGTCTGCTTCCGGATTTCAGATCTTCGATCATTGCATCAAGAATTTTTACTTCTGGTTCAGGCACGGTGTAATTCATCCGGGAAGAGCAAAGCAAAAATCATGCAAGGCGGACATTTGGGCCCGTCAGCTCGAGAGGATTCACAAGGGCCCTCCACGCCCGCTGAAAGGGCAGTATTGTCCCGGGGAGAATCGAGAGGAGGCCGAAAGCACCATGAAAGCTTGGCATTCGAATTGCTTACTTTATGGGTGGCACAAGGTGCTGGAAGGTAGGTGGTCCTTATGGAGAAGTCCAAAGACAACTGCACGCTTCAAACCGTGTCACAGATGAAAATCTGAAGGGGTTATGTCTGATAACCCAGGATTCTCAGGGTCCAAAGGCCCTGAGAATCCTAGAGCCCGGAGATCCAGAATCCGGGCTCTTTTTATTTCAGCCATAAGGAACAAAAAGTGCTACTTGAGAAAATTGCAAATCGAAATGTCGTGACCATTCCGGAAAATGCCACGATGGAGCTTGCCGCCAAAACCATGAGAGATCAGCACGTGGGTTGTGTTGTGGTGGTACAGGAAAAGGGTTTGAGGAAAATCCCCATGGGGATGATCACCGATCGGGATATCGTGGTATCCACAAGCGCTTTTGGAATTGCGCCGAATACGGTTTATGTCAGGGATGTGATGTCGGCAACTCTGGTAACCGCACGAAAGAATGATAGCTTTAACCATGTGTTGATGCTGATGCGGGAGCATGGAGTGAAAAGAATTCCGATCGTGGATTCAGAGGGTGCTCTCATGGGAATTGTTTCCACGCATGAGTTGATGTCCGTGCTGGCCGATGAATTCAATGTGCTCCTGAAGGTGACGGAACGACAACATCAGGTGGAATCGGATCGCAGACCCCGTTTGGGATAAACAAGGGGCGGTGAATTCCTGAATTCACCGCCCCTTTTCTATTTTTGAATTGCCCTTTCGATTGCGGTTTTTACCTCGGCATCCGATCCCTCGAGGTATTCCCTGGGGATTTCATGCCGGATCAGCCCATGCAGCTCTCGAGGCAATGCCTGGCGGAGAAGGCCCAAAAAGTGGGGTTCTGCAACCAATACCAATCCTTGGAACGCATCTTCCCTTTTTCTTCGAGTGAGATGGTTTGCAATGGCTCGGGCAAAGCGGGTCGCATCGCGCTCGTGATGCTGAAAAGTCCGATCCAGACCATGCCGAATGGTGCCTGCTCCGGCGCTCGAGAATCCGCTGCCAGGCCGGTCCGAGTCCAATTGTCCCTCGGTGAGGTGTCCTCTTGAATTTTTCATCCGTTCCTTGAATTTGAACTTCTGGTCTTTGAAATCCTCGTAAATGACGGCATCGCATCGGTTTGCAAGGACATACCAGGTGCGACTCGCGGGTTTTGAGTGGATCTGATTTCTAAAAAAATTTCCGGATTGTGTTCTCATCGGTTCCTTGAAAAGCAATTTTCAGGCCATTTGAAAGCAAAGGTTGGGAGAGTGATCCTGATATGGGACTTCTTTGCTTTGATTTTGGAAAAACAGTTGATCTCGACCCTGATTCTGGAGACACTCGACCCTGATTCTGGAGACACTCGACCCTGATTCTGGAGACACTCGACCCTGATTCTGGAGACACTCGACCGTGATTCGGTACTAATGGGGGGGAACCATGGCACGAAAAATCGATCAACACTTGCGCGCTCTTTGGGCTTTCGCTTTTCTGATCCTTCTGGCAGGAACCAGCTTTGCTCAAAATAGCGGAAGAAATCTGGTTCGAGTCCAGCTCGGAAACTATCAGGGGGAGATGAAAAAAATTCAGGCCCGATCGATTGACGTTGCCGGTGTGGATCTCTCGGCCAAGCACGTGGATTTGATTGTGAATCCTGAAGAGTTGAAGTGGTTGAAGGAGGCAGGCTTTCGGCCTCTGATTGTGGGGGCAGATCGGGTTTCAAGCGCGCCCGACAGTCGCTATCAGAATCCTGAAAAGATCGAGTCGGCACTGAAGCAGTTCGCAGCCCAGTATCCAAATCTCGCCCAGGTGAAGTCCATCGGCAAGTCCTTGCTCGGGCGGGATATTTGGTCCATCCGTCTGAGTCAGAACGTGAAGAAGGATGATCCCTCCAAGCCCCATGTGTTTTTCAATTCCATGCACCATGCCCGGGAGGTGATGACCTCCGAGATTGGTCTTGATATTGTGGAAACACTGCTTGACCAATATGGGAAAGACCCATCAATCACGCACTGGCTAGATTCTTATGTCATAGATGTGGTCCCGATGTTCAATGTTGACGGAAATAACCTGGTTTGGAGTCAGGATTCGATGTGGAGAAAGAATGCTCGTGGGGGGTATGGCGTGGATATCAATCGGAATTATCCCTACGCCTGGAACTCGTGTCGGGGCTCAAGCAGCTCGAGATATGCCCAGGATTATCACGGGGAAAGTGCAGGTTCAGAACCGGAAACCCAAGTCATGATGAATTTTGTACGGTCCATTCATCCCGTGATGTCGATTTCCTACCATTCGTACAGTGAGATCGTGATTTATCCGTATGGTTGCGAGGGGCAACGTACCGAAACCGGAGCCGTAGTGGAAAAGATCGGAAGAGAGCTCGCAAGTAAATTGAAAAAGGACGACGGCAAGGGAACTTACACTGCCGGGACTGCGCCTGACCTCCTGTATTCCGTAGATGGTGGTGACATTGATTGGCTCTATGCTGTGGGGCAGGTGATTCCTTTCGTGATTGAAGTGAATTCCACATCCCAGGGGTTCCAGCCCAGTTATTCCCGGTGGCGGGATCTGACGGTTCGGAATCAGCGTGAGGGATGGAAATACATTCTTGGACGGATGGATGGCGCCTCCATTTACGGGCAAATTAAAAATGAGATGGGGGGAGTTATTTCTCAGGCAAAGATTCGGATTCGCGAGAACGGGGGCAACTTTTCCCAGGACCTTGTAGTAAATCCGAATGGATTCTTCAATGTGATCCTGAATCCTGGCTCCTATAAAGTGGGAGTGGAGGCAGCTGGATACTCCTCGGAGCACCAGGAAATCAAAGTGGGTGATTCAAGAACCCCGTTTCATCCTGTTTTGAAAAAGATTTAACTCAGGAGTTTGTTTCCGGCTTTTGGAAGCCGGATGACGAAGCGGGTGTTTGGATGGTGACGGTCAATCTCAAGGGTTCCGCCGTGGGATTTGATGATTCCAAGCGAGATGCTGAGTCCCAGGCCCGTGCCCTTTCCGACCTCCTTGGTGGTAAAAAATGGTTCTAAAATCTTTTCTCGTATGGCCTCGGGGATTCCGGAGCCACTGTCGGTAATGCTGATGGAGATTCCAGCCGGATCCTCAATTGCCTCTATCTTCACCCAGCGGTTTGAGAGACCTTGGATCGCATCAAAGGAATTGTTCAGGAGATTGAGCAAGACCTGTGAGATTTGGGAAGGCCTGCAGTGGATTTGAAGTTCGGGGGAAACTCCATTCAAATCCAAAATAATTTCATGATGTTTGAACCGGGTGGCGCAGAAGGAAATCGTATCCTCCAAAAGAGATTGTAAGGAACGACTCTCGAACGGGTCCTGATCTCCATCCCTTGAAAAACTTCGAAGCCCCTTGATGATTTTTGAAATCCGCTGAACGGTTTGATCGATGTCACCGGTAAGCTTGATCAGATTGGCCGGATCGATTTTTCCTTTTTCGATCTGACTTCGGATTTGATGACTCTTTCCATGAATGATCGCAAGAGGGTTGTTGATTTCATGGGCAATCCCGGAAGACATTTCCCCCAAGCTCGACATCTTTGAGGTATGAAGAAGTTTCAGTTCCTTTGCGCGGAGTTCGGTCACATCCCAGTTTGCTCCCACCATGCGGATGAGTTCGCCGGTATCCGAGAATGTGCATTTCGCACTTGCTGCAATTTGTTTGATCTTTCCGTCAGAGGTCAGAACCCTGAATTCAGTCTGTAGATCGGTTTTCTGTTCCGCACATTCCTTGAGTTTTTTTCGTACCCGCTCCCTGTCTTCCGGATGAAGGGTCTTTTCAAAGGCATCATAGCTGCCTGAAAACAAGTTTTTGTCTTGATCGTACAAAACGTACATGTAGTCATCCCAGTGCAGATGGTTCCGGACCAGATCCCAATCCCAGATTCCGAATCGAAGCGCCTCGATCGCCTGATCGAGGCGCTCCTGGCTTTTCTTTACTTCAAGGGAATGAATGATGTTTTCATAGGTGACTGCGGTGATCCTGCAGATGAATTCGATGAATGCGACGTGATTTTCATTGAAGGCATTTGGCTCCTCAGAGGCGACTCCGATGGTTCCGATGCACTGGTCCCGAAAGATCACGGGACAGTAAAGTCTGGAGATGAGGTTAAGGCGCCTTTGAAAGCCTGTGGATTCTTGGGAGTCGAGATTCGCAAGGTAGGTTTTCTGGTTTCGGATCACCCATCCAGGGTGACGATCCATTGCCGTGGCCTCTGCAATGGCGCACTCTTCTTTGGTGAGTCCCTCCGCGAGAAGGAGCTCGAGCTTCCCGGAGTCCGGATTCACAAAGTAAAACCCCGTAGACTTGAATCGGAAGTCTTTTTTTAAAATCTCAAGGATGGATTGGGCAAGTTGCTGCAAAGAGGAGGCTTGAGTGATCCTTGCCAAAAGAGGCTCAAGCTGGGTCAGTGCCCCTGAGATTGAATCAAAGGTGTCGACCTTTTCCTTCATGACTTGGTTTGATTTGCCTTCAGTTTCTCGAGTGCAGCAGTCACGCACTTTTCATCTTGCTCATAATGCCCTCCGCTTACACCAATTGCGCCGATGAGTTTTCCATCCTGAAGAATGGGAGAGCCGCCGCCGAGAAGGATAAAGTCAGGCAAGTGCTCGGCTCCGTTCAGCAGGATGGGATCGTTCTTGATGAACTCATACCAGGTTTTTCCTGTGGGGATTCCAAATCCAACGGCTGTCTTTGCTTTCTTGATGCACGTTTCAAGACTGACCGCGGGAGCCTGATCCATTGAACTGAATGCCTTCATACGACCGGACGAGTCGAGGATGCAAACACTGATCGATAGAGAGATCGTTTTCGCGGTTGTGATTGCGGCATCGATGAGCAGGTCGGCCGCTTCCTTGGTGATGTTGGGTTGATCAAAGCTGATTTTCATGATTTTCTTTCCTTCGATTCGTCTTTATTGGGTTCGTTTTCCCGGTTCGCAATTCTCTCCACGGGTTTGGAATCCTTTTCGATTCCATTGAATCCATCCTTGAAATTCTTGATGGACTGTCCAAGGGATTTACCAAGCTCCGGAAGCCGCTTTGGTCCGAAAAGAAGCAACACGACCCCTACAATCAAGAGGTGTTCGATAGATATTCCAAACATTTTGGTTCTCCTCGAAACAGTCTACCTTGAATTTCGAAATCCGGATCTAAAAAAGCCGTTTTTTCCATGAGAATGATTGAGTCAGGACCCCCTAGCGTCGCAAAAAGTAGTTTTCAGCCCCGGCTCCTGTCGACTTCCGGATGAAGAGCCGTTGTTCCGGGGAAAGGCCCAAGAACACCTGGGCAAGGTCCGTGAGGAGGGGGCGCGATGAATAGTATCCATGGCCAAGTCCCGTAAGTCCCGGATCATCAACTTCGCTCACGTTGACCACATCGACTCCCTCGTGTCGGATGCAGGCGCCTAGACGTTTTTTCCCGTTGAATGCTTTTGAAGCAAGAAGCGCGTTGTCCTTTTGGGAGCAGTACAGAGTAATTCGGTTCGCTATTTTCTTCAGGGCAGGAATGCTTGTTCCGAACTCCTCCGGGTCAAAATCCGGTGCGTTCAGGACCAGCTCTTGAATGAAGGGGCGTTCAAGAGCTGGCGACAACTTCAGCAAGGCAGGGAGCGCAACCTGGTGTCCCATGGAGTGGATGATGAGTTGGCGAGGCAGCGGAAGTCCTGAAAGCTCTTGGAAAATCTGAAAAAAGGCATCAATGCTCGCGAGGGCGTTTCGCTGATTGGATTCATAAGTGCGGTTGATGAGATTCTTCTCGAAGAAGCCACCCGTCTTTCCCGCAGGCCATGAAAGCAGAAGCACGGTACCCTGAAATTTCAAATCATACGCAATTTGAGCGGTTCTAAAGAGGGCTTCCGTAAAGTCAACGTTGAATCCGTGAACAAAAATCAGAGAGCCCCATTGGGGCTTTTCCGAAAGGGAGGACTTCAGCTCTGAGAGAGCAAGTGTTTTGGTTTCTCCCCGAATGAAACCTTGGCCGATGGTTCCTACGGGATGGGTGTCAGGAACGGTAACGGTGGTTTCTCCGAAAACAAGCGAGGTGCCGAGAGAGGTGGATTCTTGATCGCGATTGCTTGCGAATCGCACTCGGATGGTTCTTGTATCGGAGAAGGATTCAGGAAACAAGGATGCGGTTTCTTTGGCGATCGAGTCTCTCGCTACAAACAAAACGCCAGGGGGGGGCACTGGAGCTGTTGGTGTGCTCGAGCAGGCAAATAGAAATCCAAAAAGAAAAGGAAAAATCGCGCGAATCTTCATGGGAACAAAAGCTAAAAAAAATGGAGGGTCTTGTCAAACCAAGGCTGGGCTAGTCATGTTTCCGTGGTAGGATGGAGATCATGGTGGAGCATATTGTCTGGAGTGGATCGCCCGAGATTTTCAACCTTGGCTTTTTCTCTGTGCGTTGGTACGGCGCGCTCTTCGCGCTCGCATTCTTTCTTGGGCTGCGAATCCTGAACTGGATCACGAGTCGCGATGGGATTGTTCCCGCAGGATTCGATTCGATGCTCTCCTATGTCATTCTGGGCACGGTCATCGGGGCGCGGCTTGGACACGTGTTTTTCTATGAACCGGGCATTTTTCTCTCGGATCCGGTCCGGATCCTCAAGGTTTGGGAAGGCGGGCTTGCGAGTCACGGTGGGGTTTTGGGGGTGATCGTTTCGGTTTCTCTTTGGAAACGAAAGCATTTTGACGGCTCGGTGCTTACCCTGCTTGATTATCTTTCCGTGCCCAGCACGATGGTTGGAGGAATGATTCGGCTTGGGAATTTCTTCAATTCCGAAATTCTTGGGCGTCCTTCCGATGTGCCGTGGGCGATGGTGTTCAAGCGAGTGGACGATATGCCCCGGCATCCGGCGATGCTGTACGAGAGCTTCTCTTATTTTTCCATCTTTTTCCTGATGATGTGGATGCTAAAAAAGGGCGTTCATCGAAGATTCGGAAATGGATTTCTGACGGGTATGTTTTTTGTTTCCGTTTTCACAGCACGGTTTTTGATCGAGTTTGTGAAGGAAGTCCAGATCCCCGCCGAGTCGGATCTCCCGATTGATCTTGGACAAATCCTGAGTCTTCCGTTCATTTTTCTGGGTCTCTTCCTGATGGCCCGTGCACGGAAAAAATAGCGGAATTCCTTTTCGGGTTCTGGCTCGTATTTTGCCTCTCCCTGTTTGGAAATGAGGGGGGTTTTGGCAAATGCGCAGTGCAAAAATAGTTCGGGGTTTTTTCTGGTGGGCAGGGCTGGCTTGCCTCGGCATAGGTAGTAGTGCCTGGTGCCGGCCTTGGGATGGCTACAATGATCCAGGCCGGTTTGGGGAGGGGTACGATTACCAATTTGATCGACTGCCACTCGCGGGCGGAATTGATTCCACGAAGTTGCCCTGGTCGGAGAGCTACTGGCCGCGAAATCGAGGAAGCATCAATTTCCGATGGAATGCGGAGCCTCAAGTTGGTTTTCGATATCGCTCTCCCACACGGGATGAAGTGCTGAAGATGTCGCTCGAAGAACTGAAAAAATTATCGCCCACGGAGAAGTATGACCTTTATCGAGGGCGATACGATTATCCATTAAAAAATTACATCAGTCGGGCGGAGTCGAATCCGCGTGCGCCGGATTGGGCAGGGATTTGTGATGGCTGGACTGCAGCGGCGATTGAATTTCGGGAGCCCAGGCCGGTGGTGAGGTTGAATCCCGACGGAGTGCCGATCCCCTTTGGTTCTTCTGATGTCAAGGGCCTGATTTCCTACACGGCGGCCCGGCAGAAATTGAATTCAATCGTGATTGGACGTTACTGTCCTTTCGGGCTCTCTCTTCAGTTTCCGAACTGTCAGGACATCAATCCGGGGACATATCATGTGATTTTGGGAAATGAGATCGGCCTTCGAAAAAAAGCCTTCCCTGCGGACGTGGACCCGGGGAAGGAGGCGTGGAATCAGCCCGTGATCGGGTACGAATTTACGCCCATTGGTAGTGCCCGGTCGGAGAGTGCGGGAAATGCGATTCGAATCCAATCAAAGTTGATTTATGTGGATGAACTCGATGTTTCACGATGGGATCCCGTCACGGGTACCGGAAATTGGGTTTCATCCACACAAAATTCGGAATACGTTCTTGAACTCGATTCGTCGGGACGGATCACCGGGGGCTATTGGATCACTCGCTATGCCCATCCGGATGTTTTCTGGAGACCCACAAAAGGGATTGAGTTCACCGGGGAATTTGCTACTCTTCCGGAACTCTATGAACCGATCGATCCTTGATTTCCCGGGTTCGATCCTAGGAAAGGGATGTTGGGAATGGGATTCCGTCTTCGATGGGTTGGGTTTCTTTTTTTTGTGGCTGCCTTCGCGGAATTTGACTCGGAAGGAGCGGTTTCAAGGTCAAAAGGCGTGGGGTTCGTTCTCGGTGAACCCACCGGTCTCACGGGTAAGTTTTGGACCACTGCCGATCGGGCAATTGATGGGGGGCTTGCATTTTCCTTTGATCGATTCGTGTTTCTCTATTCCGATTATCTTTTTCATTTTAAAAGTTATTCCCGAATCAGGCCCTACGCTGGGATAGGTGGAGGCTTTTTGATTGCGAGTGGAAACAAAAAGGGAAAATATTTCGATGAGCAAGATGGCTCGTTTGGGCTCGGGATCAGAATTCCAGTCGGAGCTGAATGGTTCATTCCGGATGCGCCTTTTGGAATCTTCGCAGAACTTGTTCCGGGCTTGGGGCTGATCCCCTCAACTTACGGATTTTTTCAGGGCGGGATTGGAGCCCGGTTTTACCTGGAATGAGCAACGAACTTCATCATCAGATTGCCAATGAGCTCGGAATTGCCATTGGAATGGTACAGCTTGCCATGCGTAAGCTTGAAAGCGGAGGAGAGTCCCACGACCCCGGGCTCCGTCATTATTTGGTGCGGGCTGACGTCGCCCTTGGTCGTCTCAAGCCTCTGCTGGAAGATTTGAAGTTTCCAGATGGCCCGAAGATTTCCGAGTCGTAAGTTTGTACCCTTGTCCCGTAAT